>NZ_VCQL01000029.1:0-46121 GCF_005937175.1 Halomonas sp. ATBC28 | reverse complement strand
CAGCACGTCTTTGAGACGCTACCCTCTCTCAACGACGATGACCTCAACACGCTACTGCCCTGGCAGTGGAAAGAGACCTTACCGGTCTAGGCAATGACTGCCTAGATGGGGTTATTGGAGCGCTTACGAGGGCTGTGTAATTTTGCGGCCTTTAGCGAGTTTACGTCGTGCAAAACGCTTGGCCATGGTGATGATATCTGTTTCGGTAAAAGGAGTAGTGACTAGGTAGGTGCCAGCCAATTCCCCAGCTTTGAGTTTGGCGTGTGTCATGGTTGTCTCCAAAAAATAAAAAAACGCCGGGGTGGTGGCCCCGGCGTCTATGCCGTTAATGATCGATTGTTGTAACTATGGGAAGGTTTTGTCACGCTGCCATCACTTGACTCATGCGCCGCTCCATTTCTTCATGGAAGGCCTCAACCCGCTCGGCAATGGTGCTTATCATGATGTCATCACGATAAGCGCGCTTGATAAACAGCGGCATGCCGGGCCAATAGCTCACAAAGTCAATCCATTCCCGTTCGCTTACCCATAGCCCGCCCTGGCATTGGGGCACGTGCTCATCGGGTATCTCGCCGCTGAGCAGTACCTCAATCTGGAACTTAGGTAGCTTGGTTTTGATTTCCAGCAGACCGTTAGCACCTACCAGACTGTCAGGCGAGTAGCCCACCCCGTGATTTAGGATCAGGCCCACTTCATGTGGTTCGGGTTCGCCGGTAGCATCGCAATAAAGTGCACGTGCCACGCCTTCCAGCTCATGACCACGGCGGGTATGTGCATTGCCTTGAAACGGCTCGGCCAGTTCCCCGGTAATTCGCTCACCGATCAACTGGTGCATGTAGGTAATTGCCCCGGTACCCAACAAGCCGGGGCCTTTACCCTTCACCAGCAAGACCTTGAGCTCCGACATGGTGACGCGACCTAACCGCGCCGCCAGCCACTCGGGGGTACCTTGCTCCATAGAAAGCACTTGCATGAAAGCCTCCTGTCATAAGGGGGAGAGCGTGGATTACTTAAACGCCCGTTTAGAAAGTGAGGCGCGTAGCTTGTCAAAATCAGGCTGGGGGACTTGCACGGCTGAACCGTATTTACCACTGAACCACTCCTGGGTTGTGGCAGGGCACTGGCTAATCAGTCGCTGGATCTGTCCCGCCTGAAAGGGCGTGACTAGCTTGATGCTCGCTTTGGTACTGGTCTTGCCATTGTCATCCTGGCCCCGTGTGGTGATGTTGAGTAGGGCGCATAGTACGTAGCGCTTGCCATAGCTGGTGGAAGAGCCAAACGCCTGCACCGCGTTCTTGTTACCGCTTATATCGGCGGGAAGCAGCATACTGGTTTCTTCACGGTGGCCATCCTTATGCATCAGTACACCGGTGATCTGAATACCGCGTTCCTGGGTCTGAATACGAAAGCTCACTGCAAAGCCGTGCTTTTGCATAATGGGGCGCACGGTATCGACGATATCTTCCAGCGTGGCGTAGCAGCCGTTATTGGTTTGTCCACGCTCTTCAATGCTGGGGAGTTCGGTCTGCATGGCTGCCATGGCTGCGCTATAGGCCATCATGGCCTGGCGATCCATCACCCGTTCCTGCATCTGAAGCAAACGCTCCATCTTGTCGATATCGACGTCCGGGTTGAGTGCCGCACGCTCAATCACCTGGATGATTGCCGTGCTTTCTGCAAGGTGCGGAGTAGTTGCTGCTGGAACCGCTTGTAGTGAAGAGGATGCAGACGACTCGTGATTTACCACATTGGTTTTAGTTGCCATGAGAAGGCTCCTTCAATAGTTATTAAAAATCGGCAGGGAGCTCACTGGGAGGGACGGGGCGTAGGTGCAGCTCGGTGCGATACAGCTGTCCTTTAGCCATGACGTAGGTTTCGGCATAGGTTTGCTTCTGGGTGAGCAGTCGTTCGGTCAGTTGGGTTAAGGCGATATCTAAATCGTGGCTAAGAGAGGCCATGGTGTACTCCACGTAAAAAGCAAAAAGCCCAGCCTGTTAGGGGCTGGGCTTATCGCGCTATCCAATGAGGGGTAATACAAAAACCAAGAAAATCAGCACTAGAATGATCAGAAACAGCATGTCAGCTCACCAATGCAAGGGCCGTTTGTAGCGCCTCTTGCTTCAGTTGCGCCCCTTGACCAAACCACGCGGAATCCAGGCGGGTATCGTTACTACGCGCACGCTTATCGTGATCCACGTACTCGGTCACGGCATTGAGCAAACCCCAGGCGGTGTCTTTGGCGGTGTCGAGGTGGGAACCCCGGCCTTCGCCGTGGTAGAGCTTTTGCACCTTGTTTAGCGCCCGGTAGTTAGGCAACTTGGAAGGGTCATCTATTGGCTTATCGATACCGCAGAGCACCGACTGCAAATACTGCTGTGCTTCGCGATGATCGATCTTACGTTCCGCCAAGGCCTTCATGCGGTACATAAAGTCATTCCACTGGGAAACAGAAATACCCAACTGGCTTTTTACCGCACGGGGATCGAACTCTGACCGGTGGGGAACCTTCACCGCCTGCGACGTGCCATCCACCGCAATCTGCAGCGTGTTGTTACACACCACACGTACCGTGGTGGGCGTGGCCATAGTCGCCAGGGTGCCATCACAGGAAGTGGCCAACAGCAGGTAGTCGTTGACTTCATCCTGGCCTTTCAGCGACGTGCTTAAGCCACTGCGTGCCAACGCCCAGAACTTACGCCCACCTTTAAGCACCCCAGCGGTTTCCAGCTCATACCCGGCGTACTCGGTCAGATCGCGGTAGAACTCCAGAATCTCCTCGGGCTGCACCACCTTATAACGTTGGGACACCACCGATAGCGGCGCCTTGGTATCCGAGCGGTAGAGCACTTTTTGCTCGGGGAACGAGTGGATACTGCCCAAGTGGCTGGCACCCTCGGCAATAAAACGCACCGGGGCTTCTTCAATGTGCCAGTTCATACCGGCCTGTTGCTGCCATACCTCTAGCGGTTGTTGACGGGTTAACTGTTGCCCCAGGCCGTGCCAGGGGGTAGCGCCGACGTAAGCCATTTGTTCAACGAGATGAGCCATGATGAAAACTCCTAGCAATAAAAAAAACGCTGACGTTAATCGCCAGCGCTTGATGGTTGGAAAGTAATGGGGACGTCGCTTAGTGGGTACGTATTAGTGGGGTGCGGTGAAGGGACGGGTTAATTGCCGGAAGGTATGACCGCACGATACGCACAGCCAGGGCGTTCCTTCACCGGGGGGGAGCTTCTGCGTGAAAAATAATTCTGCGGCACGCGTGCCTGCTTGACTGCCGGAAATAGCCCCCATCACGGCAGCGGGCAGTTTGGCTAACGGGAAGCGGGAGGTAGCCATCGTTAAAGGGCACGTTAGTTGAGAGGAAGCACGCCACGCTCCAATGGCTCCAGCCACAAGACTGCTGCCCACCGAGCCGATGCGTTGGGCGGTTTCAAGGTTAAGCGTGCAAGCGGCTGCACAGCGTAGGCAAGGCGGGGACATAACTAACACTCCTAATAGGCGTCAAAGTGATCCCGTGTGCAGGATTCATAGGAGTGATATAGATCTGTAATTTTTTGGCTTTGACCTTTGAGTGGTTGCTTCGATAAGCCTCTTTACTGATACTGTTCATAAATACAGTAAAAGAGGGAGCCTATTATGTCATTGAACGTTTCACTGCTGGGCCGGGCAGATGCCGTGGGATCGTCATTGCCCTTACCGCTCTATTCAACCGCCGTGCGCGCTGGGTTTCCTTCACCCGCCGATGATCACCTGGATACCGAGCTAGATCTGCACCGCTACGTCGTTAAACGCCCAGTCTCGACCTATTTTTGCGCGTGCGGAAGGTTATTCAATGATTGGGGACAGCATCCACCCTGGGGACTTATTAGTGGTGGATCGCAGTTTGGAAGCACTGCCTGGCCGGATTGTGGTGATTTGCGTAGATGGCGAAATGACCGTCAAGCGTCTTGAACGCGTAGGCCAGCGTACCTACCTCAAAGCAAGCAACCCTAATTTTAAGCCAATACCCCTTGATGGACGCGAATCCCAAGTGTGGGGTGTGGTGACCGATGTTATTCACAATCTGCTGAGGTCACTGCCGTGATTGCACTCGTTGACTGCAACAACTTTTATGTTAGTTGTGAGCGCGTCTTTGATCCAATGTTGGAAGGGCGCCCGGTAGGGGTGCTGTCGAATAACGATGGTTGTGTCGTCGCCCGCAGCAACGAGCTAAAAGCCCTGGGTGTGGAGATGGGGACTGCCATGCACTTGTTACCGACCGCGATTCATCGCCAGGCTGTGCTGCTATCCAGTAACTATGCGTTATACGGGGATATGTCCCAGCGGGTAACTGAGGTGCTAGGCGAGTTTTCGCCCCATGTGGAGGTGTACTCCATTGATGAAAGCTTTGTAGGGTTTCAGGGCTTTGACCCAGATTCGCTGGAGGCTCGGGGCCAAGCCATGCGCGATACCGTTCGGCAGTGGACGGGCATTCCCGTGTGCGTGGGGTTTGCACCTACCCGCGTACTCGCCAAAGTGGCGAATCAAGCGGCTAAAAAACATCCTGCCTACAAGCAGCATGGCGTATGTAAGCTAACTGCTGATAGTGAAGCGACCAAAGCATTGCTAAAACAGTTGCCGGTAACCGAGCTGTGGGGCGTGGCACGCCGTACCGGTGAACGTTTAAGAGTGATGGGTATTGAGACCGCATGGGATCTACGCGAGGCAGACCCTAAGCGTATTAGGGGGCGATTTAGTGTGGTGCAGGAACGCATCGTATGGGAGCTACGCGGGCAGTCCGCCATACATCTCGATGACATGAGCCTACCCAAGTAACAGATCATGGTGTCACGTTCGTTCGGAAGGCTCACCGGCAACCCCCACGACTTACGTGAAGCCTTGAGACAGCACGCCACCAGGGCGGCCGAAAAGTTGCGCAAACAGCAAAGTGTAACCAGTGCGGTGATGGCATTTGTACGCACCAACCCATTCCGTACCGACTTACCGCAATATCAACAGCGTGTGGTCGTCTCCCTGGAGAAGCCCACCGATGACAGCCGCGACATCATCGCAGCGGCGATACGAGGCTTAAGGCGTCTATGGCGCAAAGGGTATGCCTATCATAAAGCAGGCCTGACGCTGCTCGACCTTTCACCCAAGGCTAACCGACAGCTCACCCTCACCGAAACCCCGCAAACCGATGAAGAAGCTAAGCGCAGTGAACGCCTGATGGCGACGATGGATAAGCTCAATCGTGAGCTAGGTAAAGGAACGGTACAGCTGGGTCTACCCCGTAAAGGCAATGCCTGGTCGCTACGCAGTGAGCGACGTACTCCGCGATACACTACTCATTGGAACGAGTTATTGATTGTTAGGTAAGCCTGACACGCTTTTTTGTGCTGGTCATGCCAGGAAAATTTTATTTAAGAAAGAAAATACTGGCCGGTATGATTATCTGAGCAGATGCCGAGCCTAAAAGGCTCTTCGTTATCTTATTGAAAAAATGGAATTATTTTTATTGAAAAGGATCGCTCACAGTACGGGCATGGCCTGTCTCCAACCCGCATGCAAAGCGGGTTTAGGTGCTCAATGATAATGGATATCAGGCATGGCTGTGTGACGGTAATATTATTATGTCTTTACTTAAGGGGAGAAATAGTGTTAGGGGAAGGAGGCCTGCAAGCCGACGGCCTTACGTACTAGGAGCATCCATAGAGTGCGTTCAACCATGCTGTGCATTAGCCATATAGTTAAGTCGCTCATCGTCGCCCATTAGGGCATTTCCTGTTATGGCAAGCTAGCCGCGTCACTAAATGCGGCATTGCCCATCTTTCAACATTTTATCCTCTCTACGAGCATGAACACGGCCTACACGCCGTGGGCATCCGCGTGGGTGAGCGTTAGGAGTATCATCATGAACACCGCTCTATATAACGTTGGTCAGCGTCCACGTAAACGCCATCAAGATAACCCTGCTTTAAAGCTATGGTGGGATATTTATTATCAAAATATGCCGGTGCAAACCCAGAGAGGGCCATTGATTGAAAACTACCTAGATAAATTGCTGTTTGTCATGAACCAATCACGTCAGGACTGTAACCGCTTATTCGCGATACGAATTGACTTGCACTATCCAGGTGGAATTCATGCTGGCTTGATAGCCCCCCAAAACGCCACTATCAGCGCCTTCCTTCAATATTTGCACCAGGAGCTTGACGCCGCAGGCATCAAATACCCGCATAAGCTACGCAATGCTTGGTGTTGTGAGCAAGATACGAGTGAGAACCCTCATTACCATCTTCTGTTACTTCTGAACGGTGATGCCTATAACGGCCTTGGGTACATGGATAAGACGCCCTGTGGTGATTATGGATATGACAACTTATTCCATCGCATCGTCAGGGCATGGGCTCTGGCAATCAACCATCCGCAGGAATGCATGGCAGGACTGGTACAAGTGCCCAGAAAGCCTATCAGCAATGACCTGGCTACGTGGTTTTTCAGAAGCGATGACCAAACGGCATTTGCCGACGTGTTTCACGCCGCAAGCTACTTGTGTAAAGCGTATACGAAACCTATCGGTCAGGGTGTGCACTGCTTTGATGGAAGTAGGCATTAAATAGTAGCAGCCGATTGCCTACCGCTTTGATGGATACATAATGCCTTCTGCAATGGTCGTCGCGCGACGACCATTGCTCATGGAGTTTTCGCATTTTTTGATGACCGATCAACGGGCAATATTTCGTGCCCAGCATGGAGAGGTTTTTTGATAGAGAGCATAAGCTCCGCTACCCATCAGCTGGGTTCGTTGTCATAAAATACTAAATTGGTAATTAATATGGTGCTATTTTTGCTAGTATTAGCAAAAATAGCAGACTTAATGATGAGTATTTTATGAATATAAGTCCTGACGGCTTTAACATGCCACCTTTGAACCTTCCGCCAGCCAAAGAGGGAGAGTTGCCTCCTTACATCGAAAATTCGATGTTTGAATCCGCTACCAGGGAGGTGGCCCAGCATGTTGAGGTGATGCCCGAAATGGCACGCACAACGGCGCTGGCTGCGATGGCGGTAGCATGCCAGGGGGTAGTGGATGTAGCGTTTCCGAATGGCAATGTGGTGCCTACCTCACTCAATCTGCTGACTATTGCGGAAAGTGGGGAGAGGAAAACGGCACTAGAAAACTGGTTCTTCAAACCTATCCGACGGTTTCAGGCAGAAAAAAAAGCTGAGCGTGTCCGAGCGATGAGAGTGTATGAGCGCAAGCTGAAAAACTGGAACGACGCCGAAAAGGCGCTCACCAAAGCCAGGACTCAGGCTCTCCTAAAAGGGGATCCAGTACTGCATGATATCGAGAGGAAGCAAGCCGAACAGGATGAAGCTAAACCCCAACCGCCTCGAAACTATCAGCTCATTTACGAAAACGTAACACCGAGCGCCTTAGCATTCGGGCTATATGAAAACATACCCTTGGCTTGCCTGTTGTCCAGTGAGGCGGGAAGTGTCTTTGAAGGTAAAGCACTGCAGGATTTGAGCTTATTGAATTCCATTTGGAGTAGCACACCCTTGGATGTTGCTCGCCGGTCTTCCCCAAGCTTCACGCTAGATGATTCTCGATTGACACTCGCCTTAATGGCGCAACCCAAGGTGATTGAAAGGTTTTTAGAAAAGCGTGGAGAAGAAGCAAGGGATAACGGTTTCCTGTCCCGCTTCATGGTAATAATGCCTACATCCCTAATTGGTGAACGTGAGGGTAGTGGCCGTCCTGTCAATCCCGATATCATGGATGATTTTAATCAACGAGCCAAGGACTTGCTTGCCGAGTCTTTTGACATTCTGGACAGCGATGAACAAAGTCGGCGTTTGGTCGAGTTCACACCTACTGCCAAGGATTGCTGGAAAGAGATGCAACTAAGTATCGAGCGGGAGATGGTAGAGCATGGCTTGTACTACCATGCTCGAGGACATGGTTCAAAGCTCATGGATAATGTCACCCGCGTCGCGGCCATCCTGCATACCTTTGAAGGCTATCACGGTAATATTAATGAGACAGTGTTAAAGTATGCATATAACTTGTGCAGAGGTTACTCAAAACACTACTTGGAATATCTAGCGGGTGAGCCTGAAATTGTTACGTTAACCAACGAGCTTGTGAGGGAGATTCATCGGCTTGTAATAAAAAACAATAATGCATCAGGTCAATACAGGTTCAATAAATCGTTGTTTCGACAGCATGGTCGAGGACAAACCCGATCTCAGAAGAAACTGGAAGCGGCTTTGGATTTCCTCATCCAGTTGGGACATTTGAAAAAAGAGGATTACACAAAAAATTACCTCTTTTCAGAAACCATTCTGCTGAAAGAACCAGTGCTTAAAAATGGCATTCAGTACACTGTTGATGAATTGCCGCTGTACGAAGTCCCAAAGCCTGATCCCTACGAAGATGGAAGACCTAAAATTTCAAACCCTGGATTCAGCGGCCTAATGAAATAGAACAACTGTATCGCTTTGGAACAGACGGTAGAGGTGGGAGGCCATAGCCGGTATTCTTCTCAGCTCACTGCCTAAAGTGAAACATAGCATGCAATACCGATAGCTTACCCAACCCCAAAGATACTAGATCCCCGCCCGTAATGACCTTGGTATGAGCCAGGGGGAGATCGCTGAGCTTGGCAGCGCATCCGCACGGTCAACCGGAAGCTGTGACGTACCCCAGCACCAGTGGCTATGCACCCAGGCAGGCTCCGTGCCCTGTTGCCGAATCGCTTGGAAGTGAATGAGGCGGTTACCAAGCATGATTGTTGTCACCTACCGGCTGCGTGAGAAGTAGAGCCCCATCAGTTCAGCGGTTTAATGGCGCCATTGGGATGGCGACATGTGCTCAAGGGGCATAAGCAGTCTGGGTTGGTCACGTTGATCGAGCGTCGCAATGGTTACCTGCTAGCAGGTAACCAACATCACCACCGAGTTGACGCAGAAGGCCATGATTCAGTTGCTAAAGCTTCGGCGTGGGGAAGCCCATCACGCTGGCCAATGCTCTGAGTACGTAAGCCACGGGGCAGTAGCCAAGACAGTGACAGCGGCAATCTATTTCTGTAACCCTTGCTGATCCGGTCAAACGTGATCAACGCGAATACCAACAGCCTGGTTCGGCATTACCTTTCCCAGGAGGCCGAGTTTCGTCGGTAGCGGATGCCGAGCGGAGAGTGATTGTGTGGAAGCTGAATAATCGACCCAGAAAGCAGCTCGGTTGCCGGACACCGGCAAGGGTATTTCTGCAAGAGTACGTAGGAGCTTTGAGCACGTCAGATGCTGCGCTCATTGTTTGAATCAAGTTTGACAACCAGAAAGCCACGGTTGCGTAAGCGTTTATCCCGCCACACCATTTTTTCTACGATTGATCTAGGAGTTCAGGGCGACAAATACGCTTTTCTACTCCTCATCGCGCCCGTGATATGCAACGATTAGAAGGCCGGTATTTTTTTACATGATTGATTTTTATTAATAAAAAGTTGATAAAAGCCATTCTGTCGAGAGCGGCACATGTGTCATTGAGCATGGGTGAGGGACTGCCTAAAATATCACTATCAACTAACAAGGAGCTTCACCATGCACACCATTAACCCGCCAGTGACGATTATTCGCATGCAGCAGCTGCGCCAAAAGCTAAGTATCAGCCGTTCCTCAATCTACGAGAAAATTAATCCTAGGTCACCGCGTTATGATGCGACTTTCCCTAAACCCATCAAGCTGGGAGCGGCGGCGGTGGGCTGGGTGGAGAGCGAGGTAGACCAGTGGATCATGAACGGCGCTTCAGTGCTTTGATGACTTCTTACGTGCATGGGCCGCATAGACTGCCTTGCAGGTCGAATCATTTGTTAGCCAGGAGTAAAGCTTGGTTTCAACTTCATCCTGGCTGATGGGGTAGCGGGAAGCATGTTCGCTTTTCAAATGACGCTTGTAGATAAGAGGGGTCAGCTTGCTAGCGGTGGTTTTTTTGTATATCCAGCCGCTTGGAGGGTCGGGGGTAACGAGATGCTCAATGAGGTCATCCCTTAAGTTGTGGTAACGCGCGCCTTTTTTCTTACCGGCGGCCTTATTACGGATCGATAAGAAAAAGCTATATTCTTCTTCAAGCGCGATCTCTGTTTGAAGCTCAAACTTTTTATACTCAATGAGGGTGGACCATGCATTTCTATCGAAACCGGATTTGTGCAGTAAGTCTGTACATAACGCCCATGTCATGGCGATTGAGAAGCAGTCCTGCAGGCTTTGGCTTAAAAACGCAGGACTAACCCATTCATTGATCTTTTCCTGACAGGAAGAGGCACTTAGACCATTTTGCAATTGTAATAATTCAGCTTGATACTTGTCCTGGAAAATAAGTATCAAATCGTTCTCTGAAACTTCATCGGCTTGGGTGTCGTCATGATGCTCTGCTGAACCATATGTGCACTCTAGGAAACGTTTAGCGTCATCGATATGCTCTTCAAGTGACATCATTGATTTGTCAAAATAAGGATCACTTACTGAAATAGTAAATGCAGGGAGTTTGGAGGATTCCTTGATGCTATGGGTGTCATTTAGTGGGTATTGCATCATCAGCGACCTTAGGGAGAAAGATATTAGCTGCTTATAAAGCCACGCGAATACCTGTGTATCAACACTATATTGAGCACCATGGATGCTCGCTTACCATTAGTGAAAGGATAACCAGGAGGAATTCGATTTTAGCGCCGCCTCTCTGCATGTCGGCTGTGCAGCTAAGCTTAATCGCGGCTATTGCAGTGTTTATCCGTACAAGGGAATGGCGCGTCGCCAAGGGAGCTTTAAATAAACAGGGGTAGTAGATGGAGATGTAACAGTAAAAAATATCTATAGAAATAATGCGTATGGAACCATATTGTCATGGTGCCCAGGAGAGGACTTGAACCTCCACGTCCATACGGACACTAGCACCTGAAGCTAGCGCGTCTACCAATTCCGCCACCTGGGCGAACACAAACCTTGTACAACAAATCAGTAATATACTGCATTACCTTCCGCTTAAGCAAGCATGGGATAGAATTTTCTGTTGGTACTCATCGACATACATGCTTCAGCCTCAGTTGATGCTAAGCACCAAAGCATGGGACGATGTAAAAAATACCTGATTGACAAGGTAGTATAAGGAAAAAAGGAACAGCACGAAGATGACAATTAAGAAATTCTACCTTTACCCCACTGAAAAAAGCTTTACCGATATTACAGATATTGAACATGAGAAGATGCAAGAAATACTATGCAGACGGGCGTGGTTGGTATGACGACAGTATCTTCCTCACTGAAAAAAGGCGTACTCACCGTTCGGCAGTTGCTGGAAGATAGCAGCTTAGCTATACCCGAATACCAGCGCCCCTATAAGTGGACAACCAGCAATATCAACCAGTTGTTTGCCGATATTGCTCTGCATAAGGACAAAAGTGCTTACCGACTGGGTACGGTTGTTTTCCACCGAGCACCTGATGGCATAGATCCCAGGAAAATTAACCGAAATATTGTTGATGGCCAGCAGCGTACCCTTAGCCTGATGCTAGCAGTGCGTGCTTTGATAAACGAGCGTATCGGCTCAGACAAGCGGAACTCGATTAGTCGAAAGGATTTGGAAAAGACACTACACACAATGGGGGAGAACATGATCGACCCCGTGTTCAATAATCTGATTTCGCAGAAAAATCTACATACTAATTATCTAGCAGTTAGTCGAATTGTATTGCGGGCTGAGTTTACTGAAGAGCTAATTGATTTTTTGCTTAATAAGTGCGAGCTAGTATTTTTTGAACTAAAAGATATTTCCGAGGCCTTTCAATTCTTCGACTCGCAAAATGCACGCGGGCGTGACTTAGAGCCTCACGACCTACTTAAGGCTTTTCATTTGCGAGAGTTTACGGCTGGGGAAGAACATCTTAAAGCTGAGGTAGTTAGTCATTGGGAAAGCAGCGATACTAAGAAATTGGCCAACCTCTTTGCTAACTATTTATTTCGCATACGCAATTGGTCACGTGGCGCATCAGCTCGTTATTTCGGTAAGGAGGATACACATCTGTTCAAAGGCGTGAATATTGACCGTATCGACCGTTATCCATATGTAGAGCAGCTGCGCATGACTCATTATGGTGTCGATGATTACAACGAACATCATCATCGCCGAATGGATGGTAGTCGTTTAGCGTTCCCGTTTCATTTGGATCAGACCATCATCAATGGTCGACGCTTTTTTGAAATGATTGGCCATTATCAGAACGAGATTGTTAACTATCAGCATACATTTGCTGTGCTGGATACTAAAAACGACAGTTTGAGCAAACAAAAGCTTTTAGATTTAGATGGGTATGCATCTAGCATTTTTGAAACTATTGATGATTACCGTGCACGTCGGAGAACAGGCGATGTCTACGTGCGCTCGATGTTTGATTGTCTTTTGATTTGCTACATTGATAAATTTGGCATGGTAGAAGTTTCTCGTGCGGTCGAGAAAGCATTCATCTGGGCCTATAGCTTGCGCCTTAAAATGCAAGTATTACAGCTTGCTAGCATGGATAACTATGTGCTTCAAAACAATATGTTTTTGTTAATTAGAGAAGCTACTCAGCCGACAGACTTTTTGAGTGTTGAATTACCGGTATTGCAAAATATTGCAGCCAAGAGAGTTGAGGAAATAGAAACCTTGTTTCAGGAGATGCGCTACTGTGAATAATGGAATCACCCAGCACTCAATAAGGTGTTTGCTAAGGGGAGAAGAGGATTATTTGATTCCTATGTACCAGCGCAATTACGCGTGGGGCGTTGAGGAAATTACCCAGTTAATTCAGGATGTGTTGGATGAAATGCCTATAGGCCAAGCAGTATCTATGAAGCCAAAGCCATATTACATTGGCACTCTAGTGGTTTTTCAACAATTTATCGATAAAGGCAACGAAAAGCCTTTGTATGAAGTAATTGATGGTCAGCAACGGCTAACAACCCTTTTTTTGCTAGCATCGTATTTTCGACAACAGAATTATAATGAAAGTCGCGACGGGAATGATTGGTTCCGAAAACCTTCAGTTTTTTTCCAGAGTCGCCCACGATCAACCAATGCCTTGAAGGCTGTTTATCATGGTCAAGTTAAAAAGAACAAGTCTTTTCAGTTGCTAACCGAGGAGTACAACAGAGAAATCATCAACGGCTATGAGTTGATTCTAGAGTTAATTCCTAAACTATGTAAAGGCATTGAGGAAGAATTTGCTGATTATCTATTTAATCAGGTGCAGATTATGCGTGTAGAAGTGCCTAAAGATACTGACCTAAACCATTATTTTGAAGTGATGAATAATCGTGGCGAGCAGTTGGAAAAACACGAAGTGCTCAAGTCTCGTATGATGAGTAAGTTACAAAATTCCGCCGAAAGCGCAACACTAATATCCTGCTTAGACCAAGTTTGGGAAGCTTGCGCTAATATGGAGCGCTACGTTCAAATGGGGTTCGTAACTCATCAGCGCAATAGTCTTTTTGGTGAAAAAAATTGGGACACGTTAAAGGTGGATAATTTTGACGACCTAAAGCGTGTGCTGACCAGTAATAGTAATGAGCGAGACGCTGAAAAGAGATGCTTGAGTAATATAATTAGTCAGCCATTACCACAGCGGTGTCAAAGCCAAAGCCAAAACCAAAACAAACAGGAGACAATAGAAGAAGCGCCTGAGCGTTTCAGTACGGTAATTAACTTCCCCAATTTTCTATTACATGTGTTGAGGTTGACTACAGGAGAAGACATTCCTTTAGATGACAAGCAGCTTATAACTGCGTTCGATGAATATTTGCTGAGAAAAAGCGATGCTTCCGAACGGGTCAAGCGCTTCACATTCGATCTACTTAAATGTAAGTATATGTACGACCGCTATGTTATTAAGCGAGAATTTGCTGGAAGCAATGATGCATGGAGCTTGAAGCGCCTTAAGTGGCAAAGGAGCAGCGGCAGCAGCGATTACGTAAACACATTTAGCCAAAGAGTTAAAACTACTGGTGAGGACAATCGACGATTGCTCATGCTGCAATCGGCACTTCATGTATCCACACCTACAATGGTTTACAAACACTGGCTAAACGCCGCACTGAATTATCTTTACCACGCGAAGTCAGTTACATTTCAGTCATACCTTGAACGGCTAGAATCGATTGCTCGTTGCTTCGTATATGACCGTTTCCTAACTGGTCAAGAACAGGCGGACTACTTCGAAATCATATACGAAAGGAAAGGCCAGCTTCGGGCTCAAAGCTGGGATGATATTGATGATTCAAAGCTTATGTTCGGTAATATTGCCAACAACCTTGTTTTTAATTACTTAGATTACCTGCTATGGCTTGAATTTAGGAAAGTGACAAACGTACGTGAGTATGAATTTAGCTTCAATAGCTCGGTTGAACACTATTATCCTCAGACACCGATGAATGGATATGAACAACTCCCTGAAAGCACGCTCAATGCGTTTGGAAACCTGTGCCTGATAAGTCATAGTAAAAATTCAAGGCTTAGCAATTTACCTCCTGGGGCCAAGAGAAGTTATTACAAAGCAGGTGGCATCGACAGCATAAAACAATGGCTGATGATGAAAAATAAAGTCTGGGGAAAAACAGAAATTTTGCAGCATCAGGGGGAAATGGTAACCAAATTTATGCAGGATCTGAGTGAAAGCACTTTAGTTCGTAATAAATCGTCTAAAAACTCAGCGCAAGGCAGGATAAGAAGAAGAGCAAAAACCAGCATGAAACCAATGTAAATTTAGAATGTATCATTGGCGATAAATTAGAGATATATTTTTATTTACTTACTAGCTCGGATTTCTCACTGCACCTCAATGAGCTGCATAAATAGGACGTAATGGATAGCTCCGCCTTGTAAGGGTAGCTGTCACTCATCAGCATCCGGATTCGCCGGGTGTTGCGGATAATGACGGCCCCCACCTTGATCAGCTTGAGACGCAGATTGCTCGGGCTCATACGCGCGAAGGTCGTCTTTTTCAGGTGTGTTCGTAATCGCTCGAACAGCGTATAGGCAAAGCCCGACAAGATCAGCCGCCACTGATTGGCCCACCAGTGCGTGCTAGAGGTACGATCAGCAAACAGGGTCAGTTGCTGATCCTTAATCCGGTTCTCCATGTCGCCCCGAGCGCAGTACTGCTCGTAGTAGAGCTTGAAGCCGTCGTCATAACGGGAACTAATGATAAACTGGAGATTAGAGCCCAGTTCGCCTTCTTCCAGATGGGCCACCACCCAGCGTGGATACTTCCAGGAGTGTGCTTGATATTGGGAGCGGAACGTCTCCGCCACTTTACCTCCCACCTCCCACCTCCCACTGGGGCTTGCGCACCAACATCATGGGCACGTCCACCTCCTTGAGCAGTCGGCTGTTCTTGCCGATACTCACGATGTAGTCGACGTCATGCCGGTCACACCAGCTCAGCATTCGAGGGCGACAAAAGTGACTATCCCCGTAACACGATACGCGTATCGGGCCAGTACTGGCGAATAAACCGCACCAGCAACGCAAGGATCGCTCGGCTGTGGTGGCTATCGCTGCAATGGTACGCAGATAGCTCATCAGCAGATGGCGGCCACAGAAGACATACAGTGGGAAGTAGCAGTAGTGACCGTAATAGCGGTTAAAGAACTTGCCCCGGGTTGCTCACCGTGCACAGGGATATCGGTGCCATCAAAATCCAGCACGATTTCCTTCGGGGGTTCGTCATGCTGTTCAATGAAGTGGTGCCACAGTAACTCATGGGCCTTCACCATAGCTTGTCGATCGGCGTTCTGCTCACTCCGGCGCAGCGTAGACTTGCCTGCCAGAGCTTTATCTTCACCTAGCGCTGTCTGAAGCGCCTGATCATAGCGTAGGGCCTCATGGTCGTTGAAATCTTCGTAGCCAGCGGCCACACCGAACACCCGCTGACGGATCCTAATATCGAGTTTGTGACGAACCTGTTCCGGTGCCCGTGGATATCATGAATCACGGAGGCCAAGCGGTGCGTCAGACGATGTTGATTATCGACTTCTTGTAGCAGGAGCAATCTGGCATCGGAGGTGATGTGACCGCCGGAAAAACCGGCTTCAATTTGGCGGCGTGAGAGTGGCGAGAAGGTCAGTTTTTCAGGTACCATTTTGGAAGCGGCTGTTGGTGTTGGTTTTTGGTGTAATGCCCTGAAACGTTAAGACTTTCAGCCGCTTTCTTTTATACCCCGTGAGAAATTCGGGCTAGGTCAGTTCGAGAGTACACTCAGTGCCAGTAATACAACCTTTTAAGTGCATGTAGCGTAAACAGAGTGGTGCTGTTTAATCGCAATTTTATCTCCAGGTAGCCTGTACAACCAAAAATTCCCACAGCGACTACCCTGCAATAAAGCCAAACAGGGTGCCATCATCGTACTGCCAGGTGCGAGTAAACAGAATTGCCGCTTCTGGGTAACTAACCTACGGAGATGATGACCATGTCAAAAAGTAAAACACCAATGACTTCGGCTGCTGCCTCACGAATCCAGAGCCACACAGCGAAATCAAACGGGGGCACTGTACCGAAGGATTCCTTCAGCGCAAGAGCTAGCAGTGCAAGTACCCGCAGCGCCCCACGAAATCAGGGGAAGAAGTAAATAGTTCTATGGCTCAGGATGATCAGTGGTCACCTGGGCCATATGCTCCCAGTACTTTGGGTACTCTGAAAATTTATTCACTAGCCATTCCATGTCTATTAGCTCAGCGAGGGACGGAGCCTGCTGCATGAGACCTTGCAATTTGGCACATTCGTACTCAATCCATTTCGTCCATGCGGTTGCTACACGGGTCATAACAAATGGTAGAAATGCGTCATAAGCCTCACTGCTTAGGGATTCAAGAAACTTTGTAAGGTGCTCAGATTCTGGAATAGCACCTCTCCGCCACTGCTTCCAAAGAGACAGGCGTGAGTCATTGGCTGCGTCTGTGATTTTTTGAAGTGTATCTGCAGAACTCTCAGTGGACGGGGACTGTTTAACACGTGTTTTCGGTAGGGCTGGTAAAGGCATGTGAAGGGCCATTGCACTGTTCGTCACTGGCTTTTCTCCAACATCCAAAAAAGCCCTTCGCCAGTAAGCGTACAGCCTTTCAGTAGGAGTGATCAGCTTGCCTTGCCTCATCAGTGGCAACATTCGTCCCATAGCGCCGTGGTTGACCAAGGCATCATCCAAGCTGGCGGACAGTCTCAGTGATTTTCTAAGTGGCAACATATCAGCCATGAAGTTAGCCAGCAGTTGGTGGTAGAAATCCACCCGAAGACTAAAGGAGCATTTGAGTGCCTCTGCTACTTGCTTGAGCGTTCTGGTATGCCCTGTCCGATTGGCGTCAAGGATGACCATGCCGTAAGACTGGATTTGTTGTGGGGAGAGGAGGGTGTAGTGTTGGCAGGCTTCGCAGAAGGCTGTGTGTAAGAGAACTAGCCGCTCTTCATTGGGCGCATCATTCTGAAGTGCCAGCATCACTTGGCTCTCTGCTTGGGCTCGCTTCTCCAAAAATGCGAAAGTTCTGGGGAGTTTTAGCTTCTCTGTCTGGTGACGGTTGATACCATTGAGGAAGCCACTAGCTTGAGCACTCCATTTAGCCCCATTGGCGCCATTGGCGAGAGGTTCTACTGGAGTGATCCCCTTGATGAGCTCATCAAACCCCATGTTCTCTGCAGCTTCATAAATGTTAGCCTTGATCATCGCTGCAGAGCGTGGTGTCACACCATCATGACAGGCCTTTCTAAGAGTTTTTAAATCTGGTTTGTGCTGGTGATGTTCTTTCTGCATCCAGTACAGCTGTGTATGTAATTCCTTGGGGCCGCCCAACCACCCTATAAGTTCGGAAACTGGTGGAATGAAGGGAAACAGGGAGCCAGGGACATCGATTTTGACATTCTCTTTTGCCATCCATCCCCCTGGTTTTTACGTTCTGTTTATACGCAGCCGTCTTACTCTCGTAGACCCAGGCAGCCCATATCAATCCTTGTTACCAATCTAACGTATGATTAAAATGAACAGCAATGAACTCTTTTGACAAGTCGGGCATTAAATGACAGAGCAAATAATGACCATAAAGGAGGTTGCAGGGTACCTCAAGGTCCATGAGCGGACTGTCTACCGGCTTGCCGCCAAGGGTGAATTGCCGGCTTTCAAGGTTGCCAATAATTGGCGCTTTCGCCTGCAAGATATAGATCAGTGGATCCGTCAGCAGACTCACTCTCACGCCAGTTTAAACAATGGTGCTGAGGAAAATAAGGAAGGTGGGTCATGAGCATGACCAATAATTGGAAGCAGATCACGCCATCAGATTATGCCTGGGAACGTGAGGCGCTTGAATACTTGCGTGAATTGCTACCTGATCATGATCCTTACCGAGCCTGGTCAAACTTCGAGTTTATTGCGCAAGATGGCTCCATTAATGAAGTTGATCTGTTGGTCTTAACGCCAAAAGGTTGCTTTCTTGTGGAAGTAAAGTCGCACAGCGGTGAGCTGAGCGGAGATGCCAGTACCTGGGTGCAGGTTAAGAGGGATGGCCGCCGTCAGTCGTTCGACAATCCACGCTTGCTGGCCGACCGTAAGGCCAAGAAACTGGCTTCGCTTCTTCAAGCCCAGCCCTCTAGTCGCAAAACTAGTAAGGAGCGGATACCGTTCATTTCCTCAATGGTGTTCCTCTCATCCGACAACCTGACTACCCGACTGGAGGGGCCCGCTCGTATAAATGTGTGTACGCGCAATGAGGTGTTAGCAACATTGACCGAGATGCATGAGGACTGGCCACACCGCGTCATTACCCGGCCGGCAGCTACTCTACTATCACGGGCGATGGAGGAGGCGGGGGTCAATGAGTCGAAGCGGCTGCGTAGGGTTGGCCAGTATGAGCTGACCACGCTACTTGACGAGTCGGACTACTACCAAGAGTGGCTGGCTCGACACCTCGATGTAGGCATGGCTCGTAAGGTTCGTATCTATCTCAGCCATCATCGTCCAGTGGAGGAGGCGAGGCGTTTGCAGAAAGCCGCCGAGCTAGAATTCCGTATTTTGGAGGGGATTGAGCACCCAGGCATTTTACGTGCGTTGGATCTTCAGCAGCATGACCATGGCCCTGCACTCGTTTATGAGCATGACCCCGAGGCATTCCGTCTTGATCTGCTGCTGCGTAATAACCTTCGCCGGCTAGACACTCTACAGTCTATTGATTTGCTAAAGCAGATCGCCGAGGCGGTGAAGTTTGCCCATGGTCAGCGTCTCTATCACCGCGCCCTTAGTCCGCATAATGTCTACGTCAAGCAAATGCCAGATGGCGAACTACGCTGCAAGATTGCCAACTGGTCCACGGCGACTCGAATTTTTGAAAGCGATGCTCAGCAATTGAGCGTGCTGAGCCACCTGACATATCTCGTACGAGAAGAAGCGGGGCCCTACGTGGCCCTGGAAGCGCACCAGGGCCACGGAGACGGCGTCCAGATGGATGTCTTCTCCTTGGGAACTATCGCGTACCACTTATTCACGGGAAGTAAACCAGCTGAAAATGACCTTGAGCTGCAAGACAAGCTCAGTCACGGCAAAGGGCTGCAAGTCACCGATGCCCTTAATGGTGCTAGTACAGAGATGCAGTATCTGGTGCAGTACGCTACTCACCCTGACGCCAGCAGCCGCATTGACTCAGTGGAGGAGTTTCTAGAGCTGCTGGAGAAGCTAGAGCACTCGCTTGCCCGCGTCGAAGGGGAAATGCCGACGTCACCCACTGAAGCACAACCCGAACAGCTACTATCCGAGGGTGTTCGAGTCATCAAACGGTTAGGTAAGGGTGCCTCGTCGGTGGTGTTCCTAGTGGACTATCACGGCCATGAACGTGTGCTTAAATTAGCTGTGACACCTGATCACAACCCGCGCTTGCTTCAGGAAGCCAATACCTTGACTAGCATGCGTCATCAAGCCATCGTCGGTTATCACGATAAAATTGATTTGGAAGGACATGTTGGTCTAATCCTAGATTATGCCGACCAGGGCACTCTGGCTCAGCGCCTGCGGCGCGAAGGGGCCGTACCTTTGGGAATGCTGGAGCGCTTTGGTGAGGATCTGTTAGGTGCTTTAGTTCACCTTGAAGGTCACGCTATCTTCCATCGTGACATCAAACCAGAGAATCTAGGGTTACTGAAGCTAGGTGGCAGTCAGTTGCACTTGGTGATGTTCGACTTCTCGCTATCCCATGCCGGAGCAGACAACATTACGGCTGGCACTATGGCTTACATGGATCCCTTCATTCGCGATCTTGGTCGTCGTCGTTGGGATGACTACGCTGAGCGTTTCGCCGCAGCCCTGACGCTTTATGAAATGACAGCAGGCAGTCTACCTGGGTGGGCAGGTGATACCGGGCTGCCGGCGTTAATAGAAGGGCAGCTGCAGATCGACAGCACGGTTTTTGATCCTAACGTACGGGATCGGCTAACAGCCTTTTTCTTTAAGGCGTTGACCCGTGATGTCAGACAGCGTTTTGCCAATGCCGAAGAGATGCTCAAGGAGTGGCGTCTGGTGTTCATAAATGCCCAGCCGTCTACTCTACATTTTCGCGAGGACGCCTCCGGTAGTTGCCCATTCCACGAGGCTGCTAGAAATACTCAGATCGGCCTGCTGCCACTTTCTGCTGCCGCGCTGGACGCACTTACCCGTCGCGGTGTGAACACCGTGGAAGACCTAATTGGCCTCAGCCGGAGCAAGGTGAGGGTGTGGGTTGGCGTGAGTAGCCAGACACGCGCAGAGCTATCCGATGCAATCAGCACCCTGCAAGAACGATTACAGACCGAGCAGCAGTCACGCAAACAGGTACAAAGCACCGATGAGCATGCCAGCATTGATCGTCTGTTTACTATAGTTATGCCTGCCAGGCGTGCAGATCCACGGCGCGAGCAGTTCCTCAACGAGTACCTAGGGCGGCTGGATGGCGACAAACCGAGCGATAGTCATTCGGTGCACTGGCCGACCATGATAAGCATTAGTGCCCACACTGGCCTTGAGACCGTAGAGGTTCGATCATTCCAGGAAAAAGTGATTGCTCAGTGGAGCAAGAATAAGGCGATTACCGAAATCCGCGATGAGATCGCCGAAATTCTGGCCGACAACGGTGGGGTGATAACGGCGCTTGAGGTTGCCGAAGCGCTATTGCTGCGCCGTGGCTCCTTGCAGGAGAGCCCCTTGCGTGAGCGTTGGGCCCAGGCTGTGGCCCGTGCTGCGGTAGATGCCGAGCTTGCCAAGCATGAGCCGCGCTGGATTATTCGTCGCACTGGACGACGATTGGTTTTGGCCGACAACATTCAAGGTCGCGGCGAGGAGTTGGCAGATTATGCAGAAGCCTTAGGGCAGCTTGCTGACGAATGTGCGGAACTGGACACCCTGCTGTCGCCAAGCCGTACCCTCGATAAGGTACGCAGCGTGCCCGCGCCTGATGTCTCGCTTGCTCTCAGCAATGCCCGCCTGTTGCGCTTAGCGGCGGCGGCTTCTCAAAAATCAGCACTTTCTAGTCGAGCTGAGTTTTACCCAATCGGCATGAAGGCCCAGCGAGCGCTGGAGCTGGCTCAGGGTGCGTTGCTGGGAAGCAAGGCACTCACCGTGAATGATGTACAAGAACGGGTCCAGGGTCGCTACACCATGGCGGAACCTCTGCCAGGCAGGCCCCAGTTGGATGAGCTGATTCGCGGCTTGGATATGGGCTTTGATTGGGATGGAGAATACGAGATCGCTGGTAAGCGGCGGGGAGCCTACTGTTTACCGTTGGCTAGTTTCAGTACCAGCGGTAGCAGAAGCTTAACCCAGAGTTATTTAAGCAACAGTGATGAAGGCCCAAGTGTCACCCAGCTGGACATCGATGCCTTAGAGCAGTCGATCGATAACGCACTGGAAGGGGCGCGCTTCTTAGCACTTACCGTGCGGCCTCGTCAGTGGGAGCAAGCTAAAGCCAAGCTGTGTGCTCAATATTCATTGATCAACATCAGTTTCGATGAATTGTTGCTGCGCCATCTGCGTAAGCTTTGCGAGGGAATGACGCGTCCCCCCGATTGGTCCGTAGTGCTAAATGCCGATGCCACCGAGCGAACTAGCCGCGACTGGCAGAACCTGCAGCGCTTAGTGGCCCGTGTGCTGCCGGCTATGACTGAAGAGATTCGTCAGACTTGCCAGCCGGTGTTGATTACCGATACTGGATTGATGGCACGCTATGAGTTGGTTACCACCTGGCTGAACGATTTGCGACAGCAACTGGTATTCTCCGCAAGCGATGGTGCCTCCTCCCATGCTTTGCTGCTGTTGATTGCTGCCGATGCTCAGCATGACGGCGCCACTATTGATGGCGTGACCGTGCCCCGTGGTGCAGGTGCTCGGGAATGGAAAAGAATTCCCAGCGTGTGGCTGGAGAGTGACACCGTCGCCAGTGTTGCTTGATCTCACATTACGACAGTCCACCAGAAATTAATTGTTGGTCGACCCCAATTAGAGGGCGCCGTCCAGCATCTGCATATGGCGCCCAGAGCGCCAAAAAACGAATACGTAGGGATAAGTAATGATTGATCGCGAGAAGCTGCTAAGCGACCTTAAGGGCGAGCTCCCTAAGATTGAGACGGATATTCTCAACTACAGCGAGCGTCACGGCGAGTTAGGCAGCCACCTTGAGGAGGAGTACAACAAGGCCGTTAAAGCCGGCCGTACTGCCGAGCACTTCGTCGCTTGGAGGGAAGCGCAGATCACTCAGGCCGCGGCGGCCTGGGTCTTGACCTGTGTGTTTGTACGCTTTCTGGAAGACAATGGTCTTCTAGATGAGCCGATGCTCTCCGGGCCAGTGTCTCGTGAGAATGATAGCCGCCCTCTAGCTCATGCCAAGGAGCGCATTACCCATTATTTCGGTGAGCACCCCGCCCACGCCGAGCGTGAGTATCTGCTTGACCTGTTCCGTGAGCTTGACCAGTATCCGGTAATTGATGCCCTGCTTGATCCTAGGCATAACCCGCTTTGGCAGATTCCCGTCTCCGACGACGGAGCCAAGCGTCTGGTGGACTTCTTTCAGCGCATTGACCTGGAAAGTGGCGAGCTGATACACGACTTCACTGACTCAGAGTGGGACACCCGCTTCCTAGGAGACCTTTATCAGGATCTCTCTGAATCCGTGCGCAAGCGCTATGCGCTGCTGCAGACTCCGGAGTTCGTGGAGGAGTTTATTCTTGACTACACCCTAACCCCGGCCATCGAAACCTTCGGTCTAGAGGGGCTGCGGCTAATCGACCCGACCTGTGGCAGCGGTCACTTTTTGCTCACCACTTTTGAAAGGGTGTTCGACGCCTGGCAGCGCCGAGAGCCTGTGACTAATGCACGCCACTTGGCCCAGCGCGCTCTGGATGTGGTGCACGGGGTGGATATCAACCCATATGCCATCGCCGTAGCCAAGTTTCGTCTACTGATCGCTGCGCTTAAGGCAGCGGGATCCGACAAAATTCGTAACGCACCAGACTTCGATTTCCATCTGGCGGTAGGTGACTCCTTGTTGCATGGCAAGCGTCACGAGTCCCAAGGGCAGGGACTGCAGAAAGATGCGTTCGACGAATCAATTAAGCATGCTTTCGAGACCGAAGACCTAACCAAAATTAATCAAATATTGGGGCAGCGCTATCACGTGGTGGTGGGCAACCCACCCTATATTACCGTTAAGGATAACGCACTCAATGCGGCATATCGGGAGCTTTACCCCTCCTGTCATCGCCAGTACTCCCTCGGAGTACCTTTTACCGAGCGCTTCTTTGACCTGACGCGTTCCACGGAGGGAAACATGCCAGCGGGTTATATGGGGATGATAACTACCAATAGTTTTATGAAGCGAGAATTCGGTAAAAAGTTAATTGAAGGCTTTCTTCTTACAAAAGAAATGACTCATGTCATTGATACTTCGGGTACTTATATTCCTGGGCATGGTACGCCTACGGTTATTTTATTTGCCAGGAACCAGAAGCCTAAGCATAGCGTTGTTCGCGCCATCCTGGGTATACAAGGGGAACCGAGTAGGCCTGCGGATGCTTCCCAAGGTCTAGTTTGGCGGTCGATCGTAAACCTTATAGAAAAGCCTGGCACAGAAAATAGTTTTATAACATCGGTCAATCAGGATCGTGATATTTATTCAGTACATCCCTGGAGTTTAGGGGGAGGCGGCGCATCGGAGCTGAAAAGTGTAGTAGAAAAGAAAGCGTCTTTCACGCTGGGCCAGATTGTTGATTCTCCAATAGGCCGCGCCGTGCGAATCGCTGAGGAAGAGGTTTTCATGTTTTCTGTAGTTAGGAAGCGGCATTGTTCGTTTAACGATGCAGAGTTCAAGGGATTCGTCATTGGTGAGCAAGTCCGAGACTGGGAGGCGAGGCTTGATACTTGGGTCTGGTACCCATACACGGAATCATCTGAACGTTCAAAGGTGCTAAATCACCTGTGGGCGTGGCGCGCAATATTGGCTATGCGTAAAACTTTTCAAGGTGTAATGGCAGATGCTGGACTTAGATGGTTTGACTATATGCAGCATACGGCATCTGCGTATACGACCCCTCTTTCTATCACATATGCTGAAGTTTCTACTCATAATCACTTTTCTCTTGATCGTGGTGGAAAGGTTTTTAAACAGACTGCTCCTGTCATCAAGCTGCTTAGCCCTGATGAAGAAGATCATTTAATGCTTTTGGGTCTGCTAAATAGTTCTGTGGCTTGCTTTTGGATGAAGCAGGTTTTCCATAATAAGGGCAGCACAGTAGACGATAAAGGGGCACGACAAACTACAGTTGCTTTCGAAAATTTCTATCAAATTTCTGGAACTGGACTGAAAAACTTTCCAGTTGTTCAAAAATCAAAGAAATTAACTTTACAGCTCTCTAAAAATTTAGATGAACTAGCTAAAAATCAGCTCATACTTGATCCTGAATTTCTACTTCTTGAAGATGATATCCCACTTATAGAAGCTCTTAAGAAAGCCAAATCAGAAGATACATATGTTTGGCAAAAAATGATCGCCCTTCAGGAAGAGCTGGATTGGCACTGCTACTGTCTCTATGGCGTGCTTGAAGATGATTTCACCTACCAAGGCTCTCTTCCCCTGGTAAAGCTTGGGGAGAGAGCCTTCGAAATTGCGATGGCTCGTCGGATGGAGGCTGGCGAGACCGAAATCACATGGTTCGAACGCCATCGTAGCACGCCGATTACCGAGATCCCCGATCACTGGCCCGCGGACTACCGTGCGCTAGTGGATCGTCGCCTCCAAGCCATTGAGAAAAACCGCTGGGTCAAACTGGTGGAGCAGCCCGTTTACAAGCGACGCTGGAATCGAGAGCCCTGGGAGAAACGCCAGCAGCGTTCCCTCAAAGAGTGGCTATTGGATCGCTTGGAAGAGGAGGCTAAAGCCAATGGCCCCGAGTTGATTACCGGAGCCCAGCTGGCCGACCTCGTGCGTCACGACGAGAAGTTCCAGCAGGTTGCCAAGCTATACACCGACAACCCGCTTTTTGATGCCCAGCAGCTCATTACCGAGCTGATCGCTGTCGACGAGGTGCCGCAGCTGGCCCCCGCGCGACTCAAACCTGCGGCGATGAAGAAGTTCCGCGCCTGGCAGGAAACCTGGGACAAGCAGCGCATGGAAGATGCCATCGACGCAGAGTTTGGCGTGGCAGAACCGCTAAGCCCCGAAGAAGTAGAGGAGGCCGAGAAGGTTAAAGCCCATGAGGCCGCCACGAAGCAGGCCGAATCCGAAAAAGCCGTCAAGGTCGGCACCATTCCGGTACCCCCAAAATATGCCTCTACCGATTACCGCAAAAGCAGCTATTGGTCGCTACGTGGCAAGCTAGACGTGCCCAAAGAGCGCTTCTTCAGCCTGCCCGGTTGCGAGAAGCCCGGCGATAGCACGCCAGTGATAGGCTGGGCCGGCCTGGATCAACTACAACGCGCTCAGGCCATCGCCGGCTGGTACATGGAGCGTAAGGACAGGGACGGCTGGGAGTCTGATAATTTAATGCCCATGCTGGTGGCTCTGGAAGAGCTGATCCCCTGGCTCAAGCAGTGGTACAACGAGCTGAATCCAGAGTACGGCGAGCGTATGGGAGAGTTCTATGAAGGATTCCTATTCGAGGAGCTGCGTCTTCACGGCCTTACTCGTGACGACTTGTTGATATGGCAACCTCCTGTTGTCCAGCGAAGCCGTCGCCGCAAGACCACCAGCGCCTAATTGGGAAGGATACAAATGACATTAATCAAAGAGCTTATTGAGATTCCCGAGAAGGTGCAGCGTGGTGATTTCGTGCTCAACCTCTCTCAGGGCCTTGAGAGCGATGCGATCCACCAGACCCTGGCTCAATATGTGGTGACACCGCAGCTCGCTAAGTCCTTCGATGAGGCCCTAGCCTTCATTAAGAGCACAGTGGTTGATAGTCAGAACCGACAAAAGGGCGCCTATCTGCACGGCAGCTTCGGTAGTGGTAAGTCGCACTTCATGGCAGTTATGCACCTATTGCTTCAAGGCAATAGCGATGCTAGGGCGATTAAAGAGTTGGCTCCTGCTGTGAATAAGCATGATGACTGGCTGCAACAGCAAAACATACTGCTAGTTCCTTACCACATGATCGGGGCGCCCAGCATTGAGGCGGGCATCCTCGGTGGCTATGTACGCTACATCAAGAAGCGCCATCCTGATGCGCCCCAGCCAGGCTTCTACTTGAGCGACCGATTATTTCGTGATGCAGAGGGCATGCGCAGTAAGCTAGGCGACGACAAGTTCTTCGAAATACTTAACCAAGAAGATGCCGGTCCGGCAGAAGACAATGGCTGGGGTGAAGTGGGTGACGAACGCTGGACGCCTCAGAGCTTCGAGGCGGTGTTACAGGGGCGAGCCAGCATGGAGGATCACACCTCGCTAGTCTCTGCGCTGGTGGGAACCTTCTTTCAGTCCATGGCAGACCTGGCTAATGCTACCAGCGAGGAGCTGCAGACAGGCGAGAAGGTCGGTTATGTAGACTTCGATGAGGGCCTGCGCATCATGACTCAGCACGCCAAGTCGCTTGGCTATGACGCTGTGGTGCTGTTCCTTGATGAGTTGATTTTGTGGCTGGCTAGCCATATTTCCGATCAGCAGTTCATCGCCAACAACATTCAAAAAGTGGTGAAGCTTGTAGAGCCCAGTGAGCCTCGAGCGCTGCCCGTGGCTAGCTTCATCGCTCGCCAGCGCGACCTACGTGAGTTCGTCGGTGATCAGGCAGTGGGCGCAAGCCAGGTAGCGCTAAGCGACTCTTTAAAGTACTGGGAAGGGCGCTTCCACACCATTACATTGGAAGACCGCAATTTACCTGTGATTGCACAGAAGCGTTTACTTAAGCCCAAAGATGAGTCAGCCCGGCAGCAAATTCAGGCTTCCTTCGACGCTATCGATAAGAGCTTGCGCGATGATGTCCACAATATTCTGCTGACGTCCAAGGGCGACAGAGAAATGTTTCGTGATCTATACCCTTTCAGCCCAGCGCTAATTCAAGCTCTTGTGGCACTTTCGTCTGCGTTGCAGCGCGAGCGGACGGCGCTGAAGGTAATGCTGATGCTGCTAGTTGATCAGCGAGAGCACTTAGAACTGGGCGGAGTGATCCCCGTGGGTGATCTCTACGATGTTATAGCCTCTGAGGCTGAGCCTTTCTCTGAACAAATGCGCGCCCACTTTGATAACGCCAAGCAACTGTTTGAACGGAAATTGATCCCCCTTCTGGAAGCCGAACACAAAGTCAGCTACGCAGAGTTTAAGTCGCTGCCTACAGGAGATGCCATAGCCAGGGCGTTCAACAATGACCTGCGACTGCTCAAAACCTTATTACTCGCTGCGTTGGTGCCGGAAGTCGAGTGTTTCAAGCAGCTTACTTCCAATAAGCTAGCTGCGCTTAATCATGGCACCATCAAGTCACCGATTCCTGGCCGAGAGGCCCAGGCTGTGATGACACGCTGTCGGCGCTGGGGCGGCCAGGTTGGTGAGATCAAGATCACCGATAACAGTAACAACCCAACCATCGCTATTCAGATCGCCGGCGTCGATACTGAGAGTATCCTTGAGCAGGCGCAGATTCACGATAACGACGGCTCTCGCCGCAAGATGATCAAGGATCTCGTATTCGAGGCCTTCGGTATCCACGATGATGGACAGCTGTTCATTGAGCATCGCTGGCTTTGGCGGGGGACTTGGCGCCATGTTGAGGTGCTGTTCCAAAACGTCCGTGAGATAGAGGATTTTAATACCTTCGAGGCCAACGGCGACGACTGGAAGCTAATCGTCGACTTTCCCTTCGATACTGGCAATCACTCTCCAGCAGATGACCGTGCGCGCGTTCAGAAGTACTTGGAGACTGATAGGACTACTCGTACCTTATGCTGGCTACCCTATTTCCTTAGTCAGTCGGTTCAACGCGACCTGGGTATCCTGGTCAGGCTTGATTATGTGCTTAAGAGCGATGATCGCTTTAGCTCCTTCAGTAAGCACCTTACACCGGTTGATAGAGCGCAGGCCCGCAGCCTGCTTGAAAACCAGCGAAGCCAATTACAGCAGCGATTGAAGGACTGCTTGCTGGGTGCTTACGGTGGAAGCACACCCGTGCCTGGCAGCCTGGATGATTCGGTTACCATTGACGAGCAGGTGATGTCGCTAGAGCCGAGCTTTAAGCCGCGCCTGCCGCATGGCGTGAACCTGGGTCAGGCATTCGAGCAACTGCTTGATCAAGCTTTGCGTTTTCAATACCCCGATCACCCCGAGTTCAAGACCGAGGTTCGAGTAAACGATCTGGGCAAAGTACTTGCAGAGATTCGCCGTGCTGTGCATGCCACGAATGGACGCATCGACGTTGAAGGTTCGTTTCGTGGGCTAATGGAAAAGATCGCCGAGCCGCTGGGGCTCGGCAACATGCACGAGCGCCATTTTGTATTTAAGGATACTTGGCCCAACCTGCTGCGTACCAATCTGGCAAAAATGGGACAGGGTATTACCTCCCTGAGTGTGGTTCAGCTTCGTGCTGCCATCGACTACCTCGAGCCCAGAGGGCTGCCTACTGAGGTGCAGAATTTATTGATCCTGGTATTCATGGAGCATGGTCACTACGCCTGCCAATTGCATAGTAGGGAGTATGAGCCGGGTCTTAAAGACTTGCCAGACAGCTTAGTACTAAGCAAACTGGAGTTGGCTGAACCTCCAGTGTGGAAGGATGCTATTGATAACGCTGGCGCGATTCTCGGCGTGACACTGCGTAGCCAGTTGCGTACTGCCAACCACCAAAATGAACTTGTGAAACAAGTGCGTGAGGAAGCCGAGGCCTATGTACCCAGCGCCGAGGCACTGGTTGATGTGCTACGTCACCGGCTAACCAAGCTTGGCGTTAGTGACCAGGGGAATCGACTAGCTACAGCTGAGTACGCCTTGTCACTGATGAACGATATCCGTGAGCTGGAAGGCACAGCGCTCGTTGTGGCTCTAGCCAGCAGTCAGGCCCCTAGCACCAATCTGTCCCTTGGCCGTAGCCTCAAGACTGCTCGAGAGGTAGTTAGCCGTGTCCAGCACAACAATTGGGATCTGCTTGAGAAAATCTGGGAGGGAGGTAATGCCGAGGCACAAGCCATAAAAGAGCGTGTGATCGAAGCGCTCAAGGCTGATGAGCTGGCCAAGCCGATCTCTCAGGTGCTTGATCAAGCTCAGCGGGATGCCACTGCGCTGATTGCACCTAGGCCCTCCGTGATTGATCCGCCGGCATCGATCAGCAGTGGAGGTAACACTAAAACAGGCGGAACTAACCGCGTGGTACGAAGGGATCAGCGCCGAGAATTGACCCGCGAGCAAGCTATACAGCTATTTGTCGAGCTTGAGGCAGAGATGACGGATGATCAGATACTGGATTTCGACTTTACCATTTTGACCCGTGAAGGACGGGATGCCTGATGTCTACGACGCGTCTCACTCGACATACCGATACCCTGCCGGGGGCGGTATACAACCAGCTTCAGGCCATTTTGCAGCGTGACCCCGATGCGGACAGGGTGGCGCTGCTATGGCGTGACCCACTGCAGCCAGAGGTACAAACTCGGCTTTTTGGGTCTCAGGTTGTCAAGCTCGTCTGGTGTGCTTCCGAACTGGCTATGCGCGAAGCGCTGGTCATCCATGAGGATCCAGTACAGAAGAGTACTGAGAAGTTGGTGATTCTGGCTAATCTAGACCAAAGCCTGCTAGGCAAGGATGTGCTGGCTCGTCTTTGGAAGAACGAGCCGCAGCGAATCAGCCCATGGCGAACCTTAGAACAGCTAGCTCGGGTGCAATCAATCGATCCAAGGCTGACGCGTCACCATCGATGGATGGCCGAAGCGCTGCTGGAGAGTTTTGATCGTTTTCAGGGCCACATTGTTTTTGGCGAAGTGTTGGACAGGGAGACGGCCTGGCAGGCCTTGGCCTGGGTTTATCTGGACTACAAGGAGTTGAAGCCAGAGCTTTCTACGCTATTACTCTGGTCGCTAAAAGATAATGCTGAACGACTTATCGAGACGATGCCAGAGATCGTTCGTGATCATCTGGATGAGTGGCTAACCCCGGAATTGCCGCGTTTGGGTGAGGTGCTAGAAACGCTACTCCGTCTGGGCCATGCGCATGATCTGCTGGCAGTAGGTTTGGCCTGTAGCATCATGTACTCGAGTGAGCTGGAAGACGTCGAAGATATGTCGCTGCAGATGATCTATTCAGGTCGCGGGCGGTTCATCGAACGCTACCTGGATGGCAGGAAATTCTCCCCGGATGTACTCAAGACGTTCGGAAGCGAGGCGCTGGATACTGCACAGTCGCTGCTGCGCCAACAAGGGCATAAAAGGGTTAGAGCAAGCCTAAGCCAAGCTGAGCAGATTCTGGCTAGCCTCGACTTTATGCCAGCCCTATGGATCTCGCCAGTATTGCCGGGTGCGTTAACGCAGCGCCTGAATACCTTTTCAATCACACTTGAAAAGGCATTAGAGAAGGGGGGGGAGATACAACAGGTGATGCAAGTCGAACAGTCGTGGCAGCACCTCCAAGCTCATATTCTTTTCCATGAGACACAGTGGCATGATCAGATGCGTCGTGCCGAGATGGCGCTCCGGCTGCTGCGTTGGCTGGGCCAAGGATCGCCCTCAGTGAATGGAACCATCTCCCAGATGCTCAACGAGTACATCAGCGATGGAAGCTTTGTCGACTGGGCACGTACTCAACTCTGGTCTGGTGAAGACCATGAAACCTTGGCGCGTGTCTACGCCGCACTTTCCGACGCGGTCAATCAACTTCGGGAGCAGCAGAATCGCGGCTTTGCTCGTCATCTGCCAGCCATTGGCCGTGGAGATGCCTTGCCACATGACCTAGTACATGTAGAGCGGGCTCTAGAGATGGTAGTGTCGCCACTTTTAGACGAAAAGAAACCAACACTGCTGCTAGTGTTGGATGGAATGAGTGAGGCGGTCTACCGAGAGCTACAAGAAGATCTAACCGCCTATGGGTGGATTGAGGTCAGCGAAAAAGCAGATCCGCCACCTCGATGTCTAGTCTCCGCGCTGCCTTCAGCCACTGAGTACAGCCGCTGCTCGTTACTTTCCGGTGCTTTGGGAAGAGGCAATTCGGCCCAGGAAAAGCAAGCATTCGCTGGTAACAGCAAGTTGCGGCAACGATTGTCTACGCGCTCCCCTCCGGTGCTGCTGCACAAGCAGGACATTCAACAACCGGGGAGCGGAGGCCTGGCTCTTGAAGCCAGAGCACGTATTGCAGGTACTGAGCATAAGCTAGTGGGTGTGGTGATCAATGCTATTGATGATCAACTCTCCAGTAGTTCCCAGGTGGTGGTGCATTGGAACCTACGTTCTACTCTTCCCATGCTTCGCCAGGTGTTAGAAGCGGCCCGTGAGGGTGGGCGAGCAGTAGTCATCACCAGTGACCATGGCCATGTGTTGGATCATGATACTCAATTTTCCCAGACACACTTTGAGACACTCAACGGTGAGCGCTATCGCGTAGAGGGGGCTGTACCAAGTGAGAAAGAGGTAGAGGTCAGCGGCCCACGTGTCTTGACTACATCCAATCGTGCTGTGGTGCCCTGGTCAGAAAAGCTGCGCTACACCAAGGGCCGCAATCGTGGTTATCACGGCGGAGGCAGCCTGCAAGAGGTGGTGATCCCGCTCGGTATCTACATCAGTGCGAGCGACCCCGCGGGCATGCCGGGGTGGAGCGAGTTGCCGCGGCGTTTACCAACTTGGTGGCAAGGTGAAGAGGAAGGTCGTTCGGTGTCAGAAGCTGTGACAGATTCACCTATAAAGCCTGCAAAGGCATCACGTAGGTCAAGCAAATCCACAGAGTCCGATCCATCTATGCCGGATCTATTTGCAGAAACACAGCCAGCAGAGACCGCTCCAGACGTGGAGGACATAGAAGCAGTGCAAGCGCGTACTTGGATTGATGATTTGTTTGCATCATCGGTCTTTGAACAAACATTCCAGCGTGCAGGCCGAGTGCCGGTGACTAATGTGCAGATACGCAGTTTGCTGGAGTTGCTGGAGCAGGGAAAAGGCAGTGCCATGGAGACCCAAGTTGCGAAACACCTTGCGATCCCAAGCATTCGCCTGCGTGGTTTCCTTTCCGCAGTGCAAAAGATCCTTAATGTGGATGGCTACCCAGTACTTAAAACAGACAGAGAAAGTCGAACCGTGGTGTTGGACAAAGAATCCCTTAAACTCCAGTTTGAGCTCTAAGGAGTAAGTTGTGAGTATCAGCCGCCAGCGCAGTCAGGACATTATCGATGCTTTACGTCGAGGTACAGTGCCGCAATATGGCCTGGATGTCCTGGCGGTAGGATTAAGTCACCTTGATCAGGCGTTTGACGATGAACTAAATAAAGTTGCTCGTGGCAGCGCCGTCTTCAAGTCAATTCGTGGTGAATATGGAAGTGGTAAAACTTTCGTCAGCCGCTGGTTGCGGGAGCGCGCCCACAGTCTTGGCTTTGCGTGTGCTGAGGTACAGATCTCTGAGACAGAGACGCCGCTACATCGTTTGGAAACTGTATATCGGCGGCTAATGGAGCGGCTGACCACGGCGGATTCACCCACTGGAGCATTCCGCAGCATCATAGAGTCCTGGTTCTATACTCTTGAAGAGGACGTGTTGTCCCAGCAGTCGATTGATCCTAATGACGTGGAAGCGCTGGTTGAGGCCACTGACCGGCTTATGGAACAGCGGCTGGGGGAGGTCGTTCGCTCCGCCCCTGCCTTCTGCCTAACCCTGCGTGCCTACCGAAAGGCCCTACTTGAGGGAGAGGAGGAGATTGCCGATGGGCTACTTGCTTGGATGGCAGGTCAACCCAACATCGCGGCTGCGGTCAAACGTTATGCACGGATCAAGGGGGATATCGACCATTTCGGTGCCCTAAGTTTCCTGCAGGGAATCCTTACCATCCTCAAAGATTCTGGACATCCCGGGTTGCTACTGGTGTTGGATGAGGTCGAGACGCTGCAGCGGATGAGAGGAGATGTGCGTGACAAGAGCCTCAATGCACTCCGCCAACTGATGGATGAGATCGACAGTGGGCGCTTTCCCGGGCTCTACTTGGTAATGACAGGTACTACAGCGTTCTTCGAGGGCCCCATGGGAGTGCAGCGCCTGCCGCCTCTTGCTCAGCGGCTGGCGGTAGACTTTACGACTAATGCCCGCTTCGACAACCCCCGTGCCGTACAGATACGACTGAAGGGGTTCGACACTGAATTACTCCAGGAAGTGGGCTGCAAGGTTCGCGACCTTTATGCTGCAAACAGTGAAGTACCTGAGCGTATTCACAGCCGTGCAGACGACGATTACATAGCCAGCTTAGCAGCGGCGGTAACCGGTGATTTGGGAGGGAAGATTGGTATCGCACCAAGGATCTTCCTGAAGAAGCTGGTTGGGGAGGTGCTGGATCGCATAGACCAGTTCGAGGATTTCAATCCACGCCAGCATTACGCTCTGACGATTTCCGATACAGAGCTGTCGTCTGTCGAGCGTGCTGCCCGAGGCGCGGAATCAACGGATGATATTGAGCTGGATCTATGAGTGCCTTCGAGCTTCTGCATCCTGCTCTACAACACCATATCGTCAATAGCCTAGGGTGGCCGCGTCTACGTCCTCTACAGGAAGCTACTATCGAACCGGTGTTGCGAGGTGAGCATGCCATCCTATTGGCTCCTACGGCAGGCGGTAAGACCGAAGCGGCATGCTTTCCGGTTCTTTCAAGGATGTTGACTGAAAATTGGGACGGTATCAGCGTCCTTTACCTTTGTCCTATCAAGGCTCTACTCAACAATCTGCTGCCACGCCTTGAGTACTTCGCTGGCTTGCTTGGTCGCAATGTGGCGCTCTGGCATGGAGATATTAGTGCCTCGCGCAAGGCGAAGATCATCGCTGCTCCTCCCGATATCCTGCTAACTACGCCGGAGTCACTTGAGGCTATATTAGTATCTTCGCGAATCGACCACAGTTGGATGCTTGGACGGGTACGCAGCGTCATTGTGGACGAGGTACATGCCTTTGCAGGTGATGACCGCGGTTGGCATTTACTTTCACTCGTTGAACGTATCCAGTGTCTGGCTGGCCATGAGGTTCAACGGCTTGGGCTTTCTGCGACTGTTGGTAATCCTGTGGCACTATGTGATTGGTTGGCAGGAAGCTGCAAGGCTAATCGTAGCGTTATCAATCCACCTGCAGAGAGCTCAGCTTCTTCAGATGTTCAACTGGACTGGGTAGGCTCGCTAAAGAATGCTGCCATCGTCGTATCACGCTTGCATAGAGGTGAGAAGAGACTGGTGTTCGTAGATAGCCGCTCTAGAGTAGAACTGCTGGCTATGGAATTACGTGGACTGAATGTTAGCACCTTCGTCTCTCACAGTAGTCTGAGCTTAGAGGAGCGCAAAGCCGCTGAGACGGCATTTGCCGAGGGAAGTGACTGTGTCATCGTAGCAACAAGTACTTTGGAACTAGGTATCGATGTAGGCGATTTAGACAGAGTAATTCAGGTCGATGCTCCTTTTAGCGTCAGCTCCTTTCTACAGCGCATTGGCCGCACTGGGCGTAGAGCTGAAGCGATTCGTAACTGCCTGTTCCTGGCCACTACCGAAGACGCCTTCCTAAGAAGCATGGGATTACTTTCCCTTTGGCGTTCAGGTTTCGTGGAGCCCGTTGAACCTCCAGCTTTGCCTCTGCACATATATGCCCAGCAGATTATGGCGCTTTGCTTACAGGAGCGGGGCATCATTGAGGTGGATATTGAACACTGGATTGGCAAGATGTCTGGTTTCCAGCAGATTGATCCTCAACAGCGGAAAGCAGTCCTCAACTATATGTTGGAGACAGGTATTCTGCACAGTGACAGCGGCTTAATGGGTATTGGAAAGCGTGGGGAGCGAACTTTCGGCTTCCGGCATTTTATGGAGCTGGTTTCGGTTTTTACGACACCACCTATGGTGAAGGTTTTTCATGGAAAGCAGGAACTGGGCGAGGTACACGAACTGACTTTTGCCGTGGGTGAGTCAGGTAGTCCGGTTCTGCTGACCCTCGGGGGTAGGAGCTGGTCTACTACTTATGTTGACTGGCCGAGGCGTCGGGCCTTTGTAGAGCCTACAGAGCTTAGGGGGCGCTCGCAGTGGCTTGGATCTGGCCTTCCTATGCACTTCGCCCTCTGCCAGGGGATTGAATGCGAGTTACTTTCTACAGAGATTCCCAATGGGTATTCTAAGCGGGCCGAGACAATGCTTGAACAGCTCCGAGAAGAGTTTGGCTGGCTGGAGTCTGAACAGACCACGGTTCTGATCGACAGCGACCGAAATGCAACTTGGTGGACATTTTCTGGCGCTATCTTCAACGCTGCAATGGCCGATGCACTGGGTGACCTGGCCGAAAAAGTTAGCTTTGATAACCTAGCAATATCGCTCAGTAAGGTATTGGACACTTCTAGGTTACATCATCGTATCCGACAGTTGTTGAATGCCGAAGGCACCAGGAGATTGCAAGTGCCGCTGGATGCCAAATTTATCCAAGAGCTGAAATTTTCTGAGTGCATGCCATCAGCAATAGCAGACACAATGTGTCGACTTCGATACACGTTTGATCGGCAAAGAGCTGCTATAGGCATTCGAACTATAAGAAATATTCACCTGTCCTGAGCTTGCATTTATCCGTGATTTTTTAAAGAAAGAAGCAATCTCGCAACTGGTTAATAAAATAACAACCAGGCAGTTTGAGCTGATTATCTTAAATCTGTTGGCTGGTCGGCAGCCGGAAAATCATTTCTAGCGTATGATAAAACTATGATTTAAAGGGAGCTGAGCGTATCTGTCCCGCTCAGATCGAAGCTTACTGTTGGGTATGGCTACACATCAAATTGGCTGGAGGGCACAGTGAATGGCTCAGGTTGGCTACCTCACGTACCTAGAAATAAATGGTTTTCGCTCTATCGAGTCAACCTCGTTAGAGCTTAAACCGCTGAATGTGCTGATTGGCCCCAATGGAGCTGGGAAGTCGAACTTCATCAATTTTTTCCGCTTCATGAACAAGCTGCTGCAAAAAGACCTACAGCTATATGTGGCGGAGCAGGGTGGTGCAGATGCACTGCTGCACTTTGGCCGCAAACAAACTTCAGCGCTTTCGACGTATTTACGTTTTGACCCCAACAGCTATGGCGCAACCTTAATTCCCTCGCAGGATGGACGCTTGGTTTTTAAGGAAGAGTTTTGTGAGTTCTTCGCCGATAGCATTGGCTTTTCAGGTGGTGACAAAAAAAAAGAGCTAGCAAAACCAGGCGCTGACGAGTCAGCATTGCCATCACCAAGAGGTACGATAGAAGGAAAGGTCGCTAAGCATATAGCCGACTGGAAGGTTTATCACTTCCATGACACTAGCAGCAGTGCGCCTATGAAGCAGGCAGGTGAATTGCTTGATAGTGATCGTCTGCGTGAACAGGGTGATAACCTTGCGGCCTTTTTGTATGACGTACAGAATCATAACCCAGAAATCTACAAGCGAATCGTGGCTACGATTCAGCGAGTCGCGCCTTTTTTTCACGATTTCATCCTTGTGCCTGAGCGGCACAATGACAGCAGGATCCGGCTACGATGGAAACACAAAGGCAGTGATGCTTACTTTGACGCTCATGCGCTTTCCGATGGAACTCTGCGTTTTATCTGCATGGCCACATTGCTGCTACAGCCGACTCTGCCTTCTTTGATATTGCTGGATGAACCTGAGTTGGGCCTGCATCCCTATGCCATACAGCTACTAGGCTCGATGCTCCGGTTGGTTAGCCAATCCACTCAGATCATCATATCTACTCAATCCGTCTCGTTGGCCAATGAGTTCAGCGCTGCCGATGTCGTCGTTGTTGAGCACCGAGAAAATCGCTCTACTTTTAAGCGGCTAGATACGGTCTCCTTAGAAGCATGGCTGGAGGACTATCGCTTGGGTGACTTATGGGAGAAAAATCTGCTGGGAGGGACCCCCGCGTGATTCGACTAGGCATTAGCGTTGAGGGAGCGACTGAGCGAGAGTTTGTAACACGTGTTTTGGCACCGGTATTAGCCCAAAATCAAGTGTTTGCTAGCCCTATTGATATGCGCGGACGTGTGTCACTTGAGCGCATCGATAAAGAGCTCAGCAAGTTGATGGCTATGTTTGATCATGTAACAACGTTTTATGACTTTTATGGTTTTCATAAACGCCCGCCGGGTGACGTTTACGCTCTAGAGGATGCTATCAATGGCCTTGTGCCCGAGGATAAACGTCACCGATTTACCCCCTATGTTCAGCAGTACGAATTTGAAGCACTCGTTCTTGCAGCGCCCGACTATGCTGAAGAAGTCATTGGCGTCGATGGGCTCAGCGCTAAGCTCCGTAGCATAGTTGGTCAAAGCGGCGGTGCTGAGCTAGTCAACGATGGATACGAAACCTGCCCATCTCGGCGTATAAAAGCTATTGCTCCACATTATGATAAAAAATTCCATGGGCCAGTGGCTTTAGAAGGTGCCTTAGATGAAGCAAGAGCTGGCTGCCCTAGATTTGATGCTTGGTTGACATGTATTGCTCAGCTCAAAAAATGAAATATATCTAAATTAAATTACCATATGAGCTACCTCCTGCTCTTCATTCATCTAAAAGCTACTGCACCCCCCAGTAATTTTTGATCTACACTTCTCTGCACAGATCGTCACGGAAGCCCTAATGACAGAGCGAGAACAACAAAAAATCGCCCGCATTAACGAGCTCTCTGTGTTGGCCCGCAACACTTGTTTGGCGCTACTCGCATACCTGGGCTATGTTGGCATCACCCTGCTAGCTGTCCAAGACGCTGATTTTTTCGTTCCAGCCCGTCAAACCGAGCTGCCGCTGGTGGGCATTGCTATACCTACTTTTTCCTTCTTCGTGTTTGCCCCACCATTGGGTGCGGCCCTCTACATTTATCAGCATATCCATCTAATTAAGCTTTTCGACACACTCGCCGTCGCTCCAGCGAGAATCGACGGCGAAGCTCTCGGCGACCGTATCCATCCCTGGCTTGTTAATAATCTCTTTCTGACGATTCGTGCCGGTGGCTCCGCCAGCGACCGACCGCTGAACATTCTCTCAAATTTTTCTAGCCTTTTGCTTGTTTGGATTACACCACCAATGGTGTTGGCTGGCTTTTGGTGGCGTTCTATGTCCGCGCATGATGAGCGGCTAACGCTCTTTCTTGCCCTTAGCCTGCTTATAGCTAGCTACGCTGGCCTTTCCAGTTGGTGGGCCGCCCGCAGCGCAGCCCACCGCACTTACCGCCGCCCCTGGCCAAACCCGTGGCGCGTAGGCGTTCGCCTTTGGGCAGGATTAGTAGCTGTAGTCTTCATTATTGCCTTTAGCTGGCTGCGCACTGAGGGAGGTTTTACTTACTATATAAATCGAACTATTGACTTTATTGAGCATAAATTTGAGATAAGTTTTTTTTACAGTAACTTGGATTCCAGTGGTGATTGGCAATCACCTCAGTTCATTCAGGAGAAATGGGTTGGGACCTCGAAACTCGATACATTTATGCTTGCCCAGGCTGATCTCTTCGGGGTTGAATTGGTAGTGTTGCCCGAATCTTGGCGATCACGTGAGACCACCAGGGATTTCTTTCGAGAAGATTGGTGCAGGCGAGAAGGACTAAGTATGGCGGTTTGTGGACATTTTCCTTCGGTAGACCGCACTCCTTCGGTCACGCTTCAGGCAGAGCGAGAAAGTTGGTGCGGGAATTTCCTCGACGTCCCTGTTGACGTCTGTTTGGCAAGTTTCGACGTTCTTAACGAGCGTTTTGAAAAGGAATGGACTGATGAACGCTCCGCAATGCTTGCTAGCTTGCCTAATCTTGACCTGATTGGTCGGGACCTGCGGGACGCTTATGCTCCAGAGGCTTCACTTGTAAATGCGAGTCTCGAATTGGCGCGATTGCAGGGCGCGATACTTATTTCTGCTAAATTAGAAGGGGCCGATCTCTCTCACGCACAGTTAAATAATGCAGATTTGAGCTTCGCACGATTGGAAGGTGCCACCTTTTGGTCTGCGAGGATGGAGGGGGTTACTCTCCATAATGCATGGATGGAAGGGGCGAACTTCACGTTGGCGAGATTGAATGGTGGAGACCTTTCCTTGTCGCTGCTTGAGAATGCGAACTTCTTTCGTTCGAAGCTAAATTGGGTAAACCTCATGGGAGCGCATTTGGAGGGGGCGAACCTCCAAAGCTCGCAGCTGGAAGGAGCAAATCTTACGTTAGCAAAGTTGGAGGGGGGCGATTTCGATAGTGCAAAATTGAAGTGGACGATTTTGCGAGATGCAGATCTTCGTGGCGTCAAAAACCTTACGCAGGCTCAGCTTGATGGAGGAGTTGGCAACGCTAATACACTCCTACCAGACTTACCAGCCCCAGATACCGGCGAGCCGTATTACATCTGGAGCTGCTCGGAGGAAGAGCCTCCCAGCTTAGAGCCACTTGTTCATACAGTCCGAGGAACGATTTTTTTAGGGACTAGCTTAAGTAGTACTATGCTTACCATTGGCGAAGAGTTGCATTGTGGCGATAGACTTCGGGAGAGTACAGGTACACCAATGGCTCAGGTCGCCCCTTATCCTGAAGGTCATCCACTGGAGGGCAGTGACTAAATATATAAAGGTCCGTTGGAGTTAATACTGATCAGCTGCGAAGAATGACATCCGGTACCAAGGGAAATAATTCAAAATATTCCATTCAATGCCTAGCACATATCTTTTCTTGGTAAGCGTATTATGTAGGGCAGCGAGGTGTTTTCCTTGATTAGAGAAAAGAGGTGTTCGAATATAAAGGCGTTCCCCCTTGTGCGACAAAACCTCTGGCTAGTTATCGCTGAAGAAGTAATAGATGAGGAGATAACCGTTTGCCCAATTATATATTCATTACCAAAGCCTATTTTACAGTTGGAATATTAGGATCAATTGTGCCGATTAGTTTATGTAAGTAGGTAAGCTGCCCATTCCTGCATCATTGCTCTGCGTTTTTCGAATAGGTCACCACGCCGATAGGCGGCTTCCACCTTATTTTCGATGGCATGCGCTAAGGCCATTTCAGCAACATCACGCGGATAGCTGGTGACCTCGCCAGTCCAGTCGCGAAAACTTGAGCGAAAACCATGTGGAACATAGTTGCCTTTTTCGCCGCTTGGGCCATAACCAAGACCGCGCATAAATTGCAGAAGTGACATATTGGATAGTGGTCGTCCAGCTTTCATGCCTGGGAAAATATGGTTATTGCCTTTCACTCTAGGGAGGCTCAGCAATAGACTCATTGCCTGCTCAGATAAGGGCACACGGTGCTCTCGGTTCGTCTTCATCCGTTCGGCTGGAATTTGCCACGTAGCTTTTCCAATGTCGATCTCATGCCATTCAGCGTTGAGCACCTCTGAGGTACGTGTGGCAGTCAGTATCAAAAATAGTAGCGCTTTTGATGACATGCTGTTGTAGAGCTGAACCGAGCTTATAAATGTCGCTACCTGGTCATAAGGCATAGCAGGGTGGTGATTCACCTTTTGAACTCGTGACGGCTTGGCTAGGAGTTTGTCGAGATGGCCACGCCAGCGGGCAGGGTTAACCGGATCGCGATACTCATGCGCCGCTGCAAAGTCCAATATGTTTTCGATGCGCCCCTGTACCCGCTTTGCTGTCTCGTTTTTAACTGCCCAAATCGGCGTTAATATTTTTAAGATATCTTGGGTGGTGACATCTTCAATCGGCTGATTGCCAATCACCGGCCGCACATAGGTTTTAAGAGTGCTTACCCATTGACGCGCATGTTTAGCATTCCGCCAGCTGTGGCGGTGCGATTGGATATAACGTGCCGCGCAGTGGGTAAACGTTACAGGCGCGGCTTCTTTTTCACTCTTCTGTTCTCGAGCAGCCAGCGGGTCGATGCCTTGCTTGACATGTTTTCGGTTTTCGGCGGCTGATTCGCGTGCCTCTGATAGCGAAGCCTCAGCGTAACTACCAAGACCCATGTCACGTAGCTTGCCATTCCATCGGAAGCGGTATATCCAGCTAGCCCCACCACCTTTGCCGATTTTTAGATACAACCCGTCACCATCGTTGGTGAGCCCTGGTTTTGATTCCCGAACAAGCTTTTGAACGCCTTTAGCAGTGAGTTTACCCATGGTCGCCTATCCATCCCTATTTAGATTTGTAGCGTACCATATTCCAGCCCATACTCCAGCCCATACTAAAGATCGGTTTTAGGTAGTGCTTGCATGGATGTGTTTGGACGGATTTCAGGTTAATTTGTATATTAATCATTTGTTTATTGCATTGTATTGGGTGGCGTTAGACCTTGAGTATGCGGACTGTCCCTCCGCCACTATTTGAAGGGAATCAGCTACTTAGCTGGTTCCCTTTTCTCGTTTCTAGGCACGAAAAAAGGTGAAAGTATAACGAGGGGAACACCTACCGTTATACTGCTTCAGCCAGACCAGTGCACAATAGACTAATGTCTAATCTTCTAAGAACTCTCCGGCTCCCAGCGTGCTTACCGTCAACACTCGCTTAGCACGTAGATAAACCTCAGTCGTTCGCCGGTCGCTGTGCTGCAAATTGGTCATGGCGTCATAGCCTTGGTCATCTGCATCGGTTGCGTGCTTTGCGCGTAGGTCATGCTCGGTAAACCGTTCGATGTGGCCCTCATGCATCGCCTTACGCATCCCGTACTGCCAACGGCTGTGAAACTTATCCTTGTTGTAAGGCAGGCCGTCCCGCTTGCAGAACAGCGTTGAGCCTTGCTTGCCACGGCCTAGGTTGTCGGCCTTTATCTCCTGCACTAAACGCCTCAGCTCATCATCCCAGGGGATCACAGCTTGTTTGCCTGCTTTGCTGCTGCGTAAAACGATGCCGTACGGGGTGAGCTGAATAAGGTGAAAAGCGTATGGGATCAAGTCGTTGATGAAAGAAAACGCAACGGTAGGGGGAAGTGATGCGATATATCTCAGCACAACAGATGATCTTTGAGGCGTATCACGAGCAGCGGGGCAGTGTCATGGCATATGCGCAGGAGATAGCGCGGATGGGCACGCAGGTCCAGGCAACTCAGCGCAACAACAATGACTGGCGAATTGTGAATGGGCTGGAAGCGGGCGCGGTTATTAGTGCCGTTGAGAACCAGCCAGCGCACTTGGCAGCGTTGGCCCGTTATTGCTTTGGGCCGTTTACCAAGGTTGAGTGGGCGGGAGACCGTCGAGATAGCGCTGTACCAGCAAATGATTCATAACGGTGTGAAGCTACCAGGGCAGGGCAAGGGCAAGCCAACTGCCCAGCAGCTTGAGACCCTTCGCTACCTATGTATGGCTGCACTTTACCATCATAGTGAGGTGACATGGCCGTACTCACGCCCTGGACTACACTCGCCAAAAATAGTTAAGAAATGGTTTAATGAATACTTGGGTGCTGAGATTAAGGTAAGGTTCTGGACAAGAGATGATCGAGTTACTTGGGGAGATGTTTGGGAAGATATATTGTCAATTTTAGATCATTGGGAATGGCTAGCACTAGCGCCATTATCTGCTATTTTAAATAAAGTTGCATAAAACGTTTAAAGATTGGGGGTAAGGCGTGGTTAATGTTGATTGGAGGGAGGAAGTATTAAAAAGCACTGGAGTTTTTGAGGACGGATGCATATCATTCTATAATTTAGCATCTTTAGTAGTTGCAAATCGTCCTGAATGCATCTATCGCTACAGGTCGGGGCATAAAGGTGATTTGATTGCATTGCAAGAAGGATATGAACACTTATCATATCCAAATGATTATAATGATCCTTTTGATGCGCGGATTTTTTTTGATAAAGATGCTGCAATAATTCCCGGTTTAAATGATTATTTAAATAAGAACATGAACTCCGGCTTCAGAGAGGCGTTGAAAGTTTTAGCTGGAAAAGATAAATTGGATGTGCACGGCGAAAGAGCAGATAAGCAGCTTTTTAGTAGGGCAAAAAGTCAGAAACCTTTTGAAAAATATTTTGACCACATCTCAAAGCAATGTGAGGCTGTGTCTTTAAGGTTAGAAGAGATATTGGAGAATAGTTTAAGGGGGGCTGCTCTGATTTGCTCTTTTGCAACGAATAAAAGGAACTACCTGATGTGGGCGCATTATGCTAAATCACATCAAGGCTTTTGTCTTGAATATGAGTTCCCATATTCATCAATTGATAATGGTCTTTTTCTACCTGTTTCGTATAGGCAAGGCCCAGTTGATGTGACTCATCTGGTGAGAAAATCATGGACAGATAGTAGTCAAGTTTTATTTTCGGCAGCAATGGGCAGTGCTCTAGTTAAAGGGGATGCCTGGGAATATGAGGGTGAGTGGCGCTACGTGAGTTTTGGGAAAAGAGACAGTAGAAAGTTAAACGGTCTTAAGCTCAATAGAGTTCTCGTTGGTTGCAATGCTAGTGATCAGCTCAAAAATGAAGTTTTAAAAAAATGTTATGAAAGAGGAGTCGAAGTAGTTCAGATGAAGCGATCTTCAAATTCTTTTGACGTCGTTGAAGGTGAACGATTGCTGTAATTCTTGAATGCTGCATCAATTCGTACTACTATATTACCACTATCCAATTTTTTGCCCTGGCTTTGAGCAGGGGCGTCTTGCTATGAGTGTGCTGGTTAATTTTCATTAAGTGCTCTACGCTGATAATTCCTCTAAGAGGATTCTCACGCCATAAAACAAAGGAGCATTTATGCCAACTACCGGCGAGAAACCAGGCAAAGGCACTTACACCTGCAAGAGCTGCGGCGAAAGAGTCACGTTAGACGATCACTCGGATACGTTGCCGCCTTGCCCCCGATGCCACAACACTGAATTTAGCTAAAAGCAGTATTCACCTTATAGGCCCTGCCAGACTCTGGCGGGGCCTTTTACTTTCTACTGTCGTGAGACAGCAGGTGTCCCTATGCCCCGTATACTCCCCAAGCCGCAGACGGTAAGAACGTCTGCGCGTTTCTCGATGTGCTGGCGTTTGCCGAGATCGGCAAGCCTATGCTTAAAGACCCACGCACCGATGTAAGCGCGCCATAAAACCCATCTACCCAGGTTAACATTGGCTGATCACACTGGGGGTCTCTTTTGCTTTGGAGATCATCATGAGCCGCGAACTCAATTCCACTCAAGCGTTTTGGTTAGGCCACCTGTCTTATGCTGCCGCGTTACAGATGCCGTTAAGTGCGTATGCCAAAGCGCAAGCCGTGACGTTAGCCGACCTGATGGCGTGGGAAAAACGGTTACTCGTTCAGGGGTTTCCCGTGCCACCGCGTTGTCGTCCCGCCCGGTTTGTCGCGGTGGAGGTTGTTGCATGATTCGTCCAGGCACTGATCTAAAGGTATACCTGTGCCGAGAGCCCGTGGATATGCGTAAGCAAATCGATGGCTTGGCGCTGCTGGTACAGGAAGCCATGGCCTTGAACCCGTTTGATCAAGCGCTGTTCGTGTTCGGTAATCGTCAGCGAGATAAAGTGAAGCTGCTGTTCTGGGAACGTAACGGCTTTGTGGTGTGGTACAAGCGCTTGGAACGTGAGCGATTTAAATGGCCAATGCACCTGAAGGGTGAGACCGTGATGTTAACTGGTCAAGAGCTTAACTGGCTGCTGGATGGCGTTGACTTAAAAGCGATGAAGCCTCACAAAGCGTTGGATTTTCAGCGCGTTGGTTAGCTTTTGGACTACAGTTTGGTCAGCGTTTTGGTAAAATGGAGAGCATGAAAAACGCTGCCGCTCCCTCAAATGCCGTCTCTCAACTACAACGCCAAGTTCAGGCGCAGCAGGAAGAGATCGCGCAGCTTCACCGCTTGATGGTGAAAAAGGAGGCGCAGTGGGAGGCCACCAAGCAATCACTGTTTGAACAGTTCCGGCTTGCCCTGGAGCGTCAGTTCGGCCCCTCCACCGAGAAGTATCGTGTCGACCAGCGGGATCTTCTGATCAATGAAGCGGAAGTGGCGGTGGACGAGGAAGGCAGCGATGCATCGGAGAGCATCACCACCGCTGATGACGCGACGATCGACACCGCGACGCCTGCTAAGCGTCGCGCGCGCGGCGGGCGTGTTGCACTACCGCCAGAACTTCCGCGCGTTGAGGTCATCCATGAACTGCCCGACGATGTGCGGCACTGCCACGATGACGGCACCCCGCTAAAGGTCATCGGTGAAGAGGTCAGCGAAGAGCTGCATGTGGTGCCTGCCCGGATCGAGGTGATCCGTCATGTGCGACGTAAATATGCCTGCCCACTGTGCGAAGAGGGCGTCAAGGTCGCCCCAGCGCTGGCCAAGCTGTTGCCCAAGAGCAATGCCAGCGCCACGCTGCTGGCCTATGTCGCCACCGCCAAGTACCAAGATGCCTTGCCACTGTATCGGCAGAGCCAGATTTTGCCCGCCATGGCGCGGCGATTCCCCGCAACACCTTGGCCCGCTGGATGGTGCAAGCAGGCGAGCGTGTCGCTCCGCTGATCGATACATTACGCAGACACCTGCTCAGCGCCCCCTTGGTTCAC
>NZ_VCQL01000028.1:0-50450 GCF_005937175.1 Halomonas sp. ATBC28 | reverse complement strand
AAGCTCTTTAAGATAAGTGCTTTGAAAACCGTACTTTAAGAAAAGAGCTTTGAAAGGAGTTGATGCCATGAGCATTCTGGTACTTGCGGATCTACACGAAGGCCAACTGGCCGGCGCCACCGCCCACGTCGTGGCGGCCGCCCAAGCCATCGGTGGCGATATTGACGTGCTGGTGGCCGGTGAAGGGGTTCAGGCCGCCGCGGAAGCTGCCGCCAAACTCGACGGCGTAAGCAAAGTACGCGTCGCGGATAACGCCGTTTACGCCCACCAGCTGGCCGAGCCAATGGGCGCGCTGCTGGTCGAACTGGCCGATGGCTACACCCACGTACTGGCCAGCGCCTCCACCACCGGCAAAAACGTACTGCCGCGTTTAGCGGCGCTAAAAGATGTTAGCCAGCTGTCGGACGTTATCGCCGTGGACAGTGCCGATACCTTCAAGCGTCCTATCTACGCCGGTAACGCCATTGCGACGGTGAAAAGCGACGATGTGCTCAAGGTCATCACCGTGCGTTCCACCGGCTTTGATGCGGTCGGCACCAGCGGCAGCGCGACGATTGAAACCGTCGACGTAGTGGTGGACAACAGCCAGTCCAGCTTTGTGAAGGAGGAACTGGCGCAGTCGGATCGTCCTGAACTGGGCGGTGCCAAGGTGGTGATTTCCGGTGGCCGTGGTATGGGCAACGGCGAGAACTTCAAACTGCTCGACGGCATCGCCGACAAGCTGGGCGCTGCCATTGGTGCTTCCCGGGCCGCCGTCGACGCAGGCTTTGTGCCCAACGATATGCAGGTTGGCCAGACCGGCAAGATCGTTGCCCCGGATCTGTATATCGCCGTGGGCATTTCCGGTGCCATCCAGCACCTGGCGGGCATGAAAGACTCCAAAGTGATCGTCGCGATCAACAAAGACGACGAAGCACCGATTTTCCAGGTGGCGGATTACGGCCTGGTGGGGGATCTATTTGAGATCCTGCCGGAACTTGAGAGCAAGCTGTAAGCAATACCGTGATTCAATAGCGGTGGGCCGACTTCGCCAGAAGTCGGCTTTTTTTTTGGCGGGTGTATTAGGTAAACTGGCAATAGTTGACTAAAGTACTGGGGCAAAAGGTAAGAAAAACCACCCCGGTGGTTGAAAAAGCTGCGGGCTGACCGCACATAGATAAGTGAAAGCAACGAAAGCCACTCAAGGAGATGATGATATGGCACATACACTACCCGAATTGCCGTACGCATATGACGCTCTCGAACCAAACATCGATGCGATGACGATGGAAATTCACCATTCTCGTCACCATCAAACCTACATCAACAACCTGAACGCCACGCTGGAAGGCACAGGTCTTGAAGATATACCTGTCGAAGAGCTGGTCGCTAATCTGGATCGCGTTCCAGAAGCCAAGCGTCAAGCCGTTATCAATAACGGTGGCGGTCATGCCAACCACTCCATGTTTTGGCAAATGATGTCGCCTAACGGCGGTGGTAATCCCCAGGGTGATGTCGCAAAAGCGATTGACGCTGAGCTGGGTGGCCTGGAAGCCTTTAAAGAAGAATTCAAAAAAGCCGCCCTTGGCCGTTTCGGCAGTGGTTGGGCTTGGCTCTCCATTACTCCTGAAAAGAAATTGGTGGTAGAGAATACCCTGAACCAAGACAGCCCGTTGATGCACGGCAACACGCCGCTGCTCGGGCTGGATGTTTGGGAGCATGCCTACTACCTGAAGTATCAAAACAAGCGTCCTGACTACATTGCTGCGTTCTTTAACGTAGTTAACTGGGAAGACGTTGAGCGTCGTTATCAAGCTGCGATTAGCTAATATTGCTATGAGCCGCTAACTGCGCCGGTTCACGGCGCTGTTAAAAACCGTCCACTTTTTAGTGGGCGGTTTTTTATTGCCTGGGACAGTGTTTTAGGGGCAGGGTTGGGCATTAGCTGTCAATATCCTGTGGATGAAAAATACCACATATGCTTGAATTGATTTTTCATTGGTCTATATATAGTATGCGTCGTATCTTTTAGAGAGGGCAGGCACTAGATGTGCCCTACCCGAAAAATGCCGCTATGAAAAGGAAAATAGCCATGGAAATCCAAATTTATAGCAAGCCCGCTTGTGTTCAATGCACCGCGACTTACCGCGCGCTCGACAAGCAGGGGCTTGATTACACTGTTATCGATATTACCGCCGAATCCGGTGCCCAAGAAGAAGTCGAAGCTCTCGGCTATCGCCAGCTTCCTGTCGTAGTCGTCGGCGAGGATCACTGGTCGGGTTTCCGCCCAGACCGCATTCAAGCGCTGGCTTAAGTCATCCCAATGCTGGCAAGTTGCTCACCTTCACCTATCGCCGGCAGTTTGGTTTACTTCTCTACAAAATCAGGCAATACCCATCGATTTGTAGAAAAACTTGGTTTTGCCGCAAAGCGACTGCCGTTGAATCGAGATGAGCCTGTTCCACGAGTCACCCAGCCGTATATTTTAATTACCCCCACTTATGGTGGGGGAAGCGAGCAGGGTGCGGTGCCCAAGCAGGTGATCCATTTTCTTAACGACACACATAATCGAAGCCTCCTGCGGGGGGTGATTGCAGCGGGAAATACAAATTTTGGCGAAGCGTATGGCCTTGCTGGCCGCATTATTGCGAAAAAATGCCAAGTGCCGCTGCTGTATCGATTCGAATTATTTGGCACCGACGATGACGTGGCCAATGTCCGTCAAGGAGTAGAAGAGTTTTGGAAACGACAAACCTAGCCCTGAAAGACTCAGCGCCGAAAGACTCAGTCTCGAACGACGTATCCACTAAAAACGGTGAGGCCAAGCGGCCAGCGGCGAAGACAGAAGCTCGCACGCTGGACTATCACGCTCTTAACGCCATGCTCAACCTGTACGGTGCCAATGGCGAGCTGCAGCTGGATAAAGATCGTGAAGCGGCACGCCAGTACTTTTTGCAGCACGTTAACCAGAACACGGTGTTTTTCCACTCGTTAGAGGAGAAACTCGATTACCTGGTCGAAGAGCAGTATTACGAAGCCGAGATGCTGGCCCAGTACAGCTTCGCCTTTATCAAGGCGCTGTTCGAGCAGGCCTATGCATATAAGTTTCGCTTCCCTAGCTTTTTGGGCGCCTTTAAGTACTACACCAGCTACACGCTGAAGACGTTCGACGGCAAGCGCTATCTAGAGCGTTACGAAGACCGCGTCTGCATGGTCGCGCTAACCCTGGCGCGGGGCGACGAAACGCTGGCGAAGTCGCTGGTGGATGAAATCATTAGCGGCCGCTTTCAGCCGGCGACCCCCACCTTTTTGAACTGTGGCAAGCAGCAGCGCGGCGAGCTGGTGTCATGCTTCCTACTGCGTATCGAAGACAATATGGAGTCGATTGGCCGTTCGATTAACTCGGCCCTCCAGCTCTCCAAACGCGGCGGCGGCGTGGCGTTTCTGCTCAGTAATATTCGTGAGTCGGGTGCGCCCATCAAGCGTATTGAAAACCAGTCATCGGGCATCATCCCGATTATGAAACTGCTGGAAGACGCCTTCTCCTATGCTAACCAGCTGGGGGCTCGTCAGGGGGCAGGGGCGGTGTATCTTAACGCTCACCACCCGGATATCCTGCGCTTTTTGGATACCAAGCGGGAAAATGCCGACGAGAAAATTCGTATCAAAACGCTCTCCCTGGGCGTGACGATTCCGGATATTACCTTTGAACTTGCCAAGCGCAACGACGACATGTACCTGTTCTCGCCCTACGATGTAGAGCGTGTTTACGGCGTGCCCTTTGGCGACATCAGCGTTACCGAGAAGTACCAAGAGATGGTTGCGGATGCGCGCATTCGTAAGCATAAGATCAATGCACGGGCCTTCTTCCAAACTCTAGCCGAGCTGCAGTTCGAGTCGGGCTACCCGTACATCATGTTCGAAGACACGGTTAATCGCGCCAACCCGATTGCTGGCCGTATCAACATGAGCAACCTTTGCTCGGAAATTCTTCAGGTCAATACGCCTACCGAGTATGACGATGACCTGGGTTATCGCCAAATCGGTCAGGACATCTCCTGTAACCTGGGCTCCATGAACATTGCCAAGGTGATGGACGCAGGCGATATCGGTACCAGTGTGGAAATCGCCATTCGTGGCCTCACCGCCGTATCAGAGATGAGTAACCTGCGCAGCGTGCCCTCTATTGCCGAAGGTAATGCCAAGTCGCGGGCGATTGGCTTGGGCCAGATGAATCTACACGGCTATCTGGCACGGGAGCACATCTACTACGGCTCTGACGAAGGTTTGGATTTTACCAATCTCTACTTCTACTGCGTTGCCTTCCATGCGATTCGTGCGTCGAACCGTTTGGCGATTGAGCACAAAGAGTCGTTTGCGGGCTTTGCAGACTCTACCTACGCCTCGGGTACTTTCTTCGATAAGTACACCGACCAGGCGTGGTTGCCGCGGACTGATAAAGTACGTGGGCTGTTTGAGCGCAGCGGTATCGCGCTGCCGACCCAGGACGATTGGCAGGAGCTGAAAGCCTCGGTCATGGCCCACGGTTTGTATAACCGTAACCTGCAGGCAGTACCGCCCACGGGGTCGATCTCCTACATCAATAACTCCACCTCCAGTATTCACCCGGTGGCTGCGAGAATCGAGATTCGTAAAGAGGGCAAATTGGGGCGTGTTTACTACCCGGCACCTTTCCTGGATGAAGCTAATTTTGACTACTTCCAGGACGCCTACGAAATCGGCCCGGAAAAGATCATCGATACCTACGCGGAAGCCTCGCAGCACGTCGACCAGGGCTTATCGCTAACGCTGTTCTTCCCGGACACCGCAAGCACGCGCGATATCAATAAGGCGCAGATTTACGCCTGGCGCAAAGGCATCAAAACGCTTTACTACATTCGCCTGCGCCAGAGCGCGTTAGAAGGTACTGAGGTAGAAGGCTGCGTTTCCTGCACGCTGTAATGGTACTGATTTCTGCCGATACGCCTTGTATCTATTATTGAGATTCATTTTTAAACAAGCTTTTTATAACCAATTTTTATAAATAAGCTTTGCTAGCCCGGCTGTCACAGCCGGGCTTCGAGAGAGTGATATGAATACCATGCAACGTTTATCGCGGGTTGATGCGATTAACTGGAACCGGCTTCAAGACGATAAAGACCTGGAAGTGTGGAACCGCTTGACCAGTAATTTTTGGCTGCCGGAAAAAGTCCCGCTGTCTAACGATATTCAGTCGTGGAATACGCTGACCGAGAAAGAAAAGCAACTGACGATCCGCGTTTTCACGGGCCTGACACTGCTGGACACCATCCAAAGCAGCGTGGGTGCGCCGGTATTAATGGAAGATGCTCGCACTCCCCATGAAGAGGCGGTTTACACCAACATCGCCTTTATGGAATCAGTGCATGCGCGCTCCTACAGCTCGATTTTCTCGACGCTCTGCACCACTCGCGATGTGGACGATGCCTTTCGCTGGAGTGAAGAGAATCCCACGCTGCAGGCGAAATCTGAGCTGATTTTAGAGCGCTACCGCTCGGATGATCCGCTGATGCGCAAAGTCGCCAGCGTGTTCCTTGAGTCATTTCTGTTCTACTCCGGCTTCTACCTGCCGATGTACTGGTCAAGCCATGCCAAGTTGACCAACACCGCCGACCTTATTCGTTTGATCATTCGCGACGAAGCGGTACACGGCTACTACATCGGCTATAAATTCCAGCAGGCAATGGCGGAAGCGACGCCAGCGCGTCAGCAGGAAGTCAAAGATTACGCCTACGAGCTGCTGCTGGAGCTCTACGACAACGAAGTGCGCTACACCGAGTCACTGTATGACGAGGTAGGTCTAAGCGAAGATGTGAAAAAATTCCTTCACTACAACGCCAATAAAGCGCTGATGAATCTTGGCTTTGAGCCCCTATTCCCCAGCAGCGTCACCGATGTAGATCCAACCATCATGGCGGCGCTGTCACCCAACGCCGACGAGAACCACGATTTCTTCTCCGGCTCCGGCTCCTCCTACGTGATCGGCAAAGCCGTCGCCACCGAAGACGACGACTGGGCGTTTTAATGGCCGTATGAGTGGGTAGTAGATAAGCTGGTGGTATAGATAAAGGCGCATAAAGGAGGAGGTATGCCAGACAACCCCGCTAACGTATTGAAAATTGCCGCAGCAATGGTGAGCGATCCAGATGGTCGTTTGCTACTCGTGCGTAAGCACAATACGTCCTTCTTTATGCAGCCCGGCGGCAAGATCGATGCGGGTGAAACCGAGCTAGAGGCACTGTGCCGTGAGCTGAAAGAGGAGTTAGGCTTGAACGTGAATAGCGATCAGCTTTCGCCGTTAGGCATACACTCCGCTCCCGCTGCCAATGAGCCGGGCATGATGCTCGAAGCGCACCTGTTTAGCCTTGTTATCGATGAGCCTGTCGAGGCGGCGGCTGAAATTGCCGAAGCAAGATGGGTAACCCGTGAAGAGGCTTGGCAGCTTCCGCTGGCTCCGCTGACAAAAGAGTACGCAGTGGTAAACTATTAAGCTTGAATATTGTGATAAAGGGCGCCGATGGGCGCCTTTTTTATGCGTGTTAGGTAAGCGAAATCAGCTGATTGTTAATGATAAATATTGTCATTTATTCTATTAGTGGTAGGCTATGACCCGTAAAAGATAAACGCAAATCGTTCTAATACCTAATTAGTTTCTAGTTGGGCGGTGCTCGCCGCCCGCTACTCAGTGACGGAGAGTCGACGTGCTGAACAGGCCTTTCTTTGCCTTGCGTGGATGGTGGCTAGCGGGAGTGCTGGCCAGTGGCACGCTGATGGCAAGTGAACAAGCAGTGGCTCAAGCGGCCGAAAGTGTCGAAGCCCAGCAAACCCAGGCAGCGCTTCAGGAGCAGATTGATGCTGCCGATGAACAGACCCGGGAGCAGTTGGAGGAGTTGCGCCGTTTGGAACGCGAAACCCGCCAGTTGAAGGCTGATAACGCCTCTCTGTCCGGGCGCTTGGCGGAAGAGGCCGAGCGTCAGCAGCGTTTGGCGACGGCGCTGGATACGCTGGAAGAGACCCGCGCAGCGCTGCCCGTGATCGAACAGAATATGGCCGAGCAACTGAGCGGCTGGATTGAGCGTGACCTGCCGTTTCTACGTGAAGAGCGGTTGGCGCGGGTTGAGCGTCAGCCAGACGAGCAAGGTCAAAACACTATCGAGCGTATTAATGGACTGTTAGAGGCCTGGCGCGTTGAGCTCGATTATGGTCAGGAGATGGACAACTGGCGGGGGCGTTTAAGTCAGGATGGTCGCGAACGCGAAGTGGATTTCTTGCGCATCGGGCGTATCGGCTTTTATTACCTAACCCCCGATGGCCGCGAGGGGGGTGTTTGGAGTGCTGAGAACGGCGCATGGCAGCCGCTGGATGACGAGTACCTGCGTGAAGTGCGAAGTGGGCTGCGTATGGCGGAAGATCAGCGCGCCCCTGATCTATTAACCTTGCCGCTCTCGATCAGTGCCAATGACCTGCAGGGAGAGCAACCATGAGTCGACTAACACTCCGTCAACTTGGCTATGTCTGTGTTGTATTGGGACTGGTAGCGGTAAGTGGTGTATCAATGGCGCAAACCGAAAGCGCTACTTCTCTGCGTGAAGCCCGTGAGGCTGCTGAGACGCGAGACCAGCAGCGGCTAATGAGCTTTCTGGATGACCAGCAGGCGCTAGAGTCCGCGCTGGAGCAGGCGCGCGCGGAGCACGAAGATGTCCAGCAGCAGCATGAAGCACTACAGGCGCAGCAGGCAGAGCAAACAGATCAAGCTAGCGAGCTGAGCGAGCGCCAGGCAGAGCAGGGCGAAGCGCTCTCGGGTCTGCTGGCCAATCTTGCCCGACATAGCTCAGAGATTCGCAACACGCTTGGCGAACAGAGTCTGCTAACCCTTGAGGAGGGCTCGCTGCCGCCGCGGTTGGATGAAGTGGAAGTGCTTGAGCGCCATCAGTTGGAAAACGTGGTGGATCGCTTGGCAACGCTAACCGCGCGCACCGGCCGTGCCGAACGGCTTTCAATGCCAGTAGCCGATGCTAACGGCGAGGTGGCCGCCCGCGAGTTGGTGCGGTTGGGCGATTTTGCGGCCTTTACCGAGAACGAGCTTTTAGAGCGCGGTGAAAATGACGGCAACCTAGTGGTTCTGCCGCGTACCCCCGATGCCATTGGCGGGGTACTGGCGGATTACTACCAAGGCGAGAGCAGCGTCTTTGCCATTGATCCTACCCAGGGCAGCGTGCTGGAGGCCTTGGCCCAGCAACCCAGTCTATGGGAGCGTTTCCAGCAGGGCGGCTATGTCGGCTACGTTGTCGTGGCGCTGGGTATTCTGGGTATGATCATCGGTCTGGGGCAGTATCTCTATCTAGTGCTGGTTAGCCTGCGCGTAAAGCGTCAGCGGCAATCCCTCGATCAGTTGCGGGACAATAACCCGTTGGGGCGGGTGCTACTGCGCTTTGAAGGCATGGATAAACATCAAACTCCGGAGGCGCTGGAAGCGCGGTTGGATGAAGCGGTGTTGGCCGAGTTGCCCAGGTTGGAACGCAGCCAGCCGATGGTGAAGCTGCTTGCCGCGATAGCACCGTTGCTCGGCTTGCTGGGCACGGTAACCGGCATGATCGTGACTTTCCAGGCGATTACCGTGTTTGGCACCGGCGACCCGCAACTTATGGCGGGCGGCATCAGTCAGGCACTAGTGACCACCGTACTAGGTCTAATTACCGCCGTACCGCTGTTGTTTGTACAGACCGCTTTGGCAGGCCGCAGCCGTTACTTGACCCACGTGATTGAAGGGCAGGCGAGCGCGACACTGGCAGATCATCTGGAATCTCACACGCCCGTGGTGAATTAACATGTCCACTCTTCCTCTCTGGCTCGAACCCGTTGAGCGCTTAGTAGAGGCGGGTGGCGCGGTACTGGTGGTTTTGGCCGTCGTGGCCGTACTGGTGTTTGCCATGGCTATGGAGCGCTGGTGGTACTACCGGATTACTTGGCGTATAGCACGGCGTCAATTGTTACGCCGCTGGGCGGCACGTAGTGACCACTCCAGTTGGAGTGCCCGGACACTGCGTCAGGTGTGGGCCGAGGCGCTGGTCGCCAGGCTGCGCAAACCCTTGCCATGGTTAAAACTGTTAGTCGCGCTATGTCCGTTACTAGGCTTGTTAGGCACCGTGACGGGCATGATTAGCGTGTTCGATAGCCTTTCGCTGAGCGAGACCCATCAAGCCCGCGCTATGGCAGATGGGGTTGCCCGGGCGACACTGCCGACCTTGACCGGCATGGCCATTGCCGTAGTAGGGCTGCTATTTATTAGTCGTTTAGAGCACGTCATCCGTCGCGAAGACCAGCGGCTGCATGATCGCCTGGCGCGGGCACTGGAGGAGAGTGATGCGTAGACGTCGTTCCATAGATGCGACTGCTGAGAGCAATGAGGTGAATCTTACCCCCATGCTCGACGTGGTATTTATCATGCTGATTTTCTTTATTGTGACTACCAGCTTTGTCAAAGAGAGCGGTGTCGAGATTGAGCGGCCGGAATCCAGCGCCGCCACCCCGCGCCCGGATGCCCAGGTGCTCGTGGCGATTTCCCCCGAGGGTGCAGTCTGGGTAGATGGCAGTCCCGTGGATGCCCATCGGGTCGGCCAGCAGGTAGCCGATATGCTAAGTGATGATGGCTCGGTGGTTATTCAGGCGGATCGCGAATCCACCACGGGCTTGCTGATCGAGGTGATGGATCGCCTACGTGAGGCGGGCGTTGACCAAGTGGCGGTGGCGGCGAGTCGGAGTGGGTCATGATGCGCCACCTGCTGTCATTATTGGGAGGCGTCGTGCTGGCGGTGGGCTTGTTCTGGCTACTTGCCCAGCTAGTGGCTCCCCCTGAGCGGGAGCCCGAAGAGCTGACCATGAGCATGGCGATGACCATGATTGAAGCGCCGGAGGTGGCCCCTGAGCAGGAGGCGCCCACGCCTCAGCCTGTTGAAGCGGCACCCCAGCAAACGCCGCCGCCCATGCCTGCACCCGAGCCGCCCCCGGTAACGGAAAGCACTATTAGTCTGCCTGAAGTGGAGCTGCCAGATGAGCCCGTCGAGCCGGTTGAAATGGACAGCGAACTCCCGGAGCTAACGGAAGTTAAACCGGAACCCCGGCCCGAACCTACTCCTGAGCCGAGACCAGAGCCGACCCCGCAACAGCAACCTGTCGAGGCAGCTCCTAGAGCAGCCCCTGCGTCAGTGGATTCTGCACCCGCCGTGCGCGAAGCTGCCCCGGAAGCTCAACCAGCGCCCTCTAATGAGCCGGTGAATGTGGGCCAAGTGACACCGACGAACCAAGTTGGTCCAAATTACCCACCCCGTGCCCAGCGCCGAGGTATGGAAGGCTTTGTAGAGGTGGCTTTTACGATTCGGCGTGATGGCAGTGTCGACAGCTCTTCTATACGGGTTACCAGCGCGCAGCCGCGTCGGGTGTTTGATGATGCCGCGCGGGAGGCGATTGCCAAGTGGCAATTTGAACCCAGTGATCGGTTACGCAATGCCACCCAGCGGATCGAGTTTGAGTTGAGGTAGCCGTATGAAGCGTCTTTTATGCATTCTATTACTCAGCGTTTGGCCTCTCTCATCACAGGCCAGCCCTGCGCTACAAGGTGATGTGATTGCTGACCTCAATGCGCTGCAAAGCCAGTTAAAAGAGGGCGCGTTGCCTCAGGTCGTTGAGCGGGCAACGGCCCAGGCTGAGCGGTTGGCATCCGGCAACCAATCGGATCAGTGGGCCAGTGCGCTCTATCAGCAGTTGGCGGCAGGTGCCTTGGCGCGTCAGGATCAGCACGCTGCGGCAGCGGATCGGCTGGCGATTGCCCGTGGCTTAAACGGTGTGGATAGTGTCCAAGCAGCCCGTTGGCTACGTGAGGAGGCCTCACTGCGCCGTGCTGCCGGTCAGCGTGATCAGGCCATTGAGTTACTCAGTGAGTGGCTAGCCAATCAGCAGGATATTGATACTACCTGGCAGTTAATCCGCCTGCTGGCGCAACAGGAGCGTTGGCAAGACGCCGCCGACTGGCTAGAGCAGGCGCTTAATGAGACGCCAGAGTTAAGCGGAGCACAGCAGACTCTGGCGCTTGCTGTGTATCGCAATGCAGGGCAAGGCGATAAGGCATTGGGCTGGCTGCTGGATGGCTTGAATGCGCAAAGCGACGCCGCCGATTGGCGCCAAGCCGCCGGGCTTGCTCAACAGGCTGGTCAGTCAGGGGTAGCCGCTGCCCTGTGGGAGACGGCGTGGCAATTAGGTAAGTTGACCGAGCAGGAAGATTTCTGGATGTTGATTCAACTTCATCTCGCCGGCGGAACCCCTGCTAGAGCGGCAGAGCACCTAGAGCGGGCGCTGAATGAGGGCGATATAGTTCGCGATGAGTCCCATCTGCGTTTGCTTGCCAACGCTTGGCGGCAGGCTAAAGACGTTGAGAAGGCCCTGAATGCCTGGCACACCTTAGCGCTGCATACGCAAGCTGCCGCCGACTGGCGAGCCTATGGTCAACTCGCTTACGCCTGGGGTGAGGATGGGCAAGCGAAACAAGCTTTTGCCCGCGCCTCGTCGCTAGGTGACGATGAGGCGGAGCAATGGCTGGCCAGCTTTAACTAGAAAAGACTGCGTAGAAAACTACGCCTTAAGCGTGAGAGCGAAGTCGCTCCAGGTAGGCGCGTGATCAGAGGGGCGTTCCATACCACGCAGGTCATAGTCGATGCCAGCGGCAGTAACCTGATCGGCTAGCGCCTTGGTGACTAGAATATAGTCGATACGCAGGCCGCGCTTGGGCTCCTGGTTAAACCCTTTTGAGCGGTAATCAAACCAGCTAAAGCGGTCATCGCTTTGTGGATAGCAGAGGCGATAGCTGTCGGTAAGTCCCCAGGCTTTAATGCCTTCGAGCCATTCGCGCTCAATGGGTTGAAAGCTGGTTTTGCCTTCGCGCAGCCAGCGCTTGCGGTTAGCGTCGCCAATGCCAATGTCCTGATCTTCCGGCGAGATATTAAAGTCGCCCATGATCGCCAGCCGCTCGTCGGGACGGTGCTGTTCGTTGAGCAATCGCGCTAGTTGGCCATAAAAGCGCTCTTTATGGGGGAATTTGGTCGGGTGAGTAACGTTTTCGCCCTGAGGAAAATAGCCGTTCCATACCGTCACGGCTTCTCCGTCCTCTGCGATCAGGCGAACGCCGATCATGCGTCGCTGAGCGTCTTCCTCATCATCGGGGAAACCGTAAAAAATCTCTTTGGGCGCCTGACGGCACATTAAAGCGACGCCGTAATGGCCTTTTTGGCCGTGATAAAAAACGTGGTAGCCCATGGCTTCCACGTCGGCAAGCGGGAACTCGCTGTCCTGTACCTTGGTTTCCTGCAGCCCAATTACGTCCGGCTGCTGAGTGTCGATCAACGCCTGTAACTGGTGAAGTCGTGCTCGAATGCCATTAATGTTGAACGAGACCAAGCGCATTACGAGTCGTCCCCCTTAGGTTTGCTAGCGTCGCTGCTCGATTTGTCAGGGTGTATAGCAATATCCTGCCCGCTCTGCTGGCGAGCGAGTTTTCTCACCGCCTGCAGTTTGCGCTGCTGCTGCTTTTTCGCTACAAAACGGCGCGAAGGGGCCACTTGGTCGGGATTGTCGTGGCGCCATTTTTTATAATCTTTCCGCCGGCCGGTACGAATTGTCACCTTATCGGCCAGTGAACGAGTTTTTTTCTTACGCGTCATGTCGCGCTCCTTACGTCGATTTGACGGCTATTCTAACAGGCCTGGGGACTCCTTCGACAGCAGGACGCGCTCTTATCGCCAAGCCCTGGTACAATGCGCACTTCGTGATGCCAACTTCCACAGCAATGGACAGATAGACAGCCTATGAGCGAGTCGGAACAGACCACAGCCCCGGCCCAGAATCGCAAGCCAAAACGTCGCCGCCGTAAACCGCGTCGTCGCCAGTCGAACTGGGATCTTCGTCAGTTTCAGGTGCCCGCCGTGGCCGGTAAGTGGCGCTTTCATGACTTTGATCTGCCGCTGCCCTTAATGCGCGCTATTCATGCTCAAGGGTTTGAGTACTGCACACCTATTCAAGCGGAGGCCCTGCGCCAGACGCTATTAGGTGGCGACATTGTCGGCAAAGCGCAAACGGGAACCGGAAAAACCGCAGCCTTTTTGATCTCTGTGATGGCCTACTTCCTGGAAGAGCCAACACCCAATGGTCAAAAGCCGGGGGCTCCGCGAGCCTTGATTATTGCGCCCACCCGCGAGCTGGCACTGCAGATTGAAAAGGATGCTAAAGCGTTAGCGCGTTTCACGCAGCTCAATGTGGCGAGTGTGGTCGGCGGTATGGACTACCAAAAACAGCGTGACAGCCTGGGCAGCAAGATCGATATTCTGGTGGCAACACCTGGTCGTCTGTTGGATTTCCATCAGAAGCGCGATATCGACCTCAATGAAGTCGAAGTTTTGGTGTTAGATGAAGCCGACCGCATGTTGTCGATGGGCTTTATCCCCGATGTGAAGCGGATTATTCGCTACACGCCGAAAAAAGAGGAGCGCCAGACCTTCCTCTTCTCGGCCACCTTTACCGACGACATCTTGAATCTCGCCAGTCAATGGACGCTTGATCCTGCCCACGTTGAGATCGAAGTCACCGTTGAGAATCAGGCGGACATCGATCAGCGTGTGTATTTGGTGTCTGATGACGACAAGCAGCGCTTGCTGGTTAATTTGCTTCAGCAAGAGAGCTTCGAGCGTGTGATGGTCTTTGGTAACCGTCGCGATTTAGTTCGCAAGCTTGACGACCTGCTCAAAAAAGCCGGTGTCAGTGCGGCGATGCTGTCGGGCGATGTGCCTCAGAATCAGCGTATCAAAACCCTGGAAAGCTTCCGCGAAGGCGAGATTCAGGTATTGGTCGCCACTGACGTTGCAGGCCGTGGGATCCATATTGAAGACGTTAGTCACGTCATCAACTACACCCTGCCGGAAGATCCGGAAGACTACGTACACCGTATCGGTCGTACTGGTCGAGCTGGCGCTAAGGGTGTGTCGATTAGCTTCGTCGGTGAAGAGGATGCCTTCTCGCTGCCGGAAATCGAACGCTATATCAACGACAAGCTGCCCTGCGTGCATCCGCCGGAAGGTATGCTCTAAGCCGCATGCTCGATACAGCCCTCAAAAGTGAGATTCAAGACGCTTACCGTCGCGTGGTGGACACCCTTGAGCTGACCCCACGCTACGGTCAGCGCATGATGATCGCCGAAATCGCCCGGACGCTGGGTAATATAGAGAGCGACGACGAGGGTAAGCGCACCAGCGATACCCATGTCTGTGTGCTTGAAGCGGGTACTGGTACCGGCAAAACACTGGCCTATCTGATCGCCGCCTTGCCGATCGCGAAAGCGCGGGGCAAGCGGCTGATTATTTCCACGGCCACGGTTGCTCTTCAGGAGCAGGTGCTGAATCAGGATCTACCCTCGCTGGCCAGTCATAGCGGCATTGCGTTTCGCTACGCATTAGCCAAAGGGCGTGGCCGCTATGTGTGCGTGGCACGTCTGGATCAGGCGCTCGAAGGTACTGAACCCAACCCAACGCTATCGCTGTTTGAGCAGTCGCTGCAAACACAAAGTAGCGACTTCACCGTGATTGCCAGTGATATGGCGCAAGCTTACGGTCAGGGCGAATGGGAAGGGGATCGTGATAATTGGCCAGAAGCGATTGAGGATGCCCACTGGCGGCGGCTGACGGTGGATCATCGCCAGTGCACGGGTAGGCGCTGTGGGCACTTCGGTGCCTGCGCGTTTTTTCGTTCCCGCCGAGAGCTTGAGAATGCTGACGTTATCGTCGCCAACCACGACCTTGTGCTGGCTGACTTGGCCTTGGGCGGCGGCGCTATTCTGCCCGACCCAGCGGACTGCATCTTTGTCTTCGACGAAGGCCACCACCTGCCCGAGAAGGCGCTTTCCCACTTTGCCCACCGCTTTGCGGTGCACGGCTGCTTGCGTTGGCTAAAAACGCTGAGAAGCAGTTTGACCGACCTTCACCAAGCGTTGGCTATTCAGCCAACGGTGTCGCGGCTTTTAGTTAGCTTGCCAGAGCTGATTCATAACCTGGAGCCCGCACTGGGCGACGTGTTTAGTATGGGGCATCAGTTGGCGGAGCGGCCAAACGGTTTGGCTGACGAAGAGGCCACCCATCAATCGCGTTTTGAGAAGGGCCAAGTGCCCGATGCCCTGCGGGAACAGGCGCAGCAGCTATTGGTGATGTTTGCTTCACTGTCGCGCTGCCTCGAGAGTATCAGCGATATTCTGCGTGAAAGCCTTGATCCCGATAAACAGACCGGCCTCGATCGTGAGCAGGCAGAAACCTGGCTGCCGCTCGTTGCGTTGCTTCATGGGCGGGCGTTAGAGGCGCATGCCTTGTGGCAGGCATTCAGTGAGCAGGATGTTGCTAATGAGGCGCCCAGCGCTCGCTGGATTACCCTAAGCCGTGTAGCGGGGGAGCCGGAAGTTGAGTTTTCGGCTAGCCCCGTTTCAGCCGCACATACCCTGGCCAAGCATTTATGGGGGCGTTGCCATGGGGCGGTGGTCACCTCGGCAACGTTGACTGCGCTGGGGCGCTTTGAACGCCTGCAAGAGCGTGCAGGCTTGGCGAATCGCTACCGCTATCAGGCGCTACCGAGCCCCTTTGATTACGCCAATGCCGTGCTGCGCGTGCCTAAAGAGGCCACTGACCCTGGCGATAGGGAGGCCCATGAACGGGCGATTGTGACGTTTGTCTCGCAGTTGGCCGACCAAGAGGCGGCGCTGGTGCTGTTCTCTTCCCGCGCCCAGCTGCGTGCGGTGGATAAAGCGTTGCCCGCGAGTGTGAAGGAGCGCGTGCTCGCTCAGGATGCGCTGCCTAAGCGAGAGCTTATCGAGCGCCATCGGGCAGCGGTGGATAGGGGCGAGGGCAGTATCATCTTTGGCTTGGCGAGCTTTGCTGAGGGTATCGATCTTCCCGGCGACTATTTGACGCACGTGGTGATTACGCGGTTACCCTTTGCGGTACCCGACGACCCAGTGGGTGCTACGTTAGCGGAGTGGATAGAAAGCCAGGGCGGTAATGCGTTTATGCGCATTAGCGTGCCCGATGCGTCTATTAAGCTGGTGCAAGCCTGTGGGCGCTTGATTCGCAAAGAGAGCGATCGTGGGACGATCACCTTGCTGGATAAGCGGGTGATTACCCGCCGCTACGGACAAGCACTGCTGGATGCACTGCCGCCATTTCGGCGTGAGATTAGTCGCTAGAACGTCATGAAAAACCCCGCCGTAGCGGGGTTGTTGACTTACTTGACGATGCGCTTGGCCAGTGCGGCGGCAAGTTTATCGTTCATGCGGCTGAAGGTCTCCACCGTGGTATCCCAGTCGATGCAGGCATCGGTAATGGAGACACCATACTGCAGTTGGCTAAGGTCCTGGGTAAGTTTTTGATTACCCCAGCCAATGTTGGATTCAACCATCAGGCCGATAATGGAAGTGTTGCCTTCCAAAATCTGGTTGGTGACGTTCTCCAGCACCAATGGCTGTAGCGCAGCGTCTTTGTTGGAGTTGGCGTGGGAGCAGTCGATCATTATGTTGGGTGAGAGCTTGGCTTTTTCGAGCTCTTTCTCCGCCAGGGCAACGCTTACACTGTCGTAGTTGGGCTTGCCGTTGCCACCGCGTAGAACGACGTGGCCGTAGGCGTTGCCGCGGGTGCGAATAATGGCTACCTGGCCCGCTTGGTTAATGCCCAGGAAATTGTGCGGGCTGGCCACGGACTGAAGCGCGTTAATCGCCACGTCCAGGCTGCCGTCGGTACCGTTTTTAAAGCCGACCGGGCAGGAAAGGCCGGAAGCCATTTCCCGGTGGGTCTGGGACTCGGTGGTACGGGCGCCAATCGCTGACCAGCTGATGCAGTCCTGCAGGTATTGGGGAGAAATGGGATCCAGTGCTTCTGTGGCTAGCGGTAAGCCCATTTCGGCCAGATCGACCAGCAATTTACGGGCGATATGCAGACCCTCATCGATCTCAAAGGAGTCGTTGAGGTGCGGGTCGTTGATCAGGCCTTTCCAGCCGACCGTTGTGCGCGGTTTTTCAAAATAGACACGCATCACGATATACAGGCTATCGCTGACCTGGTCAGCCAGCTCACGAAGGCGGCGGGCATAGTCGAGGGCGGCTTCCACATCGTGGATTGAGCATGGGCCGACCACTACCAACAGTCGCGGGTCATTGCCATCCAGGATGTTCTGAATGGTTTGGCGACCTTCGATCACGGTGCGCTCTGCCGCCTCCGTTAACGGCACGGCATTCTTGAGCGCTTCTGGCGTGGTGAGAACGTCTTGAGCGAGGACGTTAAGGTTATTAACCTGCTGTTCTGGCATCTTGCTACCTGTGCTTTGCGTAATGACTGAAAAAGTAAGGGGGCGATAAAAGTGGCACATACTATCGCTCGCCGGGCAGGTAAAAATCAATTGCTGCGGAACTATAGCGGCATTAAAAGTGTCAGCCGCACGGTTTTTGCGAAAGGCGGTAAGCGCTTGATGCGTTGCGCGGAACGCGCAACACTGGGAGCCCTGTCGTTAAAATTTAGTACCGTTATAATAATGCAGCAATTTACTCGGGCGACGTATTCGCTCTTTTATTCACTCTATTATTAATCAATGCCCAAGGGACGCTATGCTGCTTGCTGTGAACGCCCATTTGTCAGGGCTAATAGGAATTGGGCTCGGCGCATGCCGTACGAGCTGGAGGAGCGTGTGAATGGGCACTCGGGAAACAGACCAACAGCTTGTTGAACGTGCCCAAAAAGGTGATACGCGCGCTTTCGATCTGCTGGTGAAGAAGTACCAGCACAAAATTATCGGCCTGATTGGTCGTTATGTTCATGATCACTCTGAAGTTCAGGATGTAGCCCAGGAGGCATTTATTAAGGCGTATCGCGCCTTGGGTAAATTTCGCTCAGAAAGTGCGTTTTACACCTGGATGTATCGCATCGCGATTAACACGGCGAAAAACTATCTGGTCTCGCGGGGAAGGCGCCCGCCGGGAAGTGATATGGATATTGTCGACGCTGAAATCATTGATCAAAGCGGTCGACTGGCAGATTCCGAGTCGCCGGAAGCGGCGATTGCCAGAGACCAGCTCGAAGCCGCGGTTTATCAGGCAATCGAAAATTTGCCGGATGATCTGCGCACGGCGATCACCCTGCGTGAACTGGATGGTCTTGCTTATGAAGATATTGCTCAGGTCATGCAGTGCCCTGTGGGAACCGTGCGTTCACGAATTTTCCGCGCCCGCGAGGCGGTTGATGAACATATCCGCCCATTAGTATCGACCGCGCGGAACAGTCGCGAAGGGTAGTGGTCGTAGTGGGGGAGGCGATATGAGCGTTATAGGATGTCAGCCTTAAAAATAAAGGTTTTATTTTTTGTGAACTGTCTGGCATGTAAGGCGTCATAAAGCCTGACTATCTTGATGAGCACGCTGGTGTGTCAATCGCTGATATATCAATGTGCAAAGTGTCATGAGCTTAGCGTCGCAGGCTAATGAGTTTTGCTCATTTAATTAGCCTGAACTGAGTCTTGGCCTTGGAAGTCGTCGGAGTGGTGGTGCGTATAACGCAAGCCATCACCCCAGTACTTCTTTTAAACAGTGTGAGGGTGTGAAGTATGAGTCAAAACACACGGGAATCACTTTCGGTGTTAATGGATGGCGAGAGTGATGAGCTTGAGCTTCGCCGAGTGTTGAAGGCACTGCCTAATGATGACGATGCCGCAGATACATGGCGCCGATATCACCTTGCCCGCAGCATGATGCAGCGGGAGCAGGGCGTTGATGTAAGCGTTGATCTCTCCGCTGGCATTATGGCCAGACTGCGCGAAGAGCCTGCTCCAATGACACAAGGTGCCGAGCCTGTAGCTCACCGTACGGGTGGTATTTCGTTCGCCCGCGGCGCTGGCGTTGCTGCTGCAGTGTCACTGATGGTGATCACCGGCGTTCAGTTCTTTGGCAACGACTCACCCGTTGGCCAGGGCAGTGGTGACATGGCAACGACCGCACCTGGCGCTAATCAGGTACAGCCCGTCAATTTGGCCTCTCAGTCGGCAGTAGCCTCACGTGCTGATATGCCCATGTTTGAGCCTACGCCGTTTCGGCTTAGCGGTCAGTCGGGTCAGGGCGGTCTGATGAATATTAGTGAAACTGGGTTTTCAGCGCAGACGCCTCAGGGAGTGACTGCTTCCCAGGGAACCAATATTGATGTAGATCAGATTGGCTTGCTGCAATCTTATTTAGAGCAGCATACTCAGAGCGCTGCTTACGGCAGTGGTGATAGTTGGATGCCATTAATGCGTTCATCTGCAGTGACTGAACCATTAGGTCAGCGCTAAGCTGAATGACGTTCTTTTTGACGAAGCCTGTTAAGTGAGTAGGGAGTGCGCGGGATGGGAGTGCGCGACATGATCGTGCCCTGGCGATTAAAGCGTGCCTGGGTACTGGCAGCAGTAGTTGGTACGCTCTCTTTTCAAGTGCATGCAGAAAACGCCAATAGCTCGTCCGACGTTAGCCAACCGGTTCGTCATGCTGGCTACGAGTGCGCGGCGGAATCCGAAGGGCAGCCCAGTAATGCCACGCAGTGGCTTGAGCGTGGTTTGTGGGCTAGCCACTGTTATGCCTTCCAAGCCAGGGCGGTGGCGATTGATGCTATTGATGTTCGCACGCTGGCGCTGTCGCATCGCATCCAGAATGGCATTCGGCAGCAGGTGGTTCAGTACCTAGACGGTCCTTCCGTGAGTATTGAGCGGCGCTCGCCGGTGGGTCGACTGGCTTGGACTGAAGAGCATAGTAATGGGGAGATGCCTACTCCTGCAGGGTGGGCGGCTCATCTTGAGAAATATTACGCTATTGAGCTTGAGGATGATGCTCGGGTAGCCGGTCGCGATGCCGTTAAACTTATTTTCGAGCCTCGGGATCAATGGCGTTTTTCCCATCAGTGGTGGTTAGATCGAGATACCGGCCTACTCCTTAAGCATGTACTCAGTGATCAGCAAGGTAGGATCATTGAAACCTTCCAAATTACCCAGCTCCAATCGCCCCAAAAATATACCGGCCGCGTACGAGTGGGCTCGCCCACCGTTATCCTCAACACGCCTTGGCATACCACTTGGTTACCCGACGGCTTTGTTGCGCAACCGGTTACTTTTGCCGGCGACGATGTGCATCAGCGTGTTTACAGTGATGGTTTGGCCACCGTGAGTATCTTTGTGGAGCCTCTTGCATCTGAAGCAACCATTGCCTTGCAGGAAGGTGTGCAGCAGTTGGGTGTCTCGGCCGTCGCCATTGAGCACACCATCACCGCTGAAGGGCGCTGGCAGTTGGTGGCCATTGGTGAGCTGCCCGTAGCAACGCTGCAGCGTATTGTTCGCTCAATCACTTTCGACCTGCTAGAAAACCAATCTCAAGAAAGCGTCGATGAGGTGAGTAGATAAAATGACGACCTCCGCGCCCTGTGGCTCTTTACTTGGCACTTCTCTGCTTCGTACTGGCACGGTTGTCGATTACACCTCTCAGGGAGTAATCGTAGAAATTGCCGCCCAGCAGAACTGCGAGCAGTGTGCTCAAGGGAGAGGGTGCGGGGTCGGATTGCTGGCGCGCCAGCGCAGCCAACGCATTGCCGTAGCGGTTCCCTCCAAAACAGATAACGCCGAGCGCAACTATCCGTTAGGAAGCCAAGTCATTATCAGCCTGCCGCGTGCCTCTGTCACGTTGCTGGCTTTTTGTGTTTATGGGTTGCCGCTACTGCTTGCGCTGTTGCTATCCGGACTGGTCGCGCTCGTTAGTACTACGATTTGGCTGGCGCCCCTGGGCTTTTTTATTGCTTTGATGGCCGGTGCGCTAAGTATTAAATGTCTAATGCGCGGGCGTGGGGAACGCTTTCGCCCACGCTTGGTCAATTAGTTTGTTAATGAGTTCTCCGGTGTCTCGCCGTGAGTTGTTTATATACCTTCGCTTACTATCACATTAAGTAGGAGCTCTTGCATGAAGCGCTTGATTCTCCCTTCCACGCTTTGGGTTTGTGTGGTGGCATTGCTGACGTTTGGCCAAGCCGCCAGCGCTCAGAATTTGCCTGATTTCACCGCATTAGTTGAAGACGCTGCCCCAGGGGTGGTGAACATCTCAACCAGTCGAACGGTTCAGCGCAGCAGCGCGCCCGATTTTGGCGGGTTCGGTGGTCAGGAAATCCCCGAGATTTTCCGCCATTTCTTTGGGGATAGCTTTCCAGCGCCCCCCAGTAATGGTCAGGGACGTACAGAAGAGCGACAGTCTCTAGGCTCGGGGTTCGTCATCAGTGAAGATGGTTATGTAATGACCAACGCGCACGTGGTGCAAGATGCCGATGAGATCCTTGTGCGGCTCAATGATCGCCGCGAATTGAGAGCAGAAGTGGTTGGTAGCGACCCACAAACCGACGTGGCAGTACTCAAAATTGATGCCAATGATCTGCCTACGCTCAATCTAGGTGACTCTGACGAGCTAAAAGTAGGTGAGTGGGTTGCCGCGATTGGCTCTCCTTTCGGTTTCGACCACTCGGTCACTGCGGGTATCGTCAGTGCGATTAATCGCACCTTGCCGCGGGATGCATATGTGCCCTTTATTCAAACCGATGTGGCAATCAATCCCGGCAACTCCGGTGGCCCGCTGTTCAACTTAGACGGCGAAGTTGTGGGAATCAACTCGCAAATATTTACCCGTAGCGGCGGCTTTATGGGCGTCTCGTTTGCCATTCCCATTAACGTTGCCATGGATGTGGCCGAGCAACTGCGTGAAGGCGGTCGGGTAGACCGTGGTTGGTTGGGCGTCATGATTCAGCCTGTGTCTGATGATCTGGCCGAGTCGTTCGGTATGGAGAATGCGATTGGCGCCTTGATTGCCGATCTTGATCCAGAAGGCCCAGCGGCCCAGGGTGGACTCCAGGCGGGCGATGTCATTCTTAAGGTCAATGGTGAAGAGGTTGAGCGCTCAAGCTCGCTGCCGCGACTGATCGGTAAAGGCGCACCAGGCACCGAGGTGGAACTCACCTTGATGCGTGACGGTGAAGAACTGACCGAGTCTGTCGAGTTAGGTAGTTGGCCAGACACTGAGCAGCAGTCGGCACAGGCAGGCAGCAATAACCAAGCGCGTCTTGGCGTAATGGTCGCTGAAATTGATGACACCATGCGCGAGCAACTGAATGTTCCCGGCGGTGTGATCGTTCGTCAGGTTGAGTCTGGCAGCGTGGCTGCTGAGGCCGGCATTCGCCCAGGCGATGTGTTAGTGAGTATTGATCACCGCAGCGTTTCCTCCTCAGCTGAGCTGGTAGAGATTGTCGAGGCGTTGCCGACTGATCGCGCTATTCCAGTCCGTCTGTTCCGCGACGGACGTTCCCTGTTTGTAGCGCTGCGTCTGGAATAACCCGCCTATTTTCACTCCTGGTCCGGCGGTTCTCGCCGGACCGCTGTTCCTAGCCTGCGCATATCGCTACAATAGCGGATATCTTTTTGTCGGAAATGGCCCTTATTTTTAAACGGCAGCTGTTTTCGAGCTTTGAACTCTCGAAGCGGCCTGTTTATGCGGCCGCTTGCGTACCACTAAGGCAGAACAGACTCGATGTCCCAAGACGTTCCCAACGGAAAGCTTAAGCACATACGCAATTTCTCTATTATCGCCCACATCGACCACGGTAAATCGACGCTCTCTGATCGTTTGATTCAGACCTGCGAAGGATTAACCGAGCGTGAGCTAAAAGAGCAAGTGCTCGACTCCATGGATATCGAGCGCGAGAGAGGCATCACGATTAAGGCGCAGTCGGTCACGCTGGATTACACCGCCGCCGATGGCCAGGTTTACCAGTTGAACTTTATCGATACGCCTGGGCATGTTGACTTCTCTTATGAAGTGTCGCGTTCGCTCTACGCCTGTGAAGGGGCGTTGCTGGTTGTCGATGCCGCACAAGGGGTAGAGGCGCAATCGGTGGCCAACTGTTATACCGCTATCGAACAGGGACTAGAAGTTCTGCCGGTACTCAACAAAATCGATTTGCCTCAGGCGGATTGCGACAAGGTTTCCCAGGAGATTGAAGAGATTATCGGCCTGGATGCCACCGACGCCTGCCAGGTCTCGGCCAAAAGTGGCTTGGGCATTGATGCCTTGCTAGAGCGCTTGGTGCGCGATATTCCGCCGCCCAAGGGCGACCCGGAAGCGCCGCTGCAAGCGCTCATTATCGACTCCTGGTTTGATAACTACCTTGGGGTAGTTTCGCTGGTTCGTCTGTTTGATGGCACGCTGCGCAAAGGCGATAAGATCCGTATTAAATCGACGGGCCGCGACTGGGGTACCACGGAAGTAGGGATCTTCACCCCCCAGCGCAAGCAGACCGGGATTCTGCGTGCCGGGGAAGTCGGCTTTATTGTCGCGGGTATCAAAGAAATCCACGGCGCACCGGTGGGCGATACCATTACCCACACCAAGACGCCAGATGTCGCGCGTCTGCCTGGCTTCCAAAAAGTAAAACCGCAGGTGTATGCCGGTATGTTCCCGGTCAGTGCGGATGATTATGAAGACTTTCGTGATGCGCTAGAGAAGCTGGCGCTTAACGATGCCTCACTTGCCTATGAACCGGAAAATTCTGATGCCCTTGGCTTTGGCTTCCGGGTGGGGTTTCTGGGCACGCTGCACATGGAAATCGTCCAGGAGCGTCTGGAGCGTGAGTATAATATCGATCTGCTCACTACCGCTCCCACGGTTGTCTATGAACTAGTGATGAAAAATGGCGACATCACCTACGTCTCCAACCCCTCAAAGCTTCCCGATATGGCTGACGTGGATGAAATGCGTGAGCCAGTGGTGCGCGCCAGCATTCTGGTTCCCCAGGAGTATGTGGGTAACGTGATCACCGAGTGTGAGCAGCGCCGAGGCACGCAACTGGATATGCAGTTTCTGGGTAACCAAATCCAGTTGGCCTATGAATTGCCCATGTCTGAGGTGGTCATGGACTTCTTTGACCGCCTGAAATCGATCTCCAAGGGGTACGCTTCGCTAGAGTACAACTTCGAGCGTTTTGAAATGGCCAAGTTGGTGCGTCTTGACGTACTTATTAATGGCGACAAAGTTGACGCGCTAGCGGTGATTATCCACCGTGATCACGCCCACCATCGTGGTCGTTTGTTAGTGGAAAAAATGAAAGAGCTGATTCCACGGCAGATGTTTGATGTGGCGATTCAGGCGGCTATTGGTGGTCAAGTGGTGGCACGTTCCACCGTGAAAGCGCTGCGCAAAAACGTGACGGCCAAGTGTTACGGCGGCGATGTCAGCCGTAAGAAGAAACTGCTCGAGAAACAGAAAGCGGGTAAGAAACGCATGAAACAGGTGGGGCGTGTGGAAATTCCCCAGGATGCCTTCCTTGCTGTGCTCAAGGTTAACGACTAGGAAAGAACACCACTCATGGATTTTTCATTACTGCTGGTACTTGCCGTTGCGCTTTCGGGCGTTATTTACCTGTTGGACGTGTGGCTATTAAAGCCCAAGCGCCGCCAACGCTTCGCCGCCGCAGAGGCCAATACCCAGGAAGGGCTGGATCCAGTTACCAGCGAAAAGCTACTTAAAGAGCCGTGGCCGGTTGACTACGCCCGTTCATTTTTCCCGGTGCTGCTGGTGGTGCTGGTGGTGCGTAGTTTTATCATTGAGCCTTTTCAGATCCCCTCTGGCTCAATGCGGCCTACGCTTGAAGTGGGCGACTTTATTCTGGTCAACAAATTTGCCTACGGCTTACGCTTACCGGTAGTCAACACCCGCTTTCTCGAAGTCGATGATCCTGAGCGTGGCGATGTGATGGTGTTTCGTTTCCCCGACGAGCCTTCGGTGAACTTCATCAAGCGGGTGGTCGGTATGCCAGGGGATCATATCCGCTATGAGGGAAAGCAGCTTTACGTTAACGGCGAACCGGTGGCCAAAGAGCTGATCGAGGATGGGCCCGATGGTTCGCCCCAGCAGCTATTGTTAGAAGAGCGCCTTGGCGACACCGAGCACTTTATTTATAACAACCCGCGAGACCCTGGCCCGCAAATGCGTGAAGTGGAGGTTCCTGAAGGGCACTATTTCATGATGGGGGACAACCGTGACCACTCCAACGACAGCCGCTATTGGGGCTTCGTGCCGGAAGAGAACATTGTGGGCCGCGCCTTTGCGGTGTGGATGCACTGGGATGGCGGGTTGCCAAGTTTTACCAGCGTGCGGCGCATTGAATGAAGACGCTGCGTGTGCTGAATTTAGTCAGTTATGTCACTTTAGTTAACGTCAATGACGTAGGAGAGCTGTGAGTAATTCCTTGAACGCTTTTTGCCGACGAATCGGTCATACCTTTGGCGACGATACGCTACTGGAATTGGCCTTGACCCACCGCAGCTTCGGTGGTCGTAACAATGAGCGCCTGGAGTTTCTAGGTGACTCCATCGTCAACTTTGTCATCGCCGAGGCGCTGTTTCAGCGCTTTCCTCAGGCCCGTGAAGGACAGCTTTCGCGCCTGCGCGCGCGACTGGTGAAAGGACAAACCCTGGCGGAACTGGCCCGAGAAATGGAGTTCGGTGAATGCTTGCGGCTAGGTTCCGGCGAGATGAAAAGTGGCGGGCATCGTCGTGAATCGATCTTGGCGGATGCGGTCGAAGCCATTATTGGCGCTATCTATCTGGATGCTGGGATGGATGTGGTGCGCAACCGGGTGTTGGACTGGTACGCGGAAAGGCTGGGTAATATCTCTTTACAAGATACCCAAAAAGATCCCAAAACACGGTTGCAGGAGTTTTTGCAGTCGCGTCAAGCCGCGTTGCCGCGCTATGAAGTTGTCTGCGTAAAGGGCGAGGCGCATGCCCAGACCTTTACCGTGGAGTGCTACATTGACCTGTTGGCTGAGCATACCACTGGTAAAGGCCCAAGCCGCCGTCATGCTGAACAGCAGGCGGCAGAAGAAGCGCTGTCGTACCTCGAAAAAAGCCCTGGAGATAAATCATGAGCCAAACCTGCGGATTCGTTGCCATCGTCGGCCGACCCAACGTGGGCAAATCGACCCTCATGAACCGTATTCTGGGGCAGAAAATATCGATTACCTCACGGCGACCACAAACCACGCGCCACCAGGTCATGGGTATTAAAACGGTTGATGAGACGCAGTTCATCTATGTTGATACGCCGGGCATGCACATCATGTCCAAGGATCGTAATAAAGCGATCAACCGCTTTATGAACCAGGCGGCTACCCAGGCCCTGCGTGATGTGGACTGCGTAGTATTTATTATCGACCGCACCCGCTGGACGGAAGAAGACCAGGCGGTGTTGAAGCGCCTGGAGCACGTAAAAGCGCCGGTGATTTTGGCGGTTAATAAAGTCGATCGTCTGGGCGAAAAGGGCGATTTGCTGCCTTGGCTGGCGGATGTCGGTGCTCGCCGCGACTTCGCCGCTATCGTGCCGATTTCAGCCAAGCATGGCACTCAGGTCGATACTCTGGAAGAGGAAGTGGCCAAACACCTGCCTGAAAGTGTCCACTTCTTCCCTGAAGACCAGATTACCGATAAAAGCCTGCGCTTTATGGCCGCTGAGCTGGTGCGTGAAAAAGTGATGCGCCAGCTGGGCGATGAGCTGCCTTACCAGATGACCGTTGAAATTGAAGAGTTCCGCGAGACAGAGCGTGTAACGCATATCAGCGCGCTTATTCTCGTTGAGCGCCAAGGCCAAAAAGTCATTTTAATTGGTGAAAACGGCGATCGTCTCAAGAGCATTGGTCGTGAAGCGCGCCTGGATATGGAGCGCGCCCTGGGTACCAAAGTGATGCTCAATTTATGGGTGAAAGTAAAACGCGGCTGGTCGGATGACGAGCGCGCCTTGAAAAGCTTGGGTTACGACCTCGATTGAAGGTAGCGATGTCGCCAGAGCCGGCTTTTTTACTCCACCGTCGGCCATATCGTGAAACCAGTGCGCTGGTGGATCTATTAACGCTTGATCACGGCAGAGTGCGTGCTGTGGCCCATGGCGGGCAAAGGCCCGGTTCTAAATCGCGCCAACGCCTGCAGCCGTTTACGCCGCTGTTCGTGACCTGGCAGGGCAGCCGCGATTTAAAGCGGCTAACGTTGATGGAGTCTCGCGGCCAGACGGCGCTGTTGGCCGGGGAGGGGTTGCTGTGCGGGCTTTACGCCAATGAGATCGCCACCCGGCTGCTGCCGTTAGAACTGCCGGCGCCTGACGTTTTCGCGTTTTATACCGCGCTACTAGAAGCACTGCCAGCGCCAGCGGAGCGCGCATTAGCGCTCCGCCGCTATGAGTGGGCGCTGTTAGAGGCGCTCGAGGCCACGCCGCAGTTTGCGACACCAGAAGGTAGCGTTTTGGATCCTCAGCTCCGCTACCGTTTTGACACCGCCAGCCGGGCATTCATACCTGCTGAGCGTGGCCTCGACGGCAGGACGTTACGTTACATTGAGCAGGGTGATTGGCAACATGAAGGCCTTGCCAATGCATTAAAGGCGGTAATGCGAGCGGCGCTGGCACCCCATCTTGGCACCACCGTTTTGCGTTCGCGAGAACTGATGCTCGATTTAGCTCGGCGTCGCTATCGTCCCTGATTTTTTGAATTCCCTGTTCACAAACTCTTACCTTATTGTTGCGCTGGAGGCACTATGCACCCCCCACGGATACTGTTAGGCGTCAATATCGATCACATTGCGACACTTCGCCAAGCCCGAGGTACTCGCTATCCTGACCCCGTGCAGGCGGCATTAGTTGCGGAAGAGGCGGGTGCCGATGGCATTACGGTGCATTTGCGTGAAGACCGGCGTCATATTCAGCCCCGCGATGTACGCATTCTGGCCGAAATGCTTAATACGCGCATGAACCTGGAAATGGCTGTTACTGAAGAGATGCTGGCGCTGGCCGAAGAAGTGCGCCCCGCCCATGTCTGTTTAGTGCCTGAGAAGCGCGAAGAGCTGACCACCGAAGGCGGTCTTGACGTTGTCGGCGGCTTTGATGCCATTGCCAGCGCTTGCCAACGGCTAAGTGCGGCGGGTTGCGATGTATCCCTGTTTATCGACCCTGACGTGGAGCAGATTGAGGCTGCTCAGCGCGCCGGTGCACCGACGATTGAACTGCACACGGGCGCTTACGCAGAAGCGCGTCCCGGCAGCGATGCAGCGAATGCAGAGTATCATCGCTTAACGACTGCAGCGACTCACGCTATCTCGCTGGGTTTAGTGGTCAATGCCGGTCACGGCTTGCATTACCATAACGTTGAAGCGATTGCGGCTCTGCCGGGCGTTAACGAGCTCAATATCGGCCATGCCATTATTGCCCGTGCGCTGTTTGTGGGCCTCAAAGAGGCCGTTCAGGAGATGAAGCGCTTGATCATCGCTGGCCAAGAGGCGGGCTTAATGGCGGCTCTCGATGCTCACGATCATGAGCATGAAAACCACTCTGAGCATGTTCATAATGGCTGCTGCGGGCACTGATCAGAGGTTGTCTATTCAGAGGTTTTTAAGGCGATGATTGTGGGAATTGGCTCGGATATTGCCCGTGTGGAGCGTTTTACACGGGCCATGAAACGGCACGGGCCACGCTTTGCTGAGCGGATTTTAGGCCCCGATGAGCAGGCGCTTTGGCTACACAAAGCCCAACCTGCGGCGTTTCTGGCTAAGCGTTTTGCTGCCAAAGAGGCATTTGTAAAAGCGCTGGGTTTAGGCCTGCGCCAAGGACTGCAGTGGGGGGACATTCAGGTGTTGAACGATGCCTTGGGTAAGCCCTATCTCCTGCTTAATGGCGAAGCCGAGCGGCTATTGCAAGCGGCGGGTGTCACCGCTAGCCACGTTACCCTGAGCGATGAAGCCGAGTATGCGGTAGCTTTTGTGGTGTTAGAGCGTTAACAGCTCGCCGCCAGATCAGCCAATGCTGGGGTCATGTCATTTATTCCAAGTATCTAATGGGCAGCGTCTTGAAGCCTGTTCAATCAATGCCTAACCAGCTGCGGGCGCAGTGCTCGCAGCCGGGCCATTGCCCGGTAAAGGTCTTCCAATAGCCCCTCAACATGGTCTAAACCGCTGGTGCGTAGGCGAGTTTCCAGGGTCTCTACCAGTAAGGCCAACTCGGGCGCACCGCAGTAGCGGCTAGCGCCATTGAGACCATGTACCCAATCGAGCAGCGTGGGCAAATGCTGTTGACCAAAAGCGGCGCGCATATGCTGTTCACTCTCATCCAAGCTGTCGATCAGACGTTTTAGCTGTTCTCGTGCCAGATGCTCCTTACCCCCCGCTAAACGTGCGCCAATCTCCAGATCAATGATGGGTAGCGTGGCCGGTGCCGCATGGCTAACCCGTGTCCTCTGGGTGGCGTTAATGTCGTGCTGTGGATAGGGCGGCTCTGCAATGCTGGCGGTCAGCCGATGAGTCACCCCCAAAAAGCGGTTGAGCAACTGCGCTAGCTGTGTTTCGTCAATGGGTTTTACCAGCACGTCATCCAGACCTTCCGCGAGCCACTGCTGGCGTTCATTGCTGAGCACGTGGGCGGTAACGGCAATAATGGGGCAGCGGGCCCAGGTACTACTCAACCGGCGCAATGCTTGGGTGGTTTGTACGCCATCCATCCCCGGCATACGAATATCCATTAACACCATGTCGACGTTACTGGCACGGGCGAATTCTAGCGCTTGGTGGCCGCTTTCCACCGTAGAAACATGGAGGGCAGGGTCTTCAAGTATGTTTTTGAGCAGCTCACGATTGGGTGCATTGTCATCGACAATCAGTAGTTTGAGTGGCTGAGACGCCGCTGGTAACGCGGGGAGTTCCTGTTCGCTCTTATTCGGCATGTGCGTAGATAGCAGTAGCTGCTTGAGCGTCGTTACCAACTGCGCGCGGGAAAAAGGTTTGTAGAGTGTCTCGCCGCCATGGGTTAAGTGCAGTGGCGGCAGATCAAAACTATTGCCATTGGCTAAAATCAATGTGGGGCAGGGGGTTTGATCAATCACTGCTTGCCAGTGCGCGTGCCATTCGGGGCTAAAGTCGCTGTGCTCAAGCCCCAATATCAGCAATTTCGCTGGCTCCGAGACATCAAAGGCGATGGGTTGTGCTTCCCAGCGCTCTAGCAAGTGCTCCAGTACATGGCGGGTTGGAGCATGAGTTTCATATAAGCGAATGGTCGGGTTGGCCAAGCTAATTTCTGGAGGTCGCTCGGCCGCTTTATGAGCCAGCATAGGCAGTGTAAAGAAGAAAGTGGTTCCTTTGCCCAGCGAGCTTTCCACGCCAATCTCGCCGCCCATGCGTTCAATCAACTGGCGGCAGATAGTAAGCCCAAGGCCGCTGCCACCAAATTGCCGTGAGTGGCTTGGTTCTGCTTGGGAAAAGGCGCTGAAGAGGGCCTCCTGGTGGGCGTCGCTGAGGCCAATGCCCGTGTCACTGACGCTCAGATTAAGCACCACATGCTGGCCTTCTAAATTATCCAACATGACACGCACGATCACCTCGCCGTGCTGGGTGAATTTAAGCGCATTGCCTATCAAGTTATTCAATACCTGATGAATACGCAGCGGATCACCGGTTAGCGGGGTAGGCACATCGTCATATACCATGGCTACCAAGTGCAGTTGCTTGCGCTGGGCTTCAGGGGCGTGTAGCCCGACCACTTCGTCGACCAGTGCGACAATGTCGATATCTGTCTCTTCCAGGGTGAGGCGATTCGCTTCAAGTTTGGAGAAGTCGAGCACGTCGTTAACCAGCATAAGCAGGTTGTCGCAAGCGCGGTGTACGTGCTGCAGCCACTCCCGCTGGCGCGTATCCAGTGATGAGCGTCCCAGTAACCGGCAAAAACCGATAATCCCGTTTAGCGGTGTGCGGATCTCATGGCTCATATTGGCCAGAAATTCAGACTTCACGGCATTAGCCCGCAGCGCGCTGCGGTGGGCCAAATCGAGCTTGATATTCTGCTCTTCAATGGTTTCCATGGATTCTTGCAGCTCGCTGGTGGCCTGCTCGATTTGCGTTTGCATATCCCGCTGGGCTTGCTGAAAGTGCTCGGCTAGGGCGTTAATATAGCTACTCAGGTGATGGAGTTCTGTGGCATTAGAGGGCGCCAGATGTAGCCGATAGTCGCCGCGGGATAGCCGATAAAGGGCTTGGTTGGCTTCTTCCAGCGGGCGGGTGGTATAGCGACTGATCGCAAAAGCGACTAAAAACAGCAGCAGGCCAAGCAGCATGCCACCCAAGCTAAGGCTGGCAATCAACTTATAGCGACCAAGGGTTAGCGTACGGGTATCCATTTCGATATCTAGCCAGCCAACGCGGCTGTCCCCAGCTTGGCTGACACTTGTTTGAGGAGGGTTCAGTGGCAAGCGCAGTCGCCATGCATCCTGCTGCTTAATCAATTGCTGATCATCTGGGGCGTTTAGCGGTGGTAGGTTGGATTGCCCGAGTAATAATAGACGGTCGCCCTGGGCATCAAATAGCGCAACCGCTCGCAGTCCTTTCATAGCGATGAGTTGACGCGACAGGGCTTCCAGACGTTGCTCATCACCCGTTGCGACCGCCGCAGCAAGGTTCGGGGCGAGCAGCTCGCCGACGCTTTCTAACCGCGTTTGGTGTGCCTCGCGAGCTTGCGTATCACTCTGTATAACCAGCAGTACGGCCATCATGGCGTACACCAGGAGCGGGAAACCGAGTAACGCAAACAGCAGTCGGGTATTCAAAGACATGAAAAGAAGCTCGCTGATTCAATGAGGTTGCCTGTCCAGCCTAAGGCAGCACCGATATAATGCAGCATAACGGTGACGATAAGGAACATTCATGAACGATCTTAAGGGCTATCCCACAATAGAAGATGTGGTTGGCAACACGCCCCTGGTACGCCTTAAGCGCATTAGCGCGGGGCGTAACAATACCCTGTTGGCCAAGCTTGAAGGCAATAATCCCGCTGGGTCGGTTAAAGACCGCCCCGCGCTCTCAATGATCAATGAAGCAGAAGCCCGAGGTGATATAGCCCCCGGTGATACGCTGATTGAGGCGACCTCAGGTAATACCGGTATTGCGCTAGCCATGGCGGCCGCGATTAAGGGCTACCAGATGGTGCTGGTTATGCCGGAAAACGCCTCTGAGGAGCGTAAGCAGGCAATGGCGGCCTATGGCGCTAAATTAATTTCCGCCAGCAAAGCGGGCGGTATGGAAGAGGCTCGGGATATTGCGGATGGCATGATCGCCAGGGGCGAAGGCAAGCCGCTAAACCAGTTCGCCAACACTGATAACCCGCTGGCCCACTATCGTACCACCGGTCCCGAAGTATGGGAGCAAACCGGGGGCGAGGTGACGCATTTCGTCAGCTCGATGGGCACCACGGGCACCATTATGGGGGTGTCGCGCTATTTGAAAGAGCAAAACCCGGCTATTCAGATTGTCGGTTTGCAGCCCGCCGATGGCGCCAGTATTCCCGGCATTCGTCGCTGGCCACAAGCGTACCTGCCGGCTATTTTTGAAGCGCTGCGGGTGGATGTCACCCTTGATATTGGCCAACAAGAGGCCGAAGAGCATATGCGCCGTCTGGCCCGTGAAGAGGGCATTCTGGCCGGGGTCTCATCGGGTGGCAGTCTCGCGGGCGCGCTACGTATCGCGGAGCAAACCGAAAATGCGGTGATTGTGTTTATCGTCTGCGACCGTGGTGATCGTTATCTCTCCACTGGCCTATTTGCCCCAGGAGTATAACCATGGCCATGTTGGGAAAACGGCGGCCGCCCAGGCCCGCTTCAGGTCATTCTGGGCTAGCGCGTTCGCCGGGCGGCAAGGCTCCGTATACCGCTGTAGAGGACGCATCGCCGCTGGTCATTGAGCGTTTGGCTCATGATGGGCGTGGCGTGGCCCATTCAGCCAACGGTAAAACCGTGTTTGTTGATCAGGCGCTGCCAGGTGAAAAAGTGGACGTGGCAATTCATACCACCCGCAAACGTTTTGACGAAGCGCATATCAAATCGCTGCTGACCACCTCCGAGCTGCGCGTCAAGCCGCCTTGTCCGCATTTTGGCCACTGTGGCGGTTGTGATCTGCAGCACCTAAGTGTCGACGCCCAGCGTGACCATAAACGAGAAGTAGTGCGCGATCTGTTTTCTCGCCAGGGTATAACGCTAAGTGAGATCGGCTCGATTCAAGGCAGCGATCAGGGCTATCGGCGCCGCGCACGGCTGGGGGTCAAAGTCGACAGCCAAGGCACTACGCGCCTGGGCTTTCGTGCCGCCCATAGCCATCGCCTGGTGGATATTGAACGCTGCCCGGTGTTGGTCGATCCCTTACAGCGCCTATTAACACCTCTGCGTGAGCTGCTGGGTACGTTAGAGGCGCCGCGCCAGGTAGGGCACATTGAGTTATTGGCGACGGCGACCACGCAGGTCGTGTTAGTACGTCAGTTAAAAGAGCACACCGGGGACGCCGAACGCTGGCAAGCCTTTGCGCAGCAGCAGGGAGTGGCGCTGGGCACTTGGTTGGGGCGTGAAACACCCACACTGCACTGGCATGGCGCAGCGCCGGCGCTTGAAGAGTCGCTAACCGTTACCGGCCAACCACCGCTTAGCTTAAGTTTTGCACCGGGCGATTTTTTACAGGTCAACGCCCCGGTTAACCAGCAAATGGTCGCCCAGGTCATCCAGTGGTTAGCGCCTAAACCAGGGCAAAAATTACTCGATCTGTTCGCTGGTATCGGTAATTTCAGCCTACCTATAGCGGCAGCGGGTGCTGAGGTTTATGCGGTGGAAGGTAACCCCGCCATGGTGGCGCGTATTGCGATTAACGCGAAGCGTAACCAACTGATGGTCAGCGGTCAGCAGGCTGATTTAAACAGCGCTGCCAGCGTTAAGGAACTGTTGACCGTTCATGGCGGTAGCGATGCGCTTGTGCTCGATCCGCCGCGAAGCGGCGCCGAAGTTATTTGTCAGGCGCTGGCGCATCACCCGGTGCCCAGGGTGGTCTATATTTCCTGTGATCCGGCGACGCTTGCTCGGGATGCGGCACATCTTGTGCATGCGGGTTACCGGGTCAAGCAAGTAGCAGTGGCGGATATGTTCCTTCACACTGCGCATATGGAAACGCTGATGCTGTTCGAATACGGGGACTAGACGTTTCCCCATCGCATCAAGCCACGGTGGCGGTCGTGCAGAGACCGTCTCCCTGAAAGGATGAGTAATTGTCATGGTGAAAGTGCGTGAAGACCAGCCGCTAACCGCGGGCGGAAAGGTGGATATACAGCAGTGGTTAACGCGCCTGCAGGAGGATGTGCGCCTACCTGAGCCTGAGCGTCTAGTCGGCGCCTGTGAACTCGCCGAACAACTGGAGCTTGAAGCCCCGCGCACCCATCGCGTATGGCTATCGCCAGGCTCTAGTTTTCGCATGGGCCTGGAAATGGCCGATATCCTTGGTGAGTTAAAGCTAGACCAAGCCACGCTTGAGGCCGCCGTTCTCTACCGTGCAGTGCGGGAAGGGCTGCTGAGCCTTGAGTCCGTGACAAAACGCTTTGGCGAAGAAGTGGCCAGTCTGATTGATGGCGTGCTGCAAATGGCCGCTATTAGCTACCCGTTGGCGCCTGACCATGGCATGGGCCAACACAATCAGCAGGAAAACCTGCGTAAGATGCTGGTCAATATGGTCGGTGATGTGCGCGTGGCACTCATTAAGATTGCCGAACGCACCTGCGCACTACGCCAGGTAAAAGACGCTCCCCGGGAAAAAAGTTTACTGGTGGCTCGTGAAGTCGCCGATATTTATGCGCCGCTGGCCCACCGCCTGGGCATCGGTCAGCTTAAGTGGGAACTGGAAGATCTATCGTTTCGCTACCTGCACGAAGATGAGTACAAGGCGATTGCCAAGCTGTTGGCGGAGAAACGCCTTGACCGCGACCGCTATATTCACGATGTGGTCGAAACCATCAAAGGCTTGATGGAAGCTCAGCACATCCACCGCTACGACGTGGATGGGCGAGCTAAGCATATCTACTCGATCTGGCGCAAAATGAAGCGTAAGCGGATCGATTTTTCGCAAGTTCATGACGTGCGTGCGGTGCGTATTCTGGTGCCGGAAGTGGCGGACTGCTACACCGTGCTGGGGATTATTCACTCGCGCTGGCACCACGTGCCCAACGAGTTTGACGACTATATCGCCAACCCCAAAAAGAACGGCTATCAGTCGCTGCATACCGCCGTGATGGGGCCGGAAAACAAGGTGCTCGAAATCCAGATTCGCACCTTCGCCATGCACGACGAAGCGGAGCTGGGCGTTTGCGCCCACTGGCGTTACAAAGGCCACGATACCAACGCCAAAAGCCGTAGCTACGAAGAGAAAATTGCCTGGCTGCGTCAGGTACTGGAGTGGCAGGACGAGGTGGGCGGCTTTGGCGATTTGCGCGAAGGGCTCTCCAGCGATGTGGCCCCTGACCGCATTTACGTTTTCACTCCCGACGGTCACGTGATTGACCTGCCGCGGATTGCCACACCGATCGATTTCGCCTACCGGGTGCATACCGAAATTGGCCACCGCTGCCGAGGCGCCAAGATTAATGGGCGCATTGTGCCGCTCACCTACAAGTTAAAAACCGGCCAGCAGATAGAAATTCTTACCGCCACTAAAGGTGGCCCAAGCCGCGACTGGCTAAACCCCAGTTTGGGCTATGTGCGCACTTCCCGGGCGCGGGCCAAAATTCAGGCGTGGTTCAAACATCAGGCACGGGATCAAAACCTGGACGAGGGGCGCGTGCTGTTTGACCGTGAAATGCGCCGCCTGGATGTGGAAGGTCTCGATCTGCCCAAGCTGGCCAAGGCGGTCAACTACCAAAACGCCGAGGACATGTACGCGGCCATCGGCGCTGGTGACCTGCGTATCGGTCAGGTGCTGCACCAGGCTCAGCAACTGTTTGGTGAAACCGACGACCAAGAGCAGCTCGATCGCCTGCTCGCCAAACCTAAGCGCCAATCCAGCAAAGCCACCAAAAGCGATATCACGGTGCTCGGCGTCGGCAACCTTAAAACCAGTATGGCCAACTGCTGCCGTCCGGTGCCTGGCGAACCGATTATCGGCTTTATTACCCAGGGGCGCGGCGTCACCGTTCACCGCCAGGACTGCAGTAATATTCTGCAATTGCGGCTGGACGAACCCCAGCGCATTATCGAAGTGGAGTGGGGCGAACGCGCCCAGACCCGCTACCCGGTGACCATCGAGATTCAGGCCTGGGATCGCTCCGGGCTGCTGCGCGATGTCACGGGCCTGCTCGGTAATGAAAAAGTCAACGTGCTTGCCGTGAACACGCTAACGGACACCGATGAAGGCATTGCCCGGCTGCGTATTACCCTGGAAGTCGATGGCCTTGAATCCCTGGGGCGGTTGTTCTCGCGCATTCAGCAGTTACCCAACGTTACCGAAGTGCGCCGTTTGCGCAACGCCGACCCGGAACAACAAATTCGCAAGGGAGGGGCATAATGCGCCATGGTATCGATGATCTGCTGACCCTGATGCAGGTGCTGCGCGACCGGGAACAGGGCTGCCCCTGGGATCTCCAGCAGGATTGGGAGAGCATTGTGCCCCATACCCTGGAAGAGGCCTACGAGGTCGCCGATGCCATCGAGCGACGCGCTTTTGACGAACTGCCCGGCGAGCTGGGCGATCTGCTCTTTCAAGTGGTCTACTACGCTCAATTTGGCGCGGAAGAGCAGCGCTTCGACTTTGCCGATATCGTCGATACGCTGACCGCCAAAATGCTGCGCCGCCATCCGCACGTGTTTCCGGAGGGCACGCTGGCCTCCCGCCGCCCGCCAGGAGTGAGTGCCGAAGAGGTGCAAACTCAGCAGGTCAACAGCCGCTGGGAGTCATTGAAGGCCGAGGAGCGTGCCGAGAGAGCCGTTGAGCGGCCCTCTGTGCTAGACGATGTGCCGCGCACGCTGCCCGCCCTTAGCCGCGCTGCCAAGCTGTCCAAGCGCGCCGCGCGAGTAGGCTTCGACTGGCCCGATGCGCGCGGCGTGGTGGCTAAAATTCGTGAAGAGCTGGCGGAAGTAGAAGAGGCGCTCGCCGCCGGTGATCAACAGCACGCCCAGGAAGAAGTCGGCGATTTGCTGTTTGCAGTGACCAATCTTGCCCGCACGCTGAATGCCGATCCAGAGCAGTGCCTGCGCGCTACCAATGCCAAGTTCGAGCGCCGCTTTCGTTTTGTCGAGCGCGAGCTTAGCGCTGCCCAGCGGCCATTAATAGAGGCTTCCCTAGACGAGATGGAAGCCCACTGGCAGGCAGCCAAAGCAGAAGAAAAACAATCTACCCATTCCTGATCTAATAATGACGCGACCCCTGCAAGGAGGCCATGCCAATGAGTCACGACCTACACGAATCTCTGCGCGATAATGTGCGTATTCTGGGCGACAGCCTGGGGCGAACCATTGCCGACGATTTGGGCCAAGCATTTGTCGATAAAATTGAAACCATTCGCGCCCACGCCAAGCGCGGGCGCCAGGGCGATTCACTGCAGCAGCGCGAACTGATCGAGTACCTGCGTGAGCTTCCCGAGCAGGATCTGCTGCCGGTCACCCGGGCGTTTAACCAGTTCTTAAACCTCGCGAACATTGCCGAACAGCACTATCGGGCGCGCTTTCGCCGGGTAGAGGACTACAAGCCCGGCTCCCAGCCGGTGCTCGGGGAACTGCTTGCGCGTGCCGAGCAGGCGGGCAACTCACCGCGTAAACTGGTCGAGACCCTCGCCAATATGCGCGTTGAGCTGGTACTCACCGCGCACCCCACCGAAGTTATCCGCCGAACCTTGATTCAAAAATATGATGCCATCGATGAGTGCTTAACCGCCATTGAGAGCTCCGAAGATTACCCAGAGCGTGGAACCCGTGCCCAGGGCCGCCTGGAGGAGCTGATTAGCCAGGCGTGGCACACCGACGAGATTCGCCACGAGCGGCCCACCCCGGTGGATGAAGCCAAGTGGGGCTTTGCGGTAATTGAAAACTCCCTGTGGCAGGCAGTGCCAGATTTCCATAGAGATTTGGATAACCTGCTGCTGGATACCGCCGGTGAGCGCCTGCCCCTGGACGCCGCGCCGATACGCTACGCCTCCTGGATGGGCGGCGACCGCGACGGCAATCCCAACGTGACCGCCCGAGTGACCCGTGAAGTGTTGCTGCTTGGCCGCTGGATGGCCGCCGACCTCTATTTGCGCGATCTTGAACAGCTCAAAACCGAACTCTCCATGTGGAAGGCCAATAGCGCGCTCAAAGCCGAGGCGGGTGATGTAGCCGAGCCGTACCGCGAAGTGTTGAAACGCCTGCTGGCGAAGATGGAATCAACCCGCGATTGGGCCAAGGCCGAGCTGGAGGGAAATAACTATGATGGCGGGCCGATTATTGAAACCCGCGATCAGCTCTACTCACCGCTGCTCGCCTGTTACCGCTCGCTGTGTGATGTGGGCCTCGACACCATCGCTAACGGCGCGCTGCTGGATACGCTGCGCCGAGTAGCGGTGTTTGGCGTTACGCTGACCAAGCTTGACCTACGTCAGGAAGCCAGTCGCCATGCCCAGGTCATTGAAGAGCTAACAAGCTCCCTTGGCCTGGGTCACTACCAGGAGTGGGACGAAGCCAAACGTCAGGAATTTCTGCTTGAGGAGCTGGCCTCACGTCGCCCGCTGATTCCGCGCCGCTGGGAGTGCTCCGCCGAGTCCCGCGAAGTGCTGGATACCTTCAAAGTTATCGCCCAGGAGCACTCCGAAGCGCTGGGAACTTACATCATTTCCATGGCCGCTGAACCCTCGGACGTGCTCACCGTAGCACTGCTGATGAAAGAGGTCGGGGGGCAGGTAACGCTACCTATTGCACCGCTGTTTGAAACCCTTAACGACCTGGATCACGCAGGTGATGTGGTGGATCAACTGCTGGCGATACCGGGCTACCGTTCGCTGATCGATGACCGTCAGGAGGTCATGATTGGCTACTCTGATTCGGCAAAAGATGCCGGTCAGTTGGCTGCTGCCTGGGCGCAGTACCGCGCTCAAGAGTCGCTGGTGAATGTGTGTAACCGGCACGGCGTCGATTTAACCCTGTTCCACGGCCGTGGCGGCACCGTTGGTCGTGGTGGCGGCCCGGCCCATGCGGCGATACTCTCCCAGCCTCCAGGCTCGGTAAACGGCAGTCTGCGGGTGACTGAGCAGGGCGAGATGATTCGCTTCAAGTTTGGTCAGCCTGATATTGCCCTGCGCTCCATGGAGATATATGCCTGTGCAGTGCTGGAAGCCACGCTGTTGCCACCGCGTGCACCGGAACCGCACTGGCGTGAAGAGATGGATCAGCTCGCCAAGGTAGCGCATGGTGCCTATGTGGGCGTCGTGCGTGAAGACCCAGACTTCGTGCCCTATTTCCGCGCGGTCACACCGGAAGGCGCCTTGGGTAGGCTGCCGTTGGGCTCACGCCCCACCAAGCGGCGTCAGGATGGTGGGGTCGAAACCCTGCGCGCCATTCCATGGATTTTCGCCTGGACACAGATTCGCCTGATGCTACCCGCGTGGCTGGGTAGCGGCGAAGCCTTTGCGCGGCGCTTAGAGCAGCCCGGTGGACGCGATGTGCTACAGGAGATGCGCAACGAGTGGCCTTTCTTTGGCACCTATCTGGACATGCTGGAGATGCTGCTGGCCAAAGCCGATGTCGCCATTGCCGCTTACTACGAGCACCGCTTGGTCGACGAGCCCTCGCTGAAGGCGTTGGGTAAAAAGTTACGCCAGCGCTTCGCGTCGTTGGAAGAAGCAGTGCTGGATATTCTTCAGCAAGAGAAGCTATTGGAAAACACGCCGCTGATTCGCCAGGCGATCGATGTTCGCAACCCCTACATCGATCCGCTGCACGGTTTGCAGGCGGAGTTGCTGCAGCGTAATCGCGACGCCGATGGGGCGATCAGCGCCGATCTTTCCCGGGCGTTGATGGTCACTATGGCGGGCATAGCGGCAGGTCTGCGCAACACCGGCTAGGCTGTTTTAACACGATTTTTTACCGTGATTTTTAACCGTAACGTTTTACTACAACGTTCTACTACAACAGGGAGGCGTCAATGTCCTCAGATGCTCAAGCGGTACTCGACTTTTGGTTTGAGGAGTTGACGCCTGCTCAGTGGTTTAAAAAAGACACTGAGTTGGATCGTACAATCTCGCAGCGGTTTGGCGCGCTGCATGCCCAAACCGCGCGGTGTGAATGTTACGCATGGCGTCAAACGCCGCAAGGGCGGCTTGCGGAGATCATTGTGCTGGATCAGTTCTCGCGCAATATCTATCGCGATGACGCTCGCGCCTTTGCCACTGATCCCTTAGCGCTGGCGCTAGCTCAAGAGGCGGTAGCCGCTGGGGCAGACGCAGAACTAACCAGCGAGCAGCGTGCGTTTTTGTATATGCCCTATATGCATAGCGAATCCGCGGCCATTCATGAGCTGGCGATGCAGCTGTTTGACCAGCCGGGGTTAGAGAATAACTACGACTTTGAAGTGCGCCACAAGGCGATTATTGATCGTTTTGGGCGCTACCCGCACCGCAACGCACTGTTGGGGCGGGGCTCTACCGACGAGGAGTTGGCCTTCTTAAAGGAGCCCGGCTCCTCTTTTTAACTGTTTGCTTATCCTCTTATAGCCACATGGCGTTTTATGTCGTTTCGAAAATCTACCCGTATCAATAAATATATTAGCGAGAGCGGGATGTGCTCTCGCCGTGAAGCCGACCGCTTTGTGGAGCAGGGCAACGTGTGGATAAACGGTCGCCGCGCGACCACCGGTGATCAAGTGGTGGCGGGTGACTTGGTTAAAGTAAACGGTCAGGAGATCGAGCCTCAGGAAGAGGAGGATCTGGTGCTGATCGCGCTGAACAAACCGGTGGGCATTGTCAGCACCACCGAGTCCAGCGAAAAGGATAATATCGTTGAGTTTGTGAAGCATGGCGTGCGTATTTTTCCCATTGGGCGGCTCGATAAAGACTCCCAGGGGCTGATTTTTTTAACCAATAACGGCGATCTGGTTAATAAGATTCTGCGCACCAATAACAACCACGAAAAAGAGTACCAGGTGACGGTGAACAAACCGATCACCGACGAGTTCATTGACGGCATGCAGAGTGGCGTGCCGATTCTTGGCAAGGTGACCAAGCGCTGCAAGGTACAAAAAGAGTCCACCTTTGTGTTCACTATTACCTTGGTGCAGGGGCTCAATCGGCAAATTCGTCGTATGTGTGAATACTTCGGCTACGAGGTTACCCAGCTTATTCGCACGCGCATTATGAATGTGCCGCTAAAAGGCTTAGCCCTGGGCGACTGGCGCGATCTCACTGCCAAAGAGATCGATACCATTATCGCGCTGACCGAACGCTCAGAGGCGGCACCAGAAAAGAAAAGTAAAGCTAAACCGGAAAGGCCCAACTACAGCTCAGGCGCAGGAAAGGCAAAACCGCCTTCCGCAAAAGGGCGCCCGGCCAAAGCAGGCGCGAAGGCGGCTGGTGCCAAAGCCGCCGGGGCTAAACCACCCGTCAAGGGTAAAAAAGCCGCCAGCGGAAAAGTCAGTGGAAAAACAGGTACCGGCCCGAAAGGCAGTACGTTAGGCAAGCCGCACTCCAAGGGCAGCAAAGCCCCCGGCAAGCTTGGTGCTAAAAGCAAGCCTGGAGCTAAAGGTAGGCCCGTTGGTAAAGGCCGCGGTAAGCCAGCGGCGGTCGGAAAGCCTTCCCAGCGGCGCAAGTAACTCCCCATCATTCAAGAGTCTTCACTGTGATCCCAATCGTCGCCTTTTACGCTGTAGTGAGCGTTATCGCTTATATCACTTACGCTATCGACAAAAAGGCGGCTATTAAAAACCGCCGTCGGGTGAGTGAAAAGTCGCTACATCTGCTTGGGGTAGTGGGTGGCTGGCCGGGTGCGCTACTGGCCCAACAGCAACTGAGGCATAAAACCCAGAAAACCGCCTTTCAAGTTACGTTCTGGCTGACGGTTGTCGTAAATCTGGCCTGTCTAGGGTGGCTAACGGTTTCATTGAGTCTCATTTAGCCACCCGTTTAGCCACCCTATACTTGGTGCCTACGCTCTGGCGTGATTGCCGTGCGCGAAAAGAAAATTAGCGATCAGCTCTTTGCCGCCTTCGGTGGCAAACGATTCTGGGTGAAACTGGATGCCGTGAATCGGGTACTCCCGATGTTTAACCCCCATCAGGTCGAATTCACCCAGTGCCAGCCAACGGCTGCGCTGCTCAAAGCTATCGGCTGCCAGTGCGCCCACGGTGGCGGTCACCTCCAGGCACTCGGGCAGGGTGGTCGCATCGGCAATTAGCGAGTGGTAGCGCATTACCTCAAGCTGGTCGGGTACGCCGTTAAACACCGATGCGTTATTGTGGTTGATCGGGCTGATCTTGCCATGCATCGGCAGCGGTGCTTTGACTACCTTGCCGCCAAACACGTGCACGATGCCCTGCATGCCCAGGCATACTCCCAGCAGCGGGGTGGTCTTGCCCAGTTTCTCGATCACTTCAGCGCATACACCAAAGTAGCGCGGGTCATCCGGCGAGCCGGGGCCGGGGGAGATGATAATACGATCCGGGGCCATGGCTTCGATGGCGCCGTAATCGATCTGATTGTTGCGCTTAACGATAATCTCAAAATTGGCCAGCCCGCCGCGATTCTTCTCTGTGGTTAGAATCTCACCAATAAACTGGTAGAGGTTATAGGTGAAGGAGTCGTAATTATCGATGATAAGTACCTTCATGCTGGGCTCTCCATGTCCGTCTCCATAAAGGGGGTAAGGGCTTTGCGAGTACCGGCAAACTTGCGGCGGATCTCCTCATACTCATCGGCGGCATTGCTATCAAACACATTGCCACCGCAGGTTTGCACGTAGGCACGCTCGCCGTTCACAAACACGGTGCGAATCGGAATCGCAAAGGTGCAGTCGCCGTTAAACGAGAACTGACCCACGGCGCCGCCGTAGGGGCCGCGCCCATCGGTTTCCAAATCATCGATGATTTTCATCGCCTCGATTTTGGGTGCGCCGGTGAGGGTGCCCGCGGGGAAGTTGCTGGCCAGCGCGGTAAACATATCTTCGCCTTCGGCGATAATGCCGACGATCTCGCTGGAGATATGCTGCACGTGGCTAAAGCGCTTGATATCCATCAAGCTGCGCACTTTGACCGTGCCAAACTGCGCTACCCGGCCAATATCGTTGCGGTGTAGATCCACTATCATATTGTGCTCGGCGATCTCTTTGGGATCGTTAAGCAGCGCGCGGGCGAGCTGGGTATCTTCTTGGGGCGTTTGACCTCGGGTGGTGGTACCCGCCAGCGGAAAGGTTTCCATCTCGCCCTGGCGCAGCCGGAACAAAAGCTCTGGGCTTGCGCCGATCAGCTTCTGCTCGCCGAATTTGACGTAGTACATTTGCGGCGACGGGTTGATGGTGCGCAGCTGGTCATACAGCGCCAGAGCGTCGCCTTTAATACTAAAGCGTTTTTTAAAGCCGACTTCGCACTGGAACACTTTGCCGTCGATAATATCCCGTTTCACCTTGGCCACCGCCTCGGCGTGTTCTGCCTGACTCATGGTGTCGCCTAAGGCGGTGATTTTCAGCGGGCCTGCCGGCTCATCGTCTGCATCAATTAACGTCTGTAGAAATTCGTAGCGGCTATTGTCGTAATAGAAGTAGGTGACTTCCCCGGTCATCTTGTCGAGGATCAGGCCATCTTTGTAAAGTCCGAAGCGGAAGGTGTCGAAATCATCGTTGGCTTTTAACGTAAGCGATGGCTCGAAATACTGCATGGCATCGTAACCAAGGTAACCGCTTAACCCTCCGGCGTACTTGCGGGAAATAATATTCTGCGGGATCAGGCTGCGCAGCAGTTCGTAGGGGTTGTCGCTAGTGTAGTGGTTGGCATTGCCGCCACGTTCTTCAATGGTCAGTGTGTTGCCGTTGGCGTAGAGCGTGTACTCGGGGTCGAAGCCGATAATCGAGTGGCGCGCCATATGGCTATCTTCACCCAGAGACTCAAGCATGTAGCAGGTATCAAACCGACGCTCGATTTTCTGAAACAGGGCAAAGAAGTCGCAGTCCGCCGCCAAGGTCACATAGTGAGGTTTGCGCGGCAGCGTAAAAGGCTGCGGGCCTGGTGAGGCATGTGTATTGGCAGTGGTCATGATGCATCATTCCGTGAAGAAGGGCTTGAAGAGGGTAACGTGGTAAGCGCGCGGGAGCCCCGTGAAACCGTAGCGATGCCCACACCCAGGGTTTCGGCAATTTTGCGGTGGGGCACGCCTTCACGCAGCAGCTTAAAAATTTGTAGGCGTTTACTGATTTCTTGGTACTCTGCAGGCGTTAGCAGGCTCGCCAGCGCTCGATCCATTGCTTCAGGTGAATCAATGGAGAGTAGGTGGTCGATTAGCTCAGCCTGATAGTGACCGTTTGAAGGCATAGTTCGCTACCGAGTAATTAGTGATGTACTAACGTACTAGTACGCTACCTGATTGCTCTGGGAAGTCAAGTAGCGCTTGTCAATTTAAGGAGCCCCGATGACCAGTTATTTCATTCAAGCCTTTATTTATCTTGTTGCCGCGGTGATCGCCGTACCTCTTGCCAAGCGTTTTGGCCTGGGGTCGGTGCTGGGTTACTTGGTCGCCGGGGTAGTGATTGGGCCAATTCTGGGGCTGGTGGGGAAGGAAACTACTACCATTCAGCACTTTGCCGAGTTTGGCGTGGTGATGATGCTGTTTTTGGTAGGTATGGAGCTTGACCCCAAAGGGCTGTGGGCAATGCGGGTTCGGCTGATCGGCCTGGGTGGGCTTCAGGTCGTGCTAACCGCCGCAGCTGGCACCGCTATTGCCTGGTGGCTGGGACTCGTGTGGCAAACCGCCTTGGCGGTGGGACTGATTTTTGCGCTCTCTTCCACGGCGATTGTGCTGCAAACACTGAATGAAAAGGGGCTCGCCAAAACGGAGGGCGGGCGCAGCGCTTTCTCGGTGCTGTTGTTTCAGGATATTGCGGTGATCCCCATGCTGGCGCTGATCCCGCTTCTGGCGCTGCCTGAGTTGATGGGGGCGGGCGGTGATGACGGTCATGCCAGCTTAAGCCTGGTAGCGCACTTGCCGGGCTGGGCGCACGCCTTAGTGGTCGTGGGTGCCATCGTGAGTGTCATTGCCGGCGGCTACTACTTAATGCCGCTGCTGTTTCGCTATGTGATTGGCTCTGGCCTGCGTGAAGTATTTACCGCTACTGCGCTGATGCTGGTGATTGGCATCGCCGCCCTGATGAGTGTGGTCAATTTATCCCCCGCCCTGGGTGCCTTCCTGGCGGGGGTGGTGCTCGCCAACAGTGAATTTAAGCACGAGCTGGAAGCCAATATTGAGCCCTTCAAAGGGCTATTACTGGGACTGTTCTTTATTACCGTAGGAGCGGGCATCAACTTCTCGGTGCTGGCGGCGGAGTGGGGCGCGGTGCTATCGCTAGGTTTGGCGGTTATCGTTGTTAAAGGTCTGATTTTGCTGGGCTTGGCGCTGTTATTTCGGGTGCATGGTAGTAACGGCTGGTTATTCACTTTAAGCCTTGCCCAAGCCGGTGAGTTTGGCTTTGTGCTGCTGACCTATAGCGTTCAAAACAACGTGATTCCTACTGATATCTCCCAGATTCTCTCACTGGTGGTGGCGCTATCGATGTTCTTAACGCCGTTGCTATTTATTGCCTACGACCGCTTAGTACTTCCGCGATACCAAATGGCCAAAAATGACGACCGAGAGGCCGATACAATCGAGGAGCAGGCACCGGTTATCGTTGCGGGCGTAGGGCGGTTTGGACAAATAATCTGCCGCTTGCTGCGCGCCAATAATATCCCCATCGTGGCGCTGGATCTGGAGATTGAGCAGATCGAGAACCTGCGTAAAATTAATATCAAAAGCTACTTTGGTGACGCCAGCCGCTCCGACTTGCTTGAGACCGCAGGGATTGAGCACGCTAGGTTACTAGTTATCGCGTTAGACGATCGTGAGCGTGCCGTGCAGATGGTTAAGCATGTGAAGCATGCCTACCCCCAAGTGTGGGTGCTGGCCCGTGCATTCGACCGTGGGCATGGCTATCAGCTACGTGACGCAGGGGCCGACGACGTTATCAGTGAAACCTATCATTCAGCGCTGGAACTGGGCGGGCACGCACTAACAGCCATGGGCGTACACCCCATGCGAGCTAAGCAGATGACCTGGGCCTTTGTTCAGAACGAAGATGCCCATGAAGACGAGCTGTTTGACGCCTGGAAAGAGATTGAAGAGGGCATTAGCTTCAGCCCCCGCTACGGTGAGCTGTTCATGAAGCTGGAAGAAGCGCTCAATAGCGCTATGCAGCAGGATTGGCCCGAGCCGCAACGACAGGATGTGCCTATTTGGACACCGCCTGAAGTTGATCAGGAGCACAGGGCATAGAAAAATGGCGGTTTGCTGTGGTGCGCTGATTTATTAGGTGGAGATCACCCTTCAACTGAGTAGCGATGGGCGTGGTCACCGTGCTGGCTGCCGATGAGGCGCCCGGCGGCGTCGTAGCTGTAGGCGACGACCTTGGAGGCCTGATTGCCTTGCAGGCTGTGGAAGCTCATCCGGCTCAGGGCGTCTTATTGATAGCTCTGTTGGTGGGTGTTGTATTTATTCACCCAATGTGGCGTTTTAGAGAATGGTTCAATTTTTCTTAGCAGGCTGGACTGTGACATCTACCGTCCAGAGGACATAACCTTCCACGCCATTGGGAAGTTGAACCTTGTAGTACATAAAGTCTTTTGAATATTCAGCATGGAATATTCGCGCGACTTCTCCCTTGCTCATTACGCCAATGACCTGTGCGCTGGGAAGGCCGCTAGCTGGGAAATCCTCATAAACCGCTGTGGGTGCTTCAGCTATCAAAATAAATTTTGACGTGCTACTAAAAAAATTCATAGCGTATAAAGCCGCCAACCCCCCAACAATAACATACAGAATTATTTTGCCCATGGAGCGGTGCTTTCCTCGAAAGGCCATATAGAGTTGCTTTCCTCAGCTGCTCACGTTGGATGATAAAACTCAGATCCCGAAAACAATTCAGAGTCTAGCGGGGAGAAACCAAGAGAGACCGGAAGTATGTTCCTGCCTAGATCATAACTAAGTTGCTTTAAGCAGTCTTGAACGGGGGTATCACAATTGTTTGTTAATGTGCTGTATGACGAATTGTGATTACTCATACAATTTTCCAACGGTGCCTCTTCTTCTTCGGCCAGATCTAGATGTATTCCTCTTCCGAGGCGAAAGCCATTCTTCGAAAGATACTCACTAGTTGGCAATGAAGACATGTCGTCTGGGCCATAGATATACGTTGTATCGTTAATGCTCGTCGAAACATGGCCGAAGGACGAAGCTTCCATCAAATGCCCATTACCGTATCCCAAAAAGAAATATTTCTTTCACTATACTGCTTTTTGAAAAACATGCTAATGGGAACCAATGTCTGACCCAATCCACAATCCTTGCTAAAAGAGTATATGAATTCTAATTCATGATCAGTGTGTTGAAGATTTAAATTCTCATAATTAAAGCTTGCCGTATACACACCGTTCGATCTTTCCCTAAATACAGCCTCAGAGTTTTCAGAAACCAATACAGACTCACCTGTTTCAGAGTTTTTTAAAGTTATCGAATCTATATTTACTAAACAGCTACTGTTTTGTTCGATTGAAGAAGAAAACCAAAGCAACATTTCATATGGGGCATGATGTATGCTGGCTTTATTGTCAATATTTTCCATTGTGCCGCGCAACTTTGCATGAATAGCACCAGTGTTTAGACGAAGCTCAGGCTCTGTAAATCCATAGTTTTTATGTGTTTTAATACCACACCCTGAACAAGTAAAAATCGTTATCAAAAGAAGTATCACTATTTTGAATCTTACCATTGACTATTTTTCCTGTGTTAAATGATTGTACGTGGTTGTGAAACGCTGTGGATTAAACATGCCTGACGGTGAAGTTACAAATATATAGTATGGTAGTACATCTGTAACACTATGTGGAATACCGCCCATAAAACGGGGCTCAAAAAAGTTATAAGTTCCCGCATTGGCTGGATCAGTCACAAGGTCGTCATTACAATCAAAAACTGCTTCACTACGGCCATTTGGGGAAACAAATTTTCGATTGCCATCATTGCCTTCACCCATGCGGTGATAGATTGATTCTTCCGGTGTTAACTCCGTCCAATCCTGCACATCAGTAATATCTGAAACAGGCTCATTCCAATAATTTCTTGTCCAATTAACTACGGCAGTTCCACCAAGAGCTACTCCGGCAATACACAATCCACCGCAAACTAACAACCCTAGCGGATCCACCATGCCGGTCGGATTCTTCACATAGCCCTAAAAATTAGTGCCGCCGTTAAGGCCAATCGGATCCTGGCTGACGTACCTGCCTTTCTGCAGGTCATAATAGTGGTGGCGGTTTTAGTCGAGGCCGCTTTCTTCGTCTTGCCATTGGCACCTTATCTGTTGGGTGACGTCGCGCACAGAGTGTTGGTTGTTGACCGCTGCCCAGTCGTCGGGTTCGGCCAGCCAGCGGGGGGGTGACCAATTGCATGGGGGGGGCCAAGGCTTCGGTGATATAGGTGCTGACTAACTTACCTTGTTGGATATCGTCGATTACCACGGCGGTTTGATAAACATAAATATTGGCAACGCAATGCGGTAGAGAGCTGCTTTGGTTGGCTGAAAGAGTTACGCCGAATCACCACACGCTATGAGAAGTTAGTCAGTAGCTTCAGAGCGATGGTATGCGTCGCGTGCATCGACAGTTGCTTGCGAGCCAACTTTACGTAAAAAACCAAGGTCACAAGATACTTCAAATTTATGTTGGATAGACTGTATATTTTTCAATTCGACGCTCAATAAAAAACTGCATTGTTTTCTCCTCTCCATCTATAGAATATGCTACTTCTAGCGTTATATTTGGAGAGTTCTTGAAGAGATTAAAAAAATCTCCATTTACTTCTATCAAAGCCTCGCCAGTTAGTAGCTCCTCATCCCCGCTTCTTTCAGTAAGATCTATTTCTGTATTAATAAAATAATCTTTTTTCCATTCATTACCTATTAGCGTTGCATGAATGATTTTTATGGGAGTGCTTCGCGAAGATGTTGCATATAATCCAAGCCAGACATAATAATTTTCATATGTAGCTTGTTTTACGGAAATAGTGAAAAGAATCCTATTGTCTTTGAATTTATCTAGGGCTGGTATGTCAAAATTCATATTTTCATAAAAAGTATCAGAAGGCTGATGATAAAATCGAGCAATCTCAGCAGTTTCACACCCGGAGATTAGTGGTGAAAGGATTGCAATGATGCTGGCGATGAAACGCTCTCTTAGATTCATTTTTGAAATTCCGGTTATATGTTAGTTTGGCCCACGCACATTATTACGGCCAGGAATATAAGGCAAGACGTCTAATACACCATGCCCTACGCCCTTAATAGCCCAATCTCCCCAGCCCCTGAAATCAGTCCATTCTTCGGGAGTCTTTGAGGGATTTACGTAGTTATATGTCCCCATATAACGAGGATCAGTAATTAATTCGTGGGTGTCTCCATCAAAAACCGCCTCTCTTCCATCAGGGTGGATGAATTTGAGCTCAGGCTTTCCTATACCATTATCATGGAAAATAGATTGGGATTCAGGCAAAAGTATCCAATCTGAGTTCCGAGAATTTGCCGATTTAAAAGAAGGTAAATCCGTATTTCTACAATGTCTGCCTTCAAAGTGCCATGCTGTTGAATTTCGCCAAATTTTTGCGATGAAACCTTCATCAGCGGGGCCCTCTAAATTGCATTCACCGACTAGCCCCAGCGGATCCACCATCCCCGTTGGGTTGGTCACATAGCCATATAAATTCGTGCCACCCCTTAACCCAATCGGATCCTGATTGATGTACCTACCCTGCTGCGGGTCGTAATAACGGTGGCGGTTGTAGTAAAGCCCGCTCTCTTCATCGTGCCATTGCCCCTGGAACCGGATCGGCTGGGTGACGTTGCGCACGGCGCGCTGGTTTTTGACCGCGGCCCAGTCGTCGGGTTCGGCCAGCCAGCGGGGTTGGCCGTTGGGGGTGACCAGCTGCATGGGTGTGCCGAGAGCGTCGGTGATGTAGGCGCTGAGGACTTGGCCTTGCTGGGTGTCGTCGATGCGCATCATGGGCACAAAACTGCCCGGCTCGTAGACCACGGTGGTGCGCTGATTGTCCGTTTCTTCGCGCACGATACGATCACCGTCCCAGCCGTAGTGGGTGGTGGCGGTGGTGCCGTTGGTGTGGCGCACGGTTTTGCTGATGCGTCTTCCTAGGCCGTCATAACGGTAAGTGGCTTCGCGGGTAGCCCCCAGCTCGCTGG
>NZ_VCQL01000027.1:0-56218 GCF_005937175.1 Halomonas sp. ATBC28 | reverse complement strand
ACCATCGGTTACGGACTGCCGGACTTCGCAGAGGAACTCAACTACGGAGTCGATCTATCAACCATCTGAGGGTGGTATCAGATTGATGGGGTGAAGGTGCCCCATCAACCATTAAATCCGTATACCCCTTTTAACTAGCTCTTTGAATTAGGTCGGGCAGGTCAGTTTGGCGCATAAACGTTGCTACCAGGGCCTCAATGCCTGCTTGGTCTTGTTGTGTGAAGCGCGCCTCCAGCGGGCTATCCAAATCCAGTACGCCCCATAGGTTGCCATCGACTACGATGGGAATCACCAGTTCAGAGCGAGAGTTGGCGTCGCAGGCAATATGGTCGGCAACCGCGTGTACGTCGTCCACTCGCTGGGTAGTTTGTTGGCGAGCAGCCGCGCCGCATACGCCTTTGCTAAAGGGAATCGGGTGGCAGGCGGGCTGCCCCTGAAAAGGGCCTAGACCTAACACATCAGGCTGGCGTTGAAGGTAAAAGCCTACCCAGTTTAAGTCGCTAAGCTGTTGGTGAATAAACGCACAGGTTTGCGCGCTGTTGGTGAGCCAATCACGTGTATCGAGCAGCGCTTCAAGCTGTCGATTGAGAAGAGGGTAGTCAACACTGTTTTGCATGAGGGATCCTTTGCTACAAACGCAACAGGCCGACACTTTTGCATTTGGGGTTACCTATGCGTGTCGGCCTGACGTCATCTATTGATGGCTTGCGGTATTACTCGATCCAGCCAGGAACTGCTGCGCCTTTGAATAGTTCTTCGGCTTTCTCGATCACTTCATCACGCTGATAGGCGTCGACCAGTTGACGAATCTCTTCACGCTCTTCGTCACCGCCGCGAACCGCGATCAGGTTGACGTAAGGAGACTCGGGGCCCTCTTTGATCAAGGCGTCATCCAGGCTTAGGCCAGCAGGCTGAGCGAAGGTGTTGTTGATGAACGCCATGTCGACATCGGGCAGCACGCGGGGGAGCTGGGCGGCTTCAATTTCGCGGAAACGGAAGTCGCGGGGGTTTTCAGCGATATCGATCGGTGTTGATTCGAGAAATTCTGGATCGTTAAGGGTGATCAGGCCTTCGTTGTGCATCAGGATCAGCGCGCGACCTTCATTTGAAGGGTCATTGGGCAGTGCGATTTGTGCGCCGTCAGGCAGGTCGTCGATACTGTCGTATTTTTCTGAGTAAGCACCAATCGGGTATACGAAGGTGTAACCAGCGATTGCCAGGTCATAGCCACGATCGTCGACCATCGACTGCAAATAGGGTTCATGCTGGTAGGCATTGGCATCTAGGCTGCCGTCTGCAAGGGCTGCGTTCGGGGTAACGTAGTCAGTGAACTCGATGATTTCTACATTAAGGTCGTACTCTTCTTTGGCAATGCGCGCCGCAACTTCCATCACTTCTGTTTCAGGGCCCGCAACGGTGCCCATTTTGATGCTGCGCGTTTCAGCATTGGCGACGTTGACGGCAAGCGCCAGGGCGGTAAGGCTGCCAATAATCAGTTTTTGCATGAATCTCTCCAGTGGCATTTTGATAGATGGTGCAATGATGCGGCAATAAAAAACCGTTGTCTAATGCATTTTGGTTATAATGGATGACAAATAAGCGAGTGGCTATTTGCGATCGCTTTTGCGTACCAAGTAGTCGCCCAAGCTCTGAAAACCCTGCACCATGACGACCAAAATCACCACGGTAATCAGCATGATGGTTGGGTTGAAGCGGTTGTAGCCGTAGCGGATACCTAAGTCGCCGAGCCCGCCGCCGCCCACTGCGCCGGCCATGGCGGAGTAACTTACCAGCGTGACAACGGTAATGGTTAAACCCGTCATGATCCCGCCGCGAGCTTCCGGAATCAGCACCTTGCGAATAATTTGCCAAGGCGTTGCGCCCATGGCTTGGGCGGCTTCAATTAACCCTGGCGAGATTTCATTAAGTGCAGCCTCGACAAGCCGAGCGACAAACGGAATAGCGGCAATCGTGAGCGGTACCGACGCGGCATTAATGCCAATCGAGGTGCCCACCAACATGCGCGTAAAAGGAATGATCGCTACCATCAAAATAATAAACGGGATGGAGCGACCAACGTTGGTAATAATGCTCAGTACTTGATTAAGTACGGGCTTCGCCAATATTTGCCGTGGGCGTGTAACGTACAGCATTACCCCAAGGGGCAAGCCGACGAGGGTAGAAATAAGTCCTGAAACGGCCACCATATAAAGGGTATCCAGCGTGGCCTGTAAAATGAGATCAATCATTGCGCTGGACATGGCCGAGTACCTCCACTTGCAGTTGATGAGATTCGAGATAGTGCATGGCTTGCTGGGTTTGCGTCGGAGAGCCGAGTAGTTCCGCAATCATAAGGCCCAGGGTGCGCTCCTGAATCGACTCTACTTTTGCTTGTAAAATGCTGACATCGACCCCGCACTCTCGAGCAAGGCGGGAAATCAGCGGCGTCGAGACTGCATCGCCAGAGAAGGTTAGGCGTACCACAGGGTGGGTGTTTTCGCCTGGGGCATCAAGGAGTCTCTCAATCAGCTCTTTGGGCGGTGTTAGCTGGAGGAAGTCGTTAAGAAACTCACGACCAAGCTGGGTACGCGGAGCGGTAAAGAAGTCGCCGACTTCAGCGTCTTCCACCAGTTCGCCGTCCGAGATCAAACTCACCCGGTGGCAAATCGATTTGACCACTTCCATCTCGTGGGTGATCAGCAGGATGGTAATGCCCAGTTGGTGGTTAATATCGCGCAGCAGTTCCAGTATTGAACTGGTGGTTTGTGGGTCTAGCGCAGAGGTTGCCTCATCACAGAGCAACACCTGCGGCTTGCTGGCTAGCGCCCGGGCGATCGCCACACGCTGTTTTTGACCGCCGGAAAGCTGAGCAGGGTACTGGTTGGCCTTATCTGCCAGGCCTACCATCTCCAGGAGCGGAATAACGCGATCGCGGACGGTGTGGCGTTTTTGCCCCATTAGTTCTAGAGGCAGGGCAACGTTGTCGAACACCGTGCGTGTGGTCAATAGATTAAAGTGTTGAAAAATCATGCCAATACGGTGACGCGCACGATTAAGCGCGGCGTTACTCAGCTGGGTCATTTCCTGACCATCGACCGTGACGCTGCCGCTCGTGGGGCGCTCTAAGAGATTAACGCAGCGAATTAGCGTTGATTTACCTGCGCCGGAGAGGCCGATGACGCCGTGAATAGTGCCTTTGGGCACACTGAGAGTGGCATTTTTGAGTGCATGGACGGCATTTGCGCCGCTGCCCTTGTTGTTACTGAAATAGGTTTTACTGACGTTGCTAAGTTCAATCATAGCGTCTGCCTTAACGGTAGGCCGAAGACGGAGTGCGGGATGCGAGCTGGGGGAGGGCCAGTATCGAATAGAAAATAAAAAAGGCCACCCCAATGGGTGGCCATCAACGCTGGACACACCCGTTTAGCTGCACTTCACTCAATCAGTAGGCTAAATACTAAGCCATAGACTAGGTGGACGCCCGCAATCTGGGTACAAATCGGCGTCATTACATTTGCGGCAAAATTTTAGAGATAGGTCGCTGCCTTGTCAATTTTATCCATCTGATTTTATGTTGTAAGTCGCCGAGTCAGCATTATTTTCTGATTTTTATAAATATTTAAGTTTTTAGTTCTGTGCGTGCGTTTTTAAAGATGTGCAACTGGATGAAGTTACCTTGAGTTGAAAGCAGCCATAGAAAAGTCAATGGCGTAGAATGGCGGGATCAAGAAACCCTCAAGGCAGAATGCACGGCGGTGAGGGAGCAGTAGGAAGCTTGCGCCATTCATTGAGCGCTTTTGCTACTTGCTCTTTACGACTTATTTGAATTACACGGCTTTTTTATTAGATGAGGAGAAAGCGCCTTATGTTTACTGGCATTGTGCAAGGGGTAGCCAGGGTTGTGGCGGTACGCGAGCTGGATGATTTTCGCGTGCATGTGTTGGAAATGCCCCCCGCGATGCGCGAAGGGCTTGAGGTCGGAGCGTCTGTTGCTCATAACGGCGTTTGCTTGACGGTAACGGCCATAGAGGGGGATAGCGTTAGTTTTGATTTGATGCGTGAAACGCTGCGATTGACTAATCTTGGTGCAATCACCCCTGGGCAATGCGTCAATATAGAGCGCGCGGCGCGCTTTGGTGATGAGATAGGCGGACACTCCATGTCAGGCCACATCATTTCCATGGCAGAAGTGGTGGCCATCGAAGAGGCGCCCAACAACCGTCGGCTATGGTTTTCGCTGCCGGAACGACTAGGCCGATTCGTGTTTGAAAAGGGCTATATCGGGGTGGACGGTATTAGTTTGACCATTGGGGATGTACGCCCCACTGAAAGTGGGGATGTGGAGTTCAGCGTCAATTTAATTCCTGAGACACTGTCGCGTACCACGCTTCAGGATCGAGCCCCCGGGGATCAGGTCAATATTGAAATTGACCCGCAAACCCAGGTGATCGTTGAAACCGTTGAGCGAGTGCTTTCTCAAAAAAGCGGCGTTTAGTAAGTGACGCGGCAATGGCAATAATCAGCTTTTTTGGTTAATGGGTTGACCGATCGGTTAGTTTATGGCCTAAAGATTGCTAGACATTAGGCGGCGGGCGATTTCCGCCAACATTGGTCGCTACGCTGAGGCGCTCGCATCACAGCGAGCGTTTCGGTAGTATGTGCGGCTTTTCTCAGCACCAGAACGCATACTCATGCGGCGTTAGCGCTAAGGATAAAAAGATTCATGAAACTTCTGGATAACTATTTCAAGCTCTCCGAGCACAAAACCAACGTGAAGACAGAAGTTATCGCCGGGATCACCACCTTCCTGACGATGGCCTATATCATCTTTGTCAACCCGAGCATTTTGTCTGAAGCGGGGATGGACTACGGCGCAGTGTTCGTCGCCACTTGCCTAGCGGCAGCGATTGGCTGTTTCGTCATGGGGATGTGGGCTAACTACCCGATAGCTCAGGCGCCAGGCATGGGTTTGAATGCCTTTTTCACCTACGGCGTGGTTCTGGGGATGGGCTATACCTGGGAAGCTGCGCTGGGGGCGGTGTTCTTCTCAGGTCTAACGTTCTTCTTGTTGAGTATTTTTAAAATTCGCGAGTGGATCATTAACTCCATTCCTATGACGTTACGGTTGGGGATCGCCGCTGGTATTGGCCTTTTCCTGGCAATGATAGCGCTTAAGAACGCCGGTATCGTGGTTGCCAACCCCGCGACCTTTGTTTCCTTAGGTGATCTTTCCCAACCCGCGGCTATTTATGCGCTGCTGGGCTTCTTTGTGATTACCGCGCTCTCTTACTTGCGAGTGACTGGTGCCGTCATGATCGGGATTTTGGGGATTACTATTGTTGCAATGGTGCTCGGCCATAATGAGTATGGGGGCCTGATGTCGATGCCACCCTCTATTGCACCTACCTTTATGGCGATGGATTTGATGGGCGCGCTGGATGTGGCGATGCTTAGCGTGATCTTTGCCTTCCTGTTTGTGGATCTATTTGATACCTCCGGCACCCTGGTAGGCGTTGCTCACCGCGGCAAGCTGTTGGACAAGGATGGCAAGTTACCGCGCATTGGTCGCGCCATGATGGCCGACAGCACCGCGTCAATGGCGGGTGCCGCCTTGGGTACTTCCACCACCACAAGCTACATTGAATCGACGGCGGGTATCGCTTCGGGTGGCCGTACTGGGTTAACGGCGGTAGTGGTTGGTGTTCTGTTCCTGATCAGCCTGTTCTTCGCTCCGCTGGCGGGTTCTATTCCGGCCTACGCTACCGCAGGTGCGCTGCTGTATGTGGCGGTATTGATGGCAGGAAGTTTGGCTCACGCGAACTGGGAAGACCCCACCGACGCCGCGCCGGTACTGATTGCCGCCCTGGCGATGCCGCTGACGTTCTCGATTGCCGAAGGTATTGCGCTTGGCTTTATTAGCTATGTAGCGATCAAGGCGTTGTCGGGCCGTTTTGCCGACCTGAATCCGGCGGTGATTATTTTGGCGTTGCTGTTTGCGACAAGATACCTTTTCTTGGTTTGATTGATCATTACCACTTTTTATTACTCAATGAGAGACGCGATGAGCATCTACGGCGACTACATTAAGTCCGTCATTCGCACGGTTCCCGATTGGCCTGAACAGGGCGTGAACTTTCGCGACATCACCCCGTTGCTGCAAAATAGCGCGGCCTTTCGCAAGCTGATCGATAGCTTCGTTCACCGCTATCAGGAAATGAACCTGGATGCCATCGCGGCCATTGATGCGCGTGGCTTTATTATTGGTGCGCCGCTCGCTTATGAGTTGGGTTGCAGCTTTGTACCGGTGCGTAAGAAGGGCAAGCTGCCTTTCAAGACCATCAGCGAGACTTATAAGCTGGAGTACGGACATTCAGAGGTGGAGTTGCACTCCGATGCGTTCCAGAAAGATGACCGTATCCTGCTGATGGATGACCTGATCGCCACCGGCGGCACCATGCTGGCCGCGGCCAACCTCATTCAGCGCAGCGGTGGTCAGGTGGTTGAGACCGCCACCATTATTGATCTGCCCGAGCTGGGCGGATCGCAGAAAATTCGCGATGCTGGTTTCAGTGTATTCGCAGTTTGTTCTTTCAACGAAGACGAGTAATGCCCCATGAGCAGCGATCGCTACCACCAACACTTCACTGTCTCCTGGGATCAGTTGCACCGCGATGTGCGCACCTTATGCCATCAAATGATCGAGCGTGATTTTAAAGGCATCGTAGCGATTACCCGCGGCGGTTTAATTCCCGCCGCGCTGATTGCTCGGGAGCTTAATATCCGGCTGATCGATACCGTGTGTATTAAAAGCTACGACCATATGGATCAGGGTGGCCTGGATATCATGAAGGGCGTCGATCATGACGGTGAAGGTTGGTTGCTGGTCGATGACTTGGTGGATACTGGCAAAACAGCGCGGGCAGTACGTAAAATGCTGCCTAAAGCTCACTTTGTGACTATCTATGCCAAGCCGGATGGTCGTCCCTTGGTGGATCAATACCTGACCGAAGTTGCCCAGCAGTGCTGGATTCAGTTCCCCTGGGATATGGGTGTTGCATACGTTGAGCCGCTTGTTGATCAAATGAAGAGGTAATAATGGCCAATCCACTTCCCGACGATTGGAGTCAGTGGCTGGGTAATGAGTTTCAGGCTGACTATATGCTGGCGCTAAAAGATTTTTTGGCGCAGCAAAAAGCTGCGAAGAAGATCATATATCCCCACTCAACGCAGTGGTTTCGTGCCTTTGAACTGACCCCGTTGAACGAAGTGAAGGTGGTTATTTTAGGCCAGGATCCCTATCACGGGCCCAATCAGGCTCACGGTTTATGCTTTTCCGTGCAGCCCGGCGTACCCGTGCCACCGTCGCTGGTCAATATCTACAAGGAGTTGGCCACTGATGTTGGTTTTACCCCCGTGCGCCACGGCCATCTGGAAGCATGGGCCAAGCAGGGTGTGTTGTTGTTAAACACTTCGCTGACTGTGGAGCAGGGCAATGCGGCATCTCATCGCGGTAAGGGATGGGAGCCCTTCACTGACCGCGCGATTGAAACCGTCAGCCAGCACGCGCCGCCGTGTGTGTTTCTGCTGTGGGGCAGTCATGCGCGCCAGAAGAAGGCGTTAATCGACCAAAGGCGCCATTTAATACTGGAAGCCCCGCACCCATCACCGCTCTCTGCGCATCGGGGCTTTTTTGGTACCCGGCATTTTTCCCAAGCCAATCAATTTCTTCAGGCGCAAGGGCGAGCACCTATCGAATGGCAATTGCCTGAAACCCCTTAACCTCGTAAGTGGTTGCGGGTAGAATACGCGCAATTTTGTGCCTAGTTGATGCAACTTTGGTTGCCATTCTGAATCCCCTGCAGTGAGGAAGTCCCATGAGTGTTTACGCCATTAACCATCCGCTTGTACAACATAAGCTGGGTCTGATGCGCGAAGTTGACCTGAGCACTAAGAGCTTTCGTGAACTGGCAGGTGAAGTCGCCAAGCTGCTGACCTATGAAGCAACCAAAGGTCTTGAACTGGAAGATCATGAAATCCAGGGATGGAACGGTGAGCCAATTGCAACGCGCCGATTAAAAGGTAAAAAAGTCACCGTCGTACCGATTCTGCGTGCCGGGCTCGGCATGCTGGAAGGCGTAACGGATCTAATCCCGAGTGCACGGGTTAGCGTCGTAGGTCTGTATCGTGATGAAGAGACGCTGCAACCGGTGCCTTACTTTGCCAAGTTTGCCAACGATATCGAAGAGCGCATGGCGATCGTGATAGATCCCATGCTGGCCACCGGTGGTTCGATGGTCGCAACACTGGATATGCTGCGTGAGCGTGGCTGTGAGCATATGAAGGTGATTGTGCTCGTCGCGGCCCCTGAAGGTATCAAGCGGGTGCAGGACGCTTACCCCGATATTGAAATTTACACCGCCTCAATCGATGACCGCCTCGACGAAAATGGCTACATCGTCCCCGGATTAGGTGACGCTGGCGATAAGATTTTCGGAACGCGCTAAGCGTCCTTATATTGATTGCCCCTTACGCTTAGCGTCAGGGGCATTTTTTTGCACACCTACAATCGAATAATCACTAGGAATTCACTTATGCGTGAAGCTGCCAGTCAGGCTGAGTCGTGGCCAAAAGTCATTTTAACCGGCGCACAAATGCTATTTGTGGCGTTTGGCGCCTTGGTGTTAGTACCGCTTTTGACAGGACTCGACCCAAGCGTTGCGCTGTTCACGGCTGGGGTGGGAACCTTGGTATTTCATGGGGTCACCAAGCAGAGCGTGCCGGTGTTTTTAGCCTCATCGTTTGCCTTTATAGCGCCTATTCAAGGCTCTGTGGCGAGCTTTGGCGTTTCGGCAACCATGGGCGGGCTAATGGCAGCGGGGCTGGTCTATGTGGCGATCTCTCAGGTTGTGCGCTTAAAAGGCACCGCTTGGCTGCATCGCTTGCTGCCCGCTGTGGTGGTGGGGCCGGTGATTATGGTGATTGGCCTGGCGCTGGCGCCGGTGGCCGTAAGTATGGCGACCGGTGAAACCAGCGACAATATCGGCTATGGCGCGGCGATTTTCTTATCAATGACCAGCTTGCTAGTCACGCTTGTGTTGGCCGTTTTTGGTCGCGGGCTACTTCGCCTAGTGCCGATTATGGGGGGCATTATCACCGGCTATTTTTTAGCGTTGCTGATGGGGGTAGTCGACTTTACGCCAGTGCATGAGGCGGCGTGGTTATCGATACCCAGCTTTACCGCACCCAGTTTTCACTGGGCTGCCATTCTGTTTATGATTCCGGTCGCGATTGCCCCAGCGGTAGAACACATTGGTGATATGGTGGCCATTGGTTCGGTGACCCGCAAAAACTACCTGGAAAAGCCTGGCCTGCATCGAACTCTGTTAGGCGATGGGCTGGCGACCAGCGTAGCAGCGCTGTTCGGCGGGCCGCCGAATACTACTTACTCGGAAGTCACCGGGGCGGTAACGCTTACTCGGGCATTTAATCCCAAGTACATGATTGTTGCCGCGATTATTGCCATTGTGCTGGCGTTTGTGTCCAAGCTTGGCGCGTTGCTGCAGACCATTCCTGGCCCGGTAATGGGCGGTATAATGACGCTGTTGTTTGGCTCCATTGCGGTGGTCGGTATGAACACACTGGTACGTGCAGGACAGTCGCTGACGGCGCCGCGCAACTTGGTCGTGGTTTCGCTGATACTGGTGTTCGGGATTGGCGGCATGCAGTTTGGTGGAGGCCAGTTTACGCTGCAGGGCGTTAGCCTGGCCGCTTTGGTGGGTATTGCGTTGAACTGGCTATTACCCCGTGAGCAAGAGGGCGAGTAGAGTCATCCTCTATAACGCTGTGTGAATCGTTAGAATGGTAGCGTGAGTGATCATCAGGAGTTTAGGCAGCATGGAAAACGAACTAACCGCACCTTTTCCCATACTGGGGATTGCTGCCTGGAGCGGTACCGGAAAAACGACGCTGCTAGAAAAGCTGCTGCCACGATTAAGGGAGTATGGCTTGAGCGTCGCTGTCATCAAGCATGCTCACCACTCGTTTGATGTCGACCAGCCCGGCAAGGATAGCTATAAGCTGCGTAGCGCAGGTGCCGCCCCGATACTGGTGGCTTCCCGTCAGCGCTTTGCGCTGATGCAGGAAACCCCTGACCAGGAAGAGCCTGATTTAGCCCAGCTAATTGCCATGATGGTGCCGCACAAACCTGACCTGGTGATTGTCGAAGGCTTCAAGGCTTGGCCGATTCCCAAGCTGGTGCTATACCGCGAAGGGATTGGCGATGTGGATATTTTAACCGGCCGATGGGTTGAGGCAGTCGCTCTCAGTGCGCCACCGCCTATCGACCTGGCGGCTTCGGTGGCTCAGTTAGATCTAGACGATAGCGAAGCGGTTGCACAATGGGTAGTAACCTGGTTAAGCGCTAAAAACGATACGATGTCTTCAAAAAATACGTCTTCAAAACATATGTCTTCAAAACAGCAATGGTGACAACATGCATCTGACCCACCTTAATACCCGTGGCGAAGCCAATATGGTGGACGTCGGCGATAAGCTGGAAACCCGCCGCGAAGCAGTCGCCTCCGGGCGCATTATAATGCAGCCTGAAACGCTGAAATTACTTAGCGATGGTGAACTGCCCAAGGGCGATGTGTTGGCCACCGCGCGTATCGCTGGTATCCAGGCGGCCAAACGTACTCATGAGCTGATTCCTCTCTGTCACTCACTGGCGCTCTCCAAGGTTTCTGTTGAGTTCGATATTGATGTGGCCGAATCCTGCGTTCATGTGACCTCGCTGTGTCGCTTGAATGGATGCACCGGGGTCGAAATGGAAGCCCTTACCGCTGTCTCGGTAGCCTGTTTGACGCTTTACGATATGTGCAAAGCGGTCGATAAAGGTATGCGTATCGAGGCTATACAACTCGAGAGCAAGCAAGGTGGTCAGCGTGGCGACTACCAACGTATGAGCACCCAGGCGCCGATTGTTACCGGTGACGGCGTAGCCGGAGAAGTCAGCTTGGGGGAGCGCTGCCCTTCACCCTGTGTGCGGGTTAAGTTTTTAGCCGAACTGCGCGAGCGGGTAGGCGAAAGTGAGACCGTCGTGAGCCTCGATCAACTGGCTAGCCGCGACATTAGTGGATTAAAAGCCGCGCTGGCCGAGCAGGATAGTCGCTTTAAACAACTCACCGACCGGCGTACGCTGTGTGCGATTAATCAGGTCATGGCCAATGACGAGGCGTTAGTGACCGATGATGACGAAGTGGCGTTTTTCCCGCCAGTAACAGGGGGGTGAGGGTGGATAATAAGCTGGATATTAAAGTAACGATTCAAGCAGCCCCGTTTCCAATGGACTACGGCTATGACGATGCCTTGGCGGGGCGTAGTGATATTGGCGCGGTGGTGTGTTTTACCGGCTTAGTGCGTGATTTTAATGAAACGCCGGACGTCACAGGGTTAACGCTGGAACACTACCCGGGCATGACCGAGCGTACGCTGACGGAGATTGGTGAACAGGCTTGGCAGCGCTGGTCGCTCCAAGCGGTGCGGATTATTCATCGTGTCGGTTACCTGGGACCAGGCGATCCGATTGTGCGCGTACTCGTAGCCAGCGCACACCGGCGTGAGGCGTTCGAAGCCTGCGATTTTATTATGGATTACCTGAAAACCCAGGCGCCTTTCTGGAAGAAAGAGCACTCTGCCCAGGGCGAGTATTGGGTCAAAGAGCGTCACTCTGATCAACAGGACGCAGCGCGGTGGGAGTGAAGTGCCGCGTCACTGTGCTCGTTGCACTGACACGAAACTGTCATTGCGAACGCAGTGAAGCAATCTCGGGGGTAGGCGCCACCGCTGGTTGAGATTGCCGCGTCGCTGCGCTCCTCGCAATGACATAATAAGAAGGCTCCTCGCGGTGACACGAAACTGTCATTGCGAACGCAGTGAAGCAATCTGGGTTTTATAGCCGTCGTTGAATGATGCCGCTCTAACGGTTAGCGGCACTTTCATACGCAGCAGGTTCTGGCATTTCGGCGGCCATAATCTGTAGATGCACGTCGGGCAGGTGCTGCATATGCTCCGCCAGCCACTGAACCATGCGAGGCTGTAATGCTTGGCGCAAGTCGGCAAGCGTCTCTGCTGCAATCTCCTCAAGCTGATCATCCAGCCAATCATTAAAGCTATCTTCATCCAGCGGGCTGGCCCCCGAGGCATCCAGCATCAAACGGCCAATACGCGCCCATCCAGTGTCAGTCGCCGTCACTGGCAGCGCTAAGTATAAGCTACCGCGACGGGCCTTGTTGGCGTCGTGCACGTCAAGACCAGGATGGGGCACCACGCTGTTTTGACTGACTATGCAGGGCGGCTGCGGATAGCGCGACTCACAGCGCAGCCCGTGACTGTCAAAGCAAATTAGATCGCCGTTCACCGGCGCCAATGGAGCGCTAATGCCTAGCTGTTTGGCAATAGTCTGATGAGCCTGCTGATGGCGTGCTTCGCCATGCACCGGTATGAGATGTTTTGGCCTGACCCACTGATACAGCTTGATCAGTTCATCCTGGGCGGGGTGCCCGGTAGCGTGCAGCTCAGGGTGGTTGAACTCGTCGTAGAGGTTGACACCTAAGTGCGCCAAACGCTTTTTAAGCTGTTCAATGGGGCGTTCATTGCCAGGAATGGCTTTAGCCGAAAAAATAACGTTATCGCCCGGCTGAAGATCCACAAAAGGGTGGCGACCCTGGGCGAGACGCTGTAGCGCAGCACGGGGTTCGCCCTGGCTGCCGGTGGCGATAATCACCACTTCATCCGGGGGGAGGTAGCCTAGGTCATGATTGGGCACCAGCGGCGGTAAATCATCCATATAGCCGAGCCCCCGGGCAACGCTGACCATGCGCTCCATTGAACGGCCCATCAAGCTAATGCGTCGGCCACACTTCTGAGCGGCGCGCCCTATCGCTAACACCCGGGCAAGGTTACTGGCAAAGCAGGAGACCACCACCCGGCCCTGGCAGTTGCTGAGGGTTTTTGTCAGGGCGCGGGCGACGTCCCCCTCGCTGCCGGAGTGCCCGGGCATGGGGGCGTTAGTGGAATCGCCCACTACCAAGTCAACCGGGGCAAGGGACTTGAAGAGGGCTGCACTGATCGGCGTGCCGATAATCGGTTCAGGATCGAGTTTCCAGTCGCCGGTATGTAAAACGCGATAGCCACCGGCCATCATTATTAGCGCACAGCTTTCGGGAATGGAGTGGGTTAAAAGTAAATAGCGCAGCGTGAATGGCCCGCTCTCTAGGGCCTCGCCAGGTTCAATGACATGGATAGCCGCACTGCTAAGCTGATGCTCGGCAAATTTTAGCCGCAACAGGCCTGCCGCCAGCGGGGTGGCGTAAATGGGGCAGTTCCACATCGGCCATAGCCAGGCTGCGGCACCAATGTGGTCTTCGTGACCATGGGTGATAAATAGCGCTTTGGGCACGATCTCTAGTGCTTTCGGCGTATCAAGATTGGGTACCTGCAGTGGCGAGTTGGGAAGATCCTGGCGGATCATCATGCCGCAGTCCACGGCTATCCAGTGATCGTCATAGCCGTATAGCGTTAGATTCATTCCAATCTCACCGCATCCCCCCAGCGGCAACATGCGCAGCGGTGGACGACGACGGGGACGAATTTGAACGCGTGGTGAATGCATCTGTTATGAAAAACCTAAAAAGTAGTGACTTAACTATACGGGAAGGCAGGGGCAGCTAACAATCATCCATGGCCTTCCGATACACTATGCGACCTAAGCCGCTGGTTTGTCATAATTAACTTAGCAATAGGTCAAGAGTAGCTCACATGTCTCATTATTATCGTTTAGTAGTTTCCTGTCCTGACCGGGTGGGTATTGTTGCACGGGTATCGAGCTTTATTGCCCAGCAGGGCGGCTCCATTACCGAAGCCAGCCAGCACTCCGATTTAGAAACCGGCTGCTTTTTTATGCGCTACGAAATTCTGGCGGATTCGGTAGGTATGTCGGCGGAAGCGCTGAGCGCGGCATTTGAACCGATAGCCAGCGAATTCAATATGCAGTGGTCGCTGGTGGATACCCAGCAGCGTAGGCGCGTAGTGCTGATGGTGTCGCGGGAGTCACATTGCTTGGTAGATCTACTTTACCGCTGGCAGGCGGGGGAACTGGATTGCGACATTGTCGGGGTTATCTCCAACCATGATGATATGCGTTCGCTGACGGAGTGGTACGGTATTCCTTATCACCATGTACCGGTCGACCCCGACAATAAGCAAGCATCGTTTGCCAAGGTTCAGGCCGAAATCGACAGTGCCCGCGCCGACTGCGTGGTGCTGGCGCGCTATATGCAAATACTGCCCCCTGAGCTGTGCGCGCGTTATGCGGGGCGAGTGATCAATATTCACCACAGCTTTTTGCCCTCTTTTGCCGGGGCTAAGCCCTACCACCAGGCCTACCAGCGGGGGGTTAAGCTGATTGGCGCTACCTGCCACTATGTGACCGAGGAACTCGACGCAGGCCCTATCATCGAACAGGATATCCATCGCGTTAGCCACTGCCATACACCCACGGATTTAGTGCGCTTTGGACGTGATGTAGAAAAAGCCGTGCTCGCTCGCGGTTTGCGCTGGCACTTGGAAGACCGCGTGCTGGTGCACGGTAACAAGACAGTGGTATTTAGCTAACGCTCATCAACCTGAGAGGCAGCCATGTCATTCGCGCAAAGTGTATTAGCGCCCTGGGCGCTGCTGCTCACCTGGCTACTCTCGTTAGCAGTGATCGCATGGGCGCTTTGGGGGCGGCCCTGGCAGGTGTTGATAGCGGATTCAGCGCTTCAGCACCGCTGGCTGGGTGCTACGCTGGCGGTGATGCTGATGTGGCAGCTTCGTGCCCAGGCTGTTGATTGGCTAACGCTACACCTTGTTTTTACAGTATTGATGACACTCGTTTTTAAAGCGCCATTAGCGCTGATTAGCAACGTGCTGATCAACATTGCCATGGTGGTGATTGGCAGCAATGAGTGGATGTTGCTGGGGGCAAATGTGCTGGTTACCGGGATCGTCCCGGCGGCCGTTATTGGCACGGTATGGCGGCTGGTAGATCGCCGCCTGCCGGATAACTTGATGGTATTTCTGTTTGCCTGCGGCTTTTTTGGCGCGGCGCTGGCAACGCTGGGAGGAGGCTTGGCGGCGGTAGTGCTGATTATCGTCGCGGGTACAGACCCTGAGGCGATCTATCTCGCCCAGGAGTATGCGCGTTTTTTACCACTGCTAATGCCTTCAGAGGCATTTATTACTGGCATGCTGCTGAGCATCCTGCTGGTCTATCACCCAAACTGGGTGGCCACCTTCAATGACCACCGCTATATCGACCTGCAGTAGCGGATTTATTAGCCGAGTGCCTGGCCGTTGCCACCACGAATTACGCCGACTCCAACGCCTTCAATATCGAGCGCTTGAGAGCGCAGGTCGATTTCAATGGGCGCAAAATCAGGGTTCTCTGCAAACAGCGTCACTTGGTGCCCCTGGCGTTTGAAGCGTTTAACCGTTACTTCATCGTCCAGGCGGGCAACCACGATCTGGCCATCGCGAACCCGGTCAGTGCGATGAACCGCCAGTAAATCACCTTCCAAAATGCCAATATCCTTCATGGAAAGGCCGCGTACGCGCAGCAGATAGTCAGCTTTGGGAGTGAAGTACTCGGCCGGTAGCGGGCAGTAGCGATCAATATGTTCGGCGGCCAAAATGGGGCTGCCGGCAGCTACTTCCCCGATCACAGGCAGGCCAGTGGGTGGGGCTTCCACGTTGGTTGTGGGTAAGGCGGTGACTGCGCTATCCAGGACTTCTTGAGGTTCCTGGTTGGGCAGGCGGATGCCGCGAGAGGTGTTGCGGATAATGCGAATAACACCTTTGCGTTCCAGCGCGCGCAGGTGCTCTTCAGCCGCATTGGGTGAGCGGAAGCCAAGTGCTTTGGCAATCTCGGCGCGGGTAGGAGGGTAGCCAAATTCGCCCATGGTCTTAACGATAAAATCAAACACGTGCTGTTGGCGAGCGGTTAGCGGACGCGACATACCAGACTCCATAAATAGTGAATAGACAGTAACAAGTTAAATGTCGACTTAATCAATAAGTGTTTAAGTATACAGTATGTTCCTCTGTCCAGTATATGGCTTGTCAGTGCCTATTGCCGATGTCTATGCAATTTTTCTAATCGTTTGAAACTAAGTTTCTGCTTATTTAATACGTCACATTTTGTCAATAAATCAAGCGTTGAGCCCGCCTACGTTATGGCATAGTATTTTGCTATGTTTTAAACAACTGTTTCCCTGGAGAGCGACATGGCTCAATCTGATACGGTGACCCGTATACTCGACACCGCCGAGGTGCTGTTTGCAGAGCGGGGTTTTGCTGAAACTTCGCTGCGCAACATCACTAGCAAAGCGCGGGTTAACTTAGCCGCTGTTAATTACCATTTTGGTTCCAAAAAAGCCTTGATTCAGGCCGTTTTTGCCCGCTACCTGGATCCGTTTAGTCAGCGCTTTCATACTGCTCTAGATGAGCTCGAGGGCCAACACGCCGGGCGCGTTATCCCGCTGGAAACACTGCTCGAGACCATGGCAACTACCGTTCTCGCGGTGCCCGCCGAGCGCAATAGTTTGAAAGTGTTTATGCGCCTGCTGGGTCTTGCCTACAGTCAAGCACAGGGACATCTAAGACGTTATATCCAGGAAGAGTATGGCGATGTGTTTACACGCTTCACCGAGCTTGTGCGCAAAGCAACGCCGGATCTGCCTGACGCCGAGCGTTTTTGGCGGCTACACTTTGTGCTCGGCACGGTAATCTTTACCTTGTCTGGCCTCGATGCGCTACGCGATATCGCGGAGAAGGATTACCACGAGCAGGTCTCTGTGCGTGATTTGGTCAGGCGATTGCTCCCGGTAGTGGTGGCTGCTATGAATGCGCCGTTACCCATAGCCCTTGACGGTGCCAAGCCAGAAGAAGGAAAACATGCGAACTCCTACGCTAGCTGAGCTACCTCCAACGGAACATATCTGGCTGGAGATTGATACTACCGAACAGTTGCTGCGCTGTTGGCGAGGGCCAAAAGTGCTCCATGAGTGTTCTATTTCATCCGGTGCTGCCGGAAGCGGGGAGCGCAACGGCAGTGGTAAAACCCCTCGCGGGTGGCACTATGTGCGCGCGGCCATTGGCGGTGATATGCCCGAAAATGCGGTGTTTCGAGGTCGCCGCTGGACGGGCGAGACATTTTCGCCCGAACTCGCCGAAGAGCATCCAGAGCGTGACTGGATTCTGACCCGCATACTGTGGCTGTGTGGCTTGGAAAAGGGCGTGAACCGCGGTGGTCAGGTGGACTCGCAACGGCGCTATATTTACCTGCACGGGACGCCGCCTGACGAGCCCATGGGCGTTGCTGCGTCCCACGGCTGTATTCGTTTACGCAATAGTGATTTGCTCTATATCTTTTCGTTAGCGTTGCCGGGCACCCCTGTTTGGTTGCACGGTGGACGCCAGTCCTTTGACTGATCAGATTTTGACACCGCTAGACGATCGTCTAGAATCATCGCCCCTTTTCATGGACCTATCACGATGACTCAACCGTTAGGCCCGGTCATGCTTGACCTTGAAGGCCCAAAATTGACGGCTGCAGAAAAACGCTTGCTGCTAGAACCGACGGTAGGGGGCGTAATTTTGTTTGCCCGCAACGTTGAAAATGGCTATCAGGTTCGCAAGCTCTGCAGCGATATTCGCCGTGTGCGTGCTGATTTACTGCTTGCCGTGGATCAAGAAGGCGGTCGCGTTCAGCGCATAAAAGAGGGGTTAACACGCCTGCCTGCCATGGCGCGTATCGGCGAGTGTTACCGCGCTGCCCAGGGAGAGGGGCTGGCGTTAGCTAAAGATGCCGGCTGGTTGTTAGGGATGGAGATGGCTGCCTGCGGTCTGGATCTGAGCTTCGCCCCGGTACTTGATGTGGAGAGCGGTCTATCCAGCGTTATTGGTGATCGTAGTTTCAGCAGTGACCCACAGCACGTAGCCCAGCTGGGCAATGCATTTATTCAGGGGCTTCACGATGCCGGTATGGCCGCTGTGGGTAAGCACTTTCCCGGCCACGGTGGTGTCGCGGCGGACTCACACGTTGCATTGCCGATAGACGATCGCCCGCTAGAAGTGATGAAACAGCACGATCTTGTGCCCTTTACCCAGTTAGCTTCACAGTTAGATGGGATTATGCCTGCACACGTTATTTATAGTGCTTTTGATACGCGCCCAGCAGGCTTTTCACCCAACTGGTTGGGCATGCTGCGGGAATCGCTAGGCTTCAAAGGCTGCATTTTTTCAGATGACCTGAGTATGGCCGGCGCCCACGAGGCGGGAGACCCCAAAGCGCGTGCCCAGGCAGCGCTGGCAGCAGGCTGCGATATGCTGCTGGTATGTAATGACCGAGCCTCCGCGCTTGAAGTGATGGAGGCATGCCACGGAATCAATTCTAAGCGCCCCGCTAAGTTGCGCTATAGCCGTGCGCGCCCAGACCTAGATGCGCTGAGTGCATTGGGCCGTTGGCGTCGTACTCACGCTAAGCTGGAAGCGCTAGCGGATAAGCCCCAGTTCAGCGCAGAAGCCGAGTAAGCCCAGTGCGGAAGCAGAGTAAGCCCAGCGCTGAATAAATCTCTTACTTAAATAAATGAAGTTTTAACCCGCCGTGGAGTTGGTAGATGTCAAAGTTGGATAAAGAAGCATTAGAGTCGCTGGACTCGATGCGTGAGCTGATGGATAACGCCGACTGCCTAATTTCTCAGCAAGAGGTAGAGCGGGCGCTGGATCGTATGGCGGAAGAGATTACTCGGGATTTAGGCGATAAACTGCCGGTTTTTTACTGCGTAATGAATGGTGGCTTGATTACCACCGGTCATCTGCTTACCCGCTTGGGCTTTCCGTTGGAAGTAGATTATTTGCATGCCACTCGCTACCGCAACGAGCTGCGCGGCGGCGAGCTTTTTTGGCGCGTTTCCCCTGAAGTGCCCATGGCGGGCCGTCACGTAGTGATTGTTGACGATATCCTGGATGAGGGGGCGACCCTGGCGGCCATTTTGGCTTACTGCGAAGAGGCCCAGGCCGCCAGCGTTACCACAGCGGTGTTGGTCGATAAACAGCACAACCGCAAAGCAGTGCCTGGGTTGAAAGCCGACTACTGCAGCCTGGAAGTTGCCGACCGTTATGTGTTTGGCTTTGGTATGGATTACAAAGGCTACTGGCGCAACGCGCCGGGAATTTTTGCCCCCAAAGGCATGTAATCCACTGGGGGCTTGCGTAGTTTTTGTAGTAGTTTTTACATTAGCGGGGCGAGAAACGCCTCGCTAAGCCGGTTTCAGCAATCATCCGCGTTGAAATCTCCTCCACCGAGAAGCGTGTCGCATCGATGAAGGGAATGTGCATGGTGCGGTAGAGCGACTCGGCCTGTTCCACTTCTTGTAGGCACTGATCCATCGAGCTATAGCGGCTATTGGGGCGTCTCTCGTTGCGAATTGCCGACAAGCGTCGCGCATCGATGGTTAACCCAAACAGCTTTTGCCGATGGGGCACGAGCGCCTTGGGTAGCTTCAGCATGCCATCTTCGTCTAAATCGTCTTCCGTCAGCGGGTAGTTAGCCGCCCGAATGCCAAACTGCAGCGCCAGATAAAGCGAGGTAGGTGTTTTGCCGCAGCGCGAGACGCCAACCAGGATGATATCCGCTTTATCGTATTGGTGGGTGCGTGCACCGTCATCATTATCTAGCGCGAAGTGGACGGAGTGGATACGATCCATGTAGACATCATCGCTGCCTATCGAGTGAGTGCGCCCAACGCTGTAGGAGGAGTGGGTCTCTAGTTCTTGCTCTAAGGGCTCCAGAAAGGTGGAAAAAATATCGACCTTAAAGCCGGACGCCTTACGAATAACGTCGCGTATTTGTTGATCCACAATGGTGTCAATGATAATGGGGCGATGACCATCCCGGTTGGCTGTCGACTCAATAATCGCTGCTAACGCCTGCGCTTTTTCCAACGTATCGATATAGGGCTTGGTCTGCATATCGATCTCAACATCGCTGAACTGGGCCAGCAAGCTACGTCCTAAACTTTCCGCCGTGATGCCGGTACCATCTGAAATAAAAAAAGCCGTACGTTTCATAACTAAGTCCACGGGTGAGTGATACGGCTATTGTGAGCCGAGCTGTTTGTCAGCACAACGTGTCATCATTGGGCGTTTTGGCGGGCTCAAATGTATCTGACTACATAAATAGCCCAAAAAGCCCTGCTGTTGTAAAAATCCTCCACTCTCTTCGCTATTAGACCAATGGCGAATATATTGGCGTGGTGCTAGGGTGTCTCAATCAATTATCCATGATCGTCAAGGTCATGCAGATATCTATGAGCGAGGGGGTTACGTGGAAGAGTACATTCTGTGGTTCGATCAGCTGGGCATGGCGGACGTCGAACGCGTAGGTGGTAAAAACGCCTCGCTGGGTGAAATGATTTCTAACCTGTCCGGTGCTGGCGTGACGGTTCCTGGCGGTTTTGCCACCACCGCCCACGCTTATCGTGAATTTCTCTCCCACGAAGGATTAAACGAGCGCATTAATGCCACCCTGGCCCGTCTGGACGTCGATGACGTTAAAGCGCTGGCTGAGGCGGGCCGCAATATACGCCAATGGATCATCGATACGCCGCTACCTCCTACCTTTGAATCGGCCCTGCGCGATGCCTACGGCCAGCTGCAGCACCCGCAACTGAAAGTAGCCGTGCGCAGCTCAGCCACCGCGGAAGATCTACCCGACGCTTCCTTTGCAGGCCAACAGGAAACCTTCCTGAATATCGAAGGCTTCGACAATATCAAGCGTGCAGTGCACGAGGTTTTTGCCTCGCTGTTTAACGATCGTGCGATCTCCTACCGAGTGCACCGTGGCTACGCCCACGAAAATGTTGCCTTGTCGGCGGGCGTTCAGAAAATGGTGCGTTCAGAGACCGGTGCGGCAGGCGTTATGTTTACCCTGGACACCGAATCCGGCTTTAAAGACGCCGTTTTTGTCACTGGCTCCTGGGGCTTGGGCGAAACCGTGGTGCAGGGTGCAGTCAATCCCGACGAGTTCTACGTGCACAAGCCGACCCTGGCGGCGGGCCGCCCGGCGGTGCTGCGCCGTAATTTAGGTTCCAAGCTGATCAAGATGGTTTATGGGCAGGATGCCAGCGCCGGTAAATCGGTTGAGACCGTCGATGTGCCCCATGCCGACCGCGGCCGCTTCTGTATCAACGATCAGCAAGTGATGGATCTGGCCCGACAGGCGATGACTATCGAGCAGCACTACCAGCGGCCCATGGATATTGAGTGGGCGTTGGATGGCGATGATGGTCGGCTTTACATCGTCCAGGCGCGTCCTGAAACGGTGGTCTCTCAGCAGGAGGGCGGTAAACTCGAGCGCTTCCAGCTGCGTGAAAAGGGTCGTACGTTAATAACCGGCCGAGCGATTGGTCAACGTATTGGCCGGGGTACCGTCAAAGTCGTGCTCAGCCCTGATGACATGGATAAGATCCATGATGGCGATATCCTGGTCACCGATATGACCGACCCGGATTGGGAGCCGATCATGAAACGTGCTTCCGCGATCGTCACCAATCGCGGTGGGCGTACCTGTCATGCAGCGATTATCGCCCGTGAGTTGGGTATTCCCGCTGTCGTTGGCTGTGGTGATGCGACTACCCAGTTAAAAGAGGGTATCGATGTCACGGTTTCTTGTGCGGAAGGCGATACCGGCAATGTGTATGAAGGGTTGTTGGAGTTTGATTGCAAAGTCTCCAGCGTCGATGCGATGCCGGAAATCCCCTTTAAAATTATGATGAATGTGGGCAACCCTGACCGCGCCTTTGGGTTTGCCAGTCTGCCTCACGCAGGCGTGGGTTTAGCGCGTTTGGAATTTATCATTAACCGCATGATCGGCGTCCACCCTAAAGCGCTGTTGGAGTACGACACGCTGCCGGTTGATTTACAGCAGGTGATCGATTTACGTACTGCGGGTTACACCGACCCGGTCAGCTTCTATGTCGATAAACTGGTTGAAGGTATCTCCACGCTAGCGGCAGCGTTTCATCCCCAGCGCGTCATCGTGCGGCTGTCCGACTTTAAGTCCAACGAATACGAAAACCTGATTGGCGGCAAACTCTATGAGCCGGGGGAAGAGAACCCCATGCTCGGTTTCCGGGGGGCATCGCGCTACATTTCAGAGGCGTTCAGGCCCTGCTTTGAACTCGAGTGCCAAGCGCTCAAGCGGGTGCGTGAAGAGATGGGCTTCGAGAATATCGAAATCATGGTGCCCTTTGTGCGTACCACCGACGAAGCACGTGAGGTGGTAGAGCTGTTGGCGGCTAATGGCCTCGAACGTGGCGGCCCCACAGGGCTTAAAGTGATTATGATGTGCGAGCTTCCCGCCAATGCACTGCTGGCCGATGAGTTTCTGGAGTATTTTGATGGTTTCTCCATTGGCTCAAACGACCTGACCCAGCTAACGTTAGGGTTGGATCGTGATTCCGGCATCGTGGCGCATCTGTTTGACGAGCGTAATGGGGCGGTTAAAAAGCTCCTGGCCATGGCCATTCAAGCCTGTAAGGCGAAGGGCAAATATGTTGGTATCTGCGGACAGGGGCCGTCAGACCATCCTGACTTGGCTAAATGGTTGATGGAGCAGGGTATCGATTCTGTATCACTCAACCCCGATGCGGTGCTGGAAACCTGGTTTATGCTGGCAGGGCAAAAAATCGAGTAGTTATATTTATTTTAACTAATTTACGCCCGGCCATTGTGCCGGGCGTCGCTGTTTTTATAGGCTACTCTTTTGGAGTGGTTTTTTAACTTGTCATGGAGAGCGCTGAGATGTCACCAAAATCGGTTAAGTATGCGCTACCTGTTCTGCTGGTAGCGCCATTGTATAGTTGGGGGTTTAGCTATGAGACACCCTCCATTTCCCCTGAAAGCGAATCGGGCTATGAAGAGAAGCCCGGCTGGGAAGCCGAGTCATTTGCGGTGGCAGCAGCTAACCCGCTCGCCACCGATGCCGGTTACCAAGTACTTAAAGCCGGTGGTAACGCCATTGATGCGGCCATTGCGGTGCAGATGGTGTTGAACCTGGTTGAGCCTCAGTCCAGTGGTATTGGTGGTGGTGCTTTTTTGATGTACTTCGATGGCGATGAAGTGCGTGCCTACGATGGTCGTGAAACCGCGCCCCAAGGCGTTAACGGTGAGCTGTTTATGCAGGATGGCGAGCCGCTGGCGTTTAATGAAGCAGTGGTTAGCGGCCTCTCAGTGGGAGTGCCAGGCACGCTGCGTATGCTTGAGAAAGCCCACGCTGAGCACGGTGAGCTGGCCTGGGAAGAGCTGTTTATCCCGGCAATCACCCTGGCCGAGGAGGGCTTTGAGGTTAGCAATCGGTTGCATACCAGCTTGGCTGGTGATGAGTTTCTGCGCCAAGACCCAGTAGCGAGCCAGTTTTATTATGATTCAGACGGTGAGCCTATCGCCGTTGGTGAAACGCTCAAAAACCCAGCGTTGGCAGCCGTTCTTCGCCGCGTCGCTGAGCAAGGCAGCGTCGCCTTGTACGAAGGAGCCGTGGCACAAGACATCGTTGAGCGCGTTCAGAACCACCCTGAGCGTCCAGGCAGTTTGACGCTTGAGGATATGAGTGGCTACCAGGCGCTTAACCGAGAACCGCTGTGTACGCCTTGGCAACAGTGGGAAGTATGTGGTTTCCCGCCACCCTCATCGGGTCATCTGACCGTGATGCAGATTTTAGGCATGCTTGATCAGCAGCCACTGCTTGAAGCCCCGTTAGACAGTGGTGCTGCAAGCAGTGGGTGGCTGCATCAATTCTTGGAAGCCTCACGCCTGGCCTTTGCGGATCGTGGCCGTTACATCGCCGATCCTGACTTTGTCGAGGCGCCGGGAGGCGATTGGTCATTGATGCTAGCCCCGGAATACTTGGAGCAGCGCAGTGCACTTATCGAAGAGATGAGCATGGGCGACAGCGCTGAACCGGGTAACCCTGGGGAGCTTGACGTGAGCTGGGCTAGCCAGCCCGAACAGCCCGAGTACGGTACTAGCCATATCAGTATTGTCGATGAGGAGGGCACCGCGGTGGCTATGACCACCACCATCGAGCAGGCGTTTGGCTCGCGAGTTATGTCCGACGGTGGCACGGGGCTAGCGGGTGGTTTCCTGCTCAATAACGAGCTCACCGATTTTTCATTTACCCCTGAAGTGGATGGCGAGCCCGTAGCGAACCGGGTAGAGCCCGGCAAGCGTCCCCGCTCCAGCATGAGCCCGACCCTGGTATTTGATCAAGAAACCGGCGAGCTAGTAGCCAGTTTGGGCTCACCAGGTGGCGCCGCCATTATTCATTACACCGCCCGTACATTAGTCGCACTGCGCGACTGGGGGTTAAGCGCTCAAGAGGCGCTCAACCTTCCCCATGCTATTACTTTGGGTGGGGATGTCTATGTGGAAGAGGGGCGTTTTCCTGAGGCAACCATAGAATCACTGCGTGAGCGTGGTCATACGGTCAGCGAGCGGGAGCTAACCAGCGGCCTTCAGGCCATTATGCGCCTTGAAGATGGCACTCTGTTTGGTGGTGCTGACCCTCGGCGCGAAGGGGTGGTAATGGGCGATTAGGCCAACCTCTATTGGCGAAGCCAGTTGCGCAGCTTCACTAGCATTAGCGCACCGTCGCTTAATTCGCGGCGGACTTGAATAAGTTCGTTTAAACGATCTGGGTAGTCGGTGATAATTGCATCGACCCCCAGATCAATCAGCGTTGACATGCGAGCTCGGTCATTGACGGTCCAGGCGTGTATTTCGTAACCGTATAGTCGCGCTAAGCGAACTTCCCCTTCCGTGATGCGGTTATGGCGTAGCCCAAGGGCATCAAAGTCACGCCGGTTTAGCGTGCCGGGCAGTATAAGCTGGGCCAGTAAGGTAACGCGCAATTCAGGTGCTTGGGCTTTGATATGTTTAAGTAATGATGGGGACATGGTAGCCATGCGCATATCCATTAGCGCATTGGGAAAACCGCACGCTGTATAGCCGTCGAAGGCGCTTTGTTGGGTCGCCCAGCAGCGATAGCGCACGTCACTCTCTGCATTCAAAGTCTCGATAACAGCATCGGCTAGCGCCTGTTCTTGCCCCGGCAGAGGCTTGATGTCGATCATTAGTCCGGCTTTTCCGCGCACTCTTTGCAGCGCTTCATCCAAGCCTGGAATGTTCTCACCTTGATAAGCATCACCAAACCAGCTTCCTACATCGAATTGGCTGAGTTGTTCTCTGGTTAGCTCGCCAAACTCACGGGGGTCGCCGGTTAGCCGCGCCATGCTGCGATCGTGGTAAAGCATAACCTGTTGGTCACGGCTCAAACGTACGTCTATTTCGATATAGTCGGCGCCATCAAGTAGTGACTGCTCCAGCGCGGCAAGGGTATTTTCGGGGGCCACCATGGAGCTTCCACGGTGGGCAATCACCGCGACGTTGTCACGTATCTCAAAGCTATTGAGTATCCACCATGCTTGAAGGCCGGCAAAAATGAGTACGCTAAGCTCTACCGCCCAGGCCAGTTTGCCTGCATTAAAATCCTCAGGTGGCGGTGCGGGTCGAGCTTCTCTGTGGGCCAGCTGCATATAGAGGCAGGCGGAAAGCAGCGCATTGGTGGCAATACCGATGAAGGTAATGGCCAGGGTGATCAGCACATAGCCGAGTAAGTAGGCCAGCATGGCTGGGATGAGCACGGCATTATGCTCAGGCAGCCACCACAGAAGTGGCGTGAATAGGCGGTCAAAGAGCAGTGTCACCAGTAGCGGCAGGCTAACGATCACGACCAATAGCAGAAGTACCGCAGCGCCAATGGAGCGGCGCCAGCCGCGGGTTAAGCTAACGCTTCGTTTAAGTGCCTGCCAGGGGTTACAGCTTTCCAACGCAACGAGGGGGAGCGCCAATAGCCAGCGCAGGTAGAGCCATGACGCTACCCATACCCAGGCAATAATCAGTGGCAGCGCGCACGCCATGAAATACCACAGTGCAGGGGGACGCACGCGCTGAAGATAGTAGGGGTCTATACCACTCAGCCAGAAATCGTAAAGCCACGCGAGCCCAGCCATAAAGGGCACGAGCAGTACTAAGTGGGTGCCTACCTGGAGTATGACAAGACCCGCGAGGGCAGGTAGCCGACGGGTGCTTAGCCAGAGCGCTTCAAGGGCCAGCCGATAGTGATTGTCACGGGGCCTGACGGCGACCTGCAGCATGCCTGCCTGCTGCCAGTAAATAATCAAAAAAGCGAACCCAAGCCCTACCAGCATGCCTACCAAACCCAGCGGGCTAAACAGTAGTGCGATCAATTCATCGTTGGTGACCACTGTACGGTTGAGTTGGGCAAGCAGCCAGCGTGTCATCCAGGTGATCGCTGGCAGCAGCAAGGCTGAGGCAAGTAGGGTAAAAAACAGGTGGTAGGCGATCAGTGGGCGAAGATGATCGCGCAGCGTGTGTAGTAAGGCAGAGCCAAGGTAGGTCAAAGGCTGCATCGTCATTAAACGGTAAGAATGAGCCACCAGGGTGGCAGTAACCGCCACACCTGGCAAGAGGCTCTTTTAAGACAAATTTAATGACTACGGAGGTCTTTGTTAGGAAAGTGGCAGCTCTTGCTCGGCAACAATAATGCCGTTGTTATCTGCATACAGCCACTGTCCAGGCTGCAGAGTAACACCAGCAAAGGTGACGTCAATATCGCGTTGTCCTTCGCCGCGTTTTTCGCTTTTGCGCGGATGGCTGCCTAGCGCCTGAACGCCAATCGGCAGGGCGGCTAGTATATCCACATCGCGCACGCAGCCGTACATAACGATCCCTGCCCAGCCGTTGGCGACGGCCTGCTCGGCGAGCATATCCCCCAGCATGGCGCAGCGGTGCGAACCACCCGCATCCACCACCAGCACCGCGCCGTTACCCGGCTCGGCAACGGCCTGTTTCACCATGGAGTTATCTTCAAAGCATTTGATTGTACGAATAGGGCCATAGAAAGCTTCAAGCCCGCCAAAATTGGCAAATAACGGGTCAAGCACCGCAACCTCTGGATGCGCATCGCAGAGATCGGGCGTCACTATATCAATCGACTTCGTCATCACAAGCTCCTAAGGGTAAACACTGTTGGATTACCGGACAGTTTAGAAAGGTAGAGCATAAAAAACGCCCCGCCCTGTAAAACAGTGGCGGGGCGTTCGGTCATCGACTCAGAAAATGCAACGTGTCACATCTTCTGCGATGGTGCGAGCATCGGCGATGGGGCGGTCTATCTCAAGTGCTTAACAAGCGTTAGGCTTCTTGAGCGACCGGAATCACGTTTGAGGCTATCTTTTGATACTCCTCAATCTCGTGAAAGTTCATATAACGATAAATCTCGCCCGCCATAGCGTCAAACTCACCCATATAGCGTTGATACTCTTCAACGCTGGGTAGGCGTCCTTCTACTGCGGCAACGGCCGCCAGTTCCGCAGAGGCGAGGTACACATTGGCACCGTCACCCAAACGGTTCGGGAAGTTACGTGTAGACGTAGACACCACGGTGCTCTTAGCGGCAACGCGGGCCTGGTTACCCATACACAATGAACAACCCGGCATCTCCATACGGGCACCGGCACGGCCATAAATACCGTAGTAGCCCTCTTCGGTCAGCTGATGCTGATCCATTTTCGTCGGTGGTGCCAGCCACAGCCGGGTTTTTAAGCTACCGGCAGGCTGCTTCTCAAGCAGTTTGCCAGCAGCCCGGAAGTGGCCGATGTTGGTCATGCATGAACCGATAAAGACTTCGTCGATTTTCTGGCCAGCGACTTCAGACAGCAGGCGCGCATCGTCCGGGTCATTCGGTGCACAAAGAACCGGCTCTTTAATTTCAGCCAGATCAATTTCGATAACTTCGGTGTACTCGGCATCCTGGTCGGCACGCATCAAGCTGGGGTTGGCCAGCCACGCTTCCATGCCTTCAATACGACGGCTAATGGTGCGTTCATCGCCATAACCGTTGCCCATCATCCACTTCAACAGGGTGATGTTGGACTTCAAGTACTCGGCAACGCTCTCTTCAGACAGCGTAATGGTACAGCCAGCGGCGGAGCGCTCGGCGGATGCATCAGAAAGCTCGAAGGCTTGCTCAACGGTTAAATCTTCAAGTCCTTCGATTTCCAACACACGCCCGGAGAAGGCATTTTTCTTGTTGGATTTATCAACGGTCAGCAAGCCTTGCTTGATGGCGTAGAGCGGAATAGCGTGAACCAAATCGCGTAGCGTAACACCAGGCTGGCGCTTGCCCTTGAAGCGAACCAGTACCGACTCCGGCATATCCAGCGGCATAACGCCGGTGGCCGCGGCAAACGCTACCAGGCCTGAACCCGCCGGGAATGAGATGCCGAGCGGGAAACGGGTGTGCGAGTCACCGCCGGTGCCCACCGTATCAGGCAGCAGCATGCGGTTGAGCCAGCTGTGGATGATACCGTCACCGGGGCGCAGCGAAACGCCGCCACGGTTCATGATGAAGTCGGGCAGGGTGTGGTGAGTATCCACATCTACGGGCTTCGGATAAGCCGCGGTGTGGCAGAACGACTGCATGACTAGGTCGGCTTGGAAGCCCAGGCAGGCAAGGTCTTTCAGCTCATCACGGGTCATCGGGCCGGTGGTGTCTTGCGAGCCAACGGTAGTCATCTTGGGCTCGCAGTACATGCCGGGACGAACGCCCTCTAAACCGCACGCTTTACCGACCATTTTCTGCGCTAAGGTGAAGCCTTTGCTGGTATCTTTAGGCTGGTCAGGTAGGCGGAAAACGTCAGAGGTGGGCAGGCCCAGTGACTCACGCGCCTTGCCAGTCAAACCACGGCCAATGATCAGGGGAATACGGCCGCCAGCGCGTACTTCATCCAGAATCAGCTGCGTTTTAAGCTCGAAGGTGGTGATTACCTCGTCGCTATCGTGCTTGCACACTTTACCTGCGTAGGGGTAAACATCGATGACATCGCCCATATTCAGGTTGGTGACGTCCATCTCAATCGGCAAGGCGCCCGAATCTTCCATGGTGTTAAAGAAAATAGGCGCAATTTTACTACCAAAGCAGAAACCGCCAGCGCGCTTGTTAGGAGCATAGGGGATATCGTCGCCGAAGAACCACAGTACCGAGTTAGTGGCTGACTTACGCGATGAGCCGGTGCCGACCACGTCGCCTACATAAACGACGGGAAAGCCTTTGGCTTTAACGTCTTCGATCTGCTTGAGCGGGCCAGTGGTACCTGGAACCACTGGCTCAATGCCGTCGCGCTCGTTTTTGAGCATGGCGTTGGCATGGAGCGGAATATCCGGACGTGACCAGGCATCCGGCGCGGGAGATAGGTCATCGGTATTGGTTTCGCCCGGGACTTTAAACACGCTCAAGGTGATTTTTTCAGCCAGTGCCGGCTTAGACAGGAACCACTCGGCGTCTGCCCAGGACTGAATAACCTCTTTAGCGACGCTGTTGCCGTTCTTGGCGCGGCTTTCCACATCATGGAAGGCGTCGAACATCAGCAGTGTGTGCTTGAGCTGCTCGCCTGCTTCTCGGGCAAGCTCCTCGTTATCGAGTAGCTCTACCATTGAAACGATGTTGTAGCCACCCTGCATGGTACCCAGTAGCTTGACGGCGTGAATCTTGTCGATCAGCGGAGAGCTCGCTTCACCTTTCGCAATGGCGGTAAGAAAGCCTGCTTTTACATAAGCTGCCTCGTCAACGCCCGGCGGAACGCGGTTGGTGATTAAGTCGAGGATAAACTCCTCTTCACCGGCCGGTGGCGTCTTCAGCAGCTCAACCAGTAAGGCTACTTGTTCGGCGTTTAGGGGTTTGGGCGGGACGCCCTCAGCTGCACGTTCCTCGACATGTTGGCGGTAAGCTTCAAGCACGTTGGGGCCCTCTCATTCACGTTTCATTTACTTTATGGTGATGGCCTGCACGGTGCACGGTGGTGGCCGCGCAGTGGGTGTAGAGTGGAGCCGATCACATATGACATACGCTTGACAAACAGCGTGTGGTTGGATGGCTGCGATTCTACGGCAAACTGTCGACAATGTTAAGCTGGCAAGCAAAGACGACTCTTGTACTTTATGTTGATACCTTGATTTAAACGGATCAAAAAAACGCTTTTTATTAGCCTATTGGCGTAAAAACAGGAAAGTTTTTTCCCCATTTACGGGCTAACCACAGGTTGTGTAGGTGTGATTGTCGTTACAGCGCGTTACCATAGTCCTCACTTTATGACCTTAGCGCTATCTAACTGCTGTGGTACTTACGTAAGCGAGCTGATTAAAAGTGTGTGGAGCATTTTTAAGCGCGCAACTACATTAGTAATAAGCGATTCAGGGTATGAAGAACGCAATTCAACAGGGAACTGTAAGCGCCTTGCGCGCTTATATGTTGTACAATAGTGAGATATAAGCTCGGTAATGGTGTTATGTTGATACAACCCGGTACACTTCCGCCCTCTAAACAAAAGAATGCCTTACAAACGGCTGATCATGCGGTGAAAGCGGATGATCTGCTGCCGGAAAGTTTGCACCAGTTTTTGGCCTGTGCAACACCTGAGGCGTGGCTGCAATGGGCGTTAGAGAATCCTGAAACGCTGCTGGTCGACCACGCTCAGTGTGAAAAAAAAGCCGCTTCCACCGCCATGAGTTTGCTCTATCGCTACGTCGATCAGCCACTTCTGCTAAGCAAAATGTCGCAATTGGCGCGCGAAGAGTTGCTCCATTTCGAGCAAGTGGTTGCGCTCATGGAGGCGCGTGGGGTGACCTACCAACACTTGACCGCTTCACGCTACGCGGAAGGCCTTAGGCGACACCTGCGCAGCAATGATCCCGAACGGTTAATCGATGTGCTCATCATTGGCGCCCTTATCGAAGCGCGTAGTTGCGAACGATTCGCTTGCTTGATTCCGTATTTAGATGAAGAGCTCGCCAAGTTTTATCGCACCCTGGTGAAGTCAGAAGGCCGTCACTTTGAGGACTACCTATTACTGGCTCGCCAGCAGACATCGGGCTCTATTGATGAGCGGATCGCTTTTTTTGTAGCGCGTGAAGCGGAGCTGATTACTACGCCCGATACGGCTTTTCGTTTCCATAGCGGTGTGCCAGCTTAACCCGCTTAGCCCGGCAGGATGTTTATCATGCGCGATGCTCGTGAGACAGACCAGTTAACTCTCTTTGGTCACTTTTCGCTTACCCAGGGCGAAGACGTATTAACCCACTTTAGCTATGACAAAGTGAAGGCGCTGCTCGTTTATCTGCTGCTGCATCGTCAGCCGGTTAACCGCGCCGCGCTGGCGGAACTGCTGTGGCCTGACCAAGGGTTATCCTCAGGCAGAACTAACCTGCGTCACGCGCTGCACTGTTTACGCCAGTCGTTGGGGGAGAGCGCCGACCAAGTATTAAGCGTCTCACGGCAAACGATTGCCTTCCAGCTTCCGGCCAATTGGAAAGTCGACCTGCATACACTGCAACAACTGCTTGAAGGGCCGCGCGACTTGGATACCCTGGAAGCACTGATGACCTGTTACCAAGGTGACCTGATTGAAGAACTTCAATTGGCCACCTGTAGTGAGTTTCAGCGCTGGTTAGTCCAGGTGCGCAATGAGTGGCGCCAGCGCGTCATTCGTTTTGCTGAACAAGTACTCGAAGCACATACCGATGTGCCTGACCTGATCCTGGAAACACTGGTCAGTCGCTTTTCCGGCTATGGCCCGTTTCATGAGCGCTTGGTTCGCCAACTGGCTGAACAGAATCAAATGGCCGCCGCGCACGAGCAGTATAATAGCTACTTGCAGCTACTGGCGTTGTCAGGCCAGCAGCCTGAACCTAGCTTCTTACAGTTGGCAAGCTACTGGTCTGACGGCCACCATGACCCCCGGATGATGAGTCCCCAGGGCGCGTTTTCCCGCGCGCTGGCGGCAGACAGTAAACCGCTGCGTGAAGATGAGATTGAGCTGCGCCAACTTTCCGTGATGGCTATCCGGCTGCGCCTGAAAGGGGAGTGGCAAGACCGAGCCGCGACCCGACATTGCCTCACTCTGCAGTTAGAGCTGTTGCGATGGCTAGAGCAGCAGTGCCATCACTTGGGCGGCTTCTGGCTGCCTGGCGCCACTGGTGGCTTGGGGCTGGCGTGTTTCGGTACCCATGGGCCTGCTCACCAACTGGCTGAGTTAGTGGCGCTCTATGAGCACTGCCGTCAGGCGCTTCCCCAGGAGAGTGCTCGCCACTGGTCTGGCGAAGGCGAAGTGCCGCAATTTGAGTTAGCTGCTGGTTTGCACAGTGGGCAAGTCGTCTACTTGCCCGAGCGGCAATTGGCGGATCCGCTGGGGCAAGTCACCCAAACCTCGCTGGAGCTAATGAGCGCAGCTGAAGGCAGTGAGCTGGTTATCTCACAAGAAGCCAGTCAGCACATGCCGCCCGCGCTTGATCTACAGCCACGCTTGGTATCGCGTTTGGTGGCTAGCGACGGTCGCGTTCGACTGCGCGCTTTAGTGCTGGGCCTAAACGAAGGCGGTCGCGATGCACTGCCGCCTAGCCTGGTCGGGCGTGAAACCTCGCTGCGTACGCTGCGCGACGCGTTGGCGCGGGCAGGTATAGGTTTGCGTCAAAGCGTGTTAGTTCGCGGGGCATCTGGCATGGGCAAATCGGCGCTGATGGTCGGTTTCCGCCAGTTAGAACTTAGTCGCGATGCGGCAATTTGCTGGCAGCCCACCACGAGGCTGTCGGTGCTAGATACCTACGGCGTTGCCCGGACTCTGGTGGGCTGGTATCTCAAGCAACCGCTGACTATCGAGGCGATTCACGAGCTACAGGCAACGCTTGAGTTTGACCAGCTTACGCCCGAGCGTCAGCACCTGTTGGAAGAGGCGCTTGGGGTGCACGAAGTTCAGGAGATCACCCAGCTTGCCCAAAGCGGTGAAGCCGTTGAATTGGTGGTGATGTTGCTGCACCGCTTAATCGAGCGCCAGGCGACCACTCATACCCTGGTGCTGATGGTCGATGATTTACAGTGGCTTGATGAGCCGTCGTTTAAAGTGCTCGCGGGGCTTCAGGCACGTTTACCTATCAATACCGCCTTCATGTTGGTGGCTAGCCACCACGGCCGAGAACTGCTGCCGGTGAAGCTGCATTGGGATCAACAGATTAGTTTGGGGAATCTGGATCCGCAGCAGTCTTCACGGCTATTGTCACAGCTGTCACGGCGCTACCGCATTCATTTGAGCCCACGGTTACGTAACCAGATTATTGAGCGCTGCGATGGCGTGCCGCTCTATATGCAGGAAATTTGTCGGCGTCTGGATATGGATCGTCGCGAAGGGCGTAGTGTCCAGTTCGATGAACTGCCCAAAGGATTGTTAGGGCTGCTGGCAAGCCGTATTGATCAGCTTGAGGGTGACCGCGAAATTGCCCACGTAGCGGCAGTGCTGGGTAAGCGTTTCCGGTTGGATTTCCTACTGGAGTGTAGCGGCTGGGAAAAAGGGCGACTTAACCAGGCGCTCGAACATATGCGGGCGCTGGAGATTGTCGAGCCGGTCGATAAAGAGAGCGGCGAGCACGAATATCAGTTTAGCCACCAGTTGCTGCAAGAAGCTGCCTACCTTTCTTGCCCGCGGGATGTGCGGGTCAAGCTGCACCAACAGGTAGTGACCCTAATAGAGGAGCGCTTCCCTGTCTGGATTAGTCGCCACCCCGGCGATTTTGCCACTCACCTGCGCCGGAGCGGTCATTATGCCCGTGGTGCACGCTATTTCGAATTGGCCGCCCGTGAAGCGCTCAAGGTGAGTGCCAACCGAACCGCGCTACGCATGGCCGATTTCGGTTTGGCGAGCTTGCGCCACGTCGAGCATGAGATTGAGCGTGAAGTAAGTCTGCTCACCGTGCGCGGTCAGGCGGCGTTCTCGCTTGAGGGCCACGGCTCGCCTACCGCTCACGAAAGCTTTGTGCGTGCGAGGGAACTGCTGCGCGAATCGGGTACCGATAGATTGGAGGATCCAGAAGATCTTGAGCAGATATTCCTAGTCAAATGGGGGCTTTGGGTGGGGCGTAGTCAGCGCTATGCTCATGCCGATGCCTTTGCACTGGCGTCGACGCTCGCTGATCTCGCTTCACGCCTTGAAGACCCTCGCTATCGTCGTTTGGCCGACTATGCCCGCGCTAACTGCGAGTACTGGGCGGGTCGCATTCAGCAGGCTCACGACCATTTAGATGAAATCGATCCGCTCAATGCGCAAATGATGATCGAGTGGCTACCGTTCTCCGATCATCCGCAAGTTTCGGCCGCCTGCTTTCAGGGCTGGGCGCTCTGCCTGCGTGGTGATTATCAGCGTGCCGAGCGGCAAGTGTCGGCGGCTATTCGGCTGGCGGAGAAGATTGCCCACCCCGGTACCTTGGCGCTGGCGCTGCTATTTGCCGCTGCGCTCTATCGTCAGCTGGGCCACGTCCATTTGGCCGCGCGGCATGCGGAGCGGGCGGCGGCAATGACCGGAACGCCCGATTTACAGCTGTGGCAAATCTCCAGCCAGTGTATTCTTGGTTGGCAACGAGCTCTGGCAGGTGATACTACCGGGTTGACTCAGTTACGCGATAGCCTGGATCAGATGGTGGAGCTGAACGGCCGTGACCGCTACCAGCGGCCGGTGCTGTGGTACTCGGATGCCTGCATTGAACTAGGCGAGTTAAATGCCGCAGAGGAGTACCTCGATCAGTGCTTGGTGATTGCCCGTGAGCGTACCACGCTATTTTTGCCCGAATTAGCCACCCAACTGGCTAAAGTGCGTGATCTGCTTGGACACCCCGCCAATGAAGTCAAGGCATTGGCTGAGATGGCGATAAACCAGTCCCGCGAGCACGGCAATCGCCACCAGGAGCTAGCGGCCCTTGAACTATGGCTGACGCGTATTGAGCCCAACGACCAGCAGGCGAAAGAGAGTTTTAGGCAGTTATTGAGCGAAGTCAGCCACAGCGATGCGCCGGTGCTAACCCGTTGGATCAGCTTGTTGGATCGCCGTTTGCCTCGGCCGGTAGGCGCTGAAGGTTGATAAGCTAAAGCAGGGGGCTCTTTAACGGGTGTCCTGCTCCAGCCACGTCAACGTGGCGAGCGCCTCTTCCCGGTTCTCGCCGCACACACTAGCGTCAAAGTTAAACCGCTCGCAGACCCTGGGGCGGCTCGGATCCCCGAACAAACGACACAGGTTATCCTCGTCTAACTGCACGCAGCGAACGCCCGCCGGCTTGCCCTCAGGCATGCCGGGGATAGCTGAGCTAATTGAAGGCGCGATGCAGCAGGCGCCACACCCCGCACGACACCCTTCACTCATAGCCTAGCACTTGGACTAGGTGAACATACGGCAATCGCGCCCTTGTTGATGCCCTCAAAGGCCTGGATACACGTGGTTACGCCGCTTTGCGTGGCAACCTCTTTTGCCAGCCAGGCGGCGATATTTTCTACCGTGGTGGGGCCGGGGAGGACTGCGCATAGCGACTGTGGCAGCGTAATGGAGAAATCACCTTGGGCGGCGCGATAGCCGCAGGTAAGGAAATCGTTATCCCGTGAGGTGATATCCGCCTCTTCAAGCAGGTAGCGATTTTCCAGCCATGCGGCCCACTGTTGTTCGAGCGTAGGTTGACGCAGCTCTTGCTGAAAGATGTGTAGCCGTGAACGGTGGCCGTGAGCGATACGCTGGCAGTTGCCTAAATGGCGCTTCAGGCCGTGCGAGTAGCCATAGGCAGCGCCATCGATGGCCTCGTCGCTAAGCGTAAGGGTAACCTGATGGACATTCTCAGGCCGTTCTTCAGTCAGCTGCTGACTTAAGTGCTCCGCGACCGTGTCAAGCTCAATGGTTTGCCACGGCAGCAGGCTAAACGCCTCCTTGGGGCCGCGCACTTCCATCGGATAGGGCGTGGTGGTTCGCACGCACACACCTTCGGGGCACTCCGTCACCGTGACCCCAGGCGCCTGAGTAGGTACCAGCAGAGTATGATCGAGGCCGCTGTCTAGCGTGCGCTTGATCCACGGCTTGACTTCACCAAAATCGAACAGCATGCCATCTTCGCCCAGCTCGCCATCCAGCACTGCGTCCACCTGCCAGCTGCAGCCTACTAGGCCGCGCTCGGAACACCAAAGGGAAACGTCAATATGGGTCAGTTGGTTCACGAATAGGGACATTAATCAAAACCTGCTAATTTGTGCATTTGTAGCGATAGGCGCCACTGGGGGTTAGCCATGCAGTAGGCGGTCGCTTCAGCAACGGTGGTCTTATCCTGATTGAGAGGGGCAAGATCCATCGGCTGTAGAAAGAAGTGGCGAAACCCTAGGCCTGAAAACTGCTCCGGGGGAGCGTCCACCTGAGGGTAGACAAGCTTTAACTCGTCGCCTTGGGTAATGGCTAGCGGATTGCTACCCTTAGGGCTGACACACAGCCAGTCAATACCTGGTGGCGGAGCCAGCGTACCGTTGGTCTCGACGGCCACCTCAAACTCATGGCTATGCAGTGTGGCAATCAGCGCTGCGTCAAGCTGCAGCAGCGGCTCGCCACCGGTAAACACCACATAGGGCGTCGCGTGCGACTTGGCGTCACCGAGTTGGCTGGGCCAGAGCCCGGCAATGTGTTCAGCAAGGGCGGTAGCAGTAGCAAACTTGCCGCCATTTATGCCGTTAGTGCCAATAAAGTCAGTATCGCAAAAGGTGCATTTAGCCGTCGCCCGATCAATTTCACGGCCCGACCACAGATTGCAGCCGCTGAAACGACAGAAAACGCTCGCTCTGCCCGCTTGAGCACCTTCCCCCTGGAGGGTGTAAAAGGCTTCTTTGACCTGATACATCAGCGCTGACCTACTGCGCTGTCTACGCTGTAAGCCAATGGATCGGTAACACCGTTGGCGGCAAAGGCGTCCAGTCGCTCGCGGCAGCTGCCGCATACGCCGCAGGCAAGTTCACGGCCTTCGTAGCAGGTCCAGGTATGGCGGTAATCCAATCCCATTGCCAAGCCTTCACGCAGTATGTCGGCCTTGCTTACTTTGAGATAAGGGGCGTGTAGCTTCACTGGCTCGAAGTTGGCGATGCCCGCGACATGGTTCATTGCCTCGACGAATTCGGGGCGGCAGTCGGGGTAGAGAATGTGGTCGCCGCCATGGGCACCGTAGTCGACTCGTTCTGCGCCAATGTTCACAGCCTTGGCAATCGCCAGGGAGAGCAAGATCATATTGCGATTGGGTACGACGGTAGCGCGCAGGTTGTCCGCATCATAGTCGCCCTGGGGCATTGCTTGGTCTGGATTGGTGAGCGCCGAATGATCAATCAGGCCGTGTATGGCGCGAATATCGACTACTTGATGGGGTAGCCCCAGCGAGGCGCACACTTGGTGTGCAGTGTCGAGTTCGCGAGCATGCCGCTGACCATAGTCAAACGAAAGCGCGTGTACGCTAAGCCCTTCTCGCAGCGCGCGATGAAGCACGGTAAAAGAGTCCATTCCACCGGAATAGATAACGACGGTTGTGGTGGCTGTATCAGCCGCCACTGGGGGTATTGATGACATGAGAAAACACTCTTTGTCGGAGAATTTATTAATCGCGAGCAGCGTTTAGCTGACGCGGCGTTCCGGGGTCCGGTCCGGAAGGGCGGCAGTTTACGCAATAGCCGTTAGTCTGACCAGTTCTAGCGCTGACCATGTACCTGATTGAAGTAAAAAAGTGCGTAGGCGGGCAGCATGAATATCAACATGCTACGCTATCCATCCATGTCGTTAGAGGCGAACCAATGGCAACTATTGAACATAGTGAAATCATTAACGCTCCGCCCGAACGAGTGTTTGAACTATTGCGTCGTGTCGAGGATTTTGCCGATTACTCGGATCTGATTCGCTCAATAGAAACGCTGGGCGAAAACCGTTACCGCTGGCACGTACGTGCCGTGGGTATGGACTGGGCGTTTGATGTCATGGTTACCGAGGTTCAGCCGCCTTATGTGCTTGCCTGGGAGTCCTTGGATGGTGTGAAGAACCAGGGACGTTATCGCCTTCGCGAGGTGCCAGAAGGTACCGAAGTGGCATTAACGTTGAGCTATGAAATTCGCAACCGCTTAATGGAGAAAGCCGTCAACAAAGCGGCCAAGCCACTAGTCGGCAAAGTCAGCCGACAAATTCTTGAGCGCGTTGAGGCACGTTTAAATCAGTAGCGCCGCTTAGCAGCGCATTGGTGATCAGGCCACCGACTTATTGTGGTTTATGCATTGAGGCGTCAAGGTGGTCAACGACCTCTGCCCAGTCGGCATCGTCATCTACGGCTTCTTTCAGAAATTCTGCCTGGCCCTCGTTCCAGCAGGGAGCTTCAGACAATGGCATCGTTTCCGGAAGTGGGGCGTTGCGCTGGATAAAGCGCTCGATTGAAGCTGCATCAGACGCCAATCCCAACTGCTCGAATAGTTCGCTGAAATGGTGTACCGGCTTTTCCATAATCTGTTGCTCCTTCAAACGGTTAGAATGCTCCCTATAACATAGCTTGATTCTCAGTCTGCGCCAGCACACAAAAGCCTTTGTTTGATCAACGTTCGCCAACCAGTGGTGTTAAAAAGCGCTGTCGTTGATCTTCTAACGCGAGTGGCTGGGCCAGTAAATGGGCTAGCTTGGTGAACGCCGCCTCCGGCGTCATATCATCGCCTGCCACAACGCCTGCATCGCTCAGGCCGTGACCTGCCGCATAAGCACCCAGGTGGACACTGCCCTGCGGGCACTGGCTAATGGCGGCAAGCAGTTTGCCTTCGCCGGTGGCTCTGGCAAGTACGTTAAGCAAGTGGGGATCGTCGGGGAGGTTACCCGCGCCCCAGAGCTGAAGTAACGCCCCTTTTACCCGTGAATCACTCAACCAAGCATCCAGCTGCCAGGCTGCTACGCCCGGCCAAAGAGCGATGCGCACGATCTCTCCCTGATTGACCAGGCGGTAGTCGGGGAGCTCGAAACGTGGCGCGCCACGCTGCTGAAGGCCAAGCCCACGGCTGGGGTAATAAACGAAATCATCGCCTACCCGCTCACCGAGCAGTGGGTAGTTGGGGCTTGCGAAGGCGTTGGCTGCTTCGCTGTGCTGCTTAATGGCGCGGGCACCCCGCAGCAATTGCCCTGCAAAGTAAATCGCCACTTCTTGGAGCTCAGGCTTGTCAGCGAACTGCAGCGCGCCGTGCAAATTGTGCAAGGCATCGCTGTCGGGCGATTCTAGTGGCAACATCGAGCCCGTGACGACCACTGGCCGATCTAGCCCCTGGAGTTGATAGGCGAGGCTGGAAGCGGTCCAGCTGAGTGTGTCAGTGCCGTGAATAATCACGAAACCGGCGAAGGCCGTTAGCCGGTCGTCGATATCCTGGGCGAGCTGTTGCCAAGTGAGCGGGGTGGCCGCACTTGAGTCAATCAACGTGGTGTAGCTGACGACCTTATAAGGTGGAAGGGATTGCTGTTGGGCAAGCGGTAGCTGGCTCAGGGCCTTTGCCATGCGAGTGGCAAAGTCACCGCTAGGCGCAAGCCCTTCAGCATGCTGTTGCATACCGATAGTGCCGCCGGTGTAAATGACTAATATTCGCTCTTGGGCGGGAACGCTGCTGGCAAGAGGGGAGTGAGGGATCATCGCCATCTCCTGGGGCTTTGTGCGAAACCTGCTAAGTGGGTCTTACGCGCTGTATCAAAAGTTCGCCGCTCTGGTCATCTAGACGCTGATTACGGCCCGCCAGTAGCGCAAAGCCACAACAAACCGTGATCAGAATAATCAATAACCAAGCGATTTGTGATGTGTTGGCGCCTGTTTGCAACATAACTCCCACACCAAAAGGCCCAAGTGCTGCCAGTGTATAACCACCGCCCTGAACCAGCCCAGAAAGTTGACCGGCAAGGCGGGAGTTGGCCGTGCGTAAGACGAGTAGGCTCAGTGCCAGGCTAAAGCTGCCGCCTTGACCGATACCCAGTAAAGCGGCGCCTGGCCATTGCCACACTAATGGCGCAATAAGTAGCATCCATAGGCCAATGGCGGTGCTAAGCAGCACAGCCAATAGCGCGGGACGCTGGTCACGCCCCATGCGTGCAAGCCAGGGGGCGCCTAAGGCGGAGGCTAGCTGGCACATAATAGAAACCGCCATTGTCCAGCCCGCATCGGCCTCGTTATAACCGCGATCAACCAGCAGAGTAGGCAGCCAGCCAAATACGATGTACGCCATGGACGACTGAATGCCCATGAACAGCATGACGTGCCAGGTAAGCGGTTGCTTAAGAAGCCGTAAAATACCGCTTTTGGGCGCTGTCGGCGTGTTGGCCATTGTGGTTCGGGGCATTTGGAAGTGCCAAAGCACCAGTGCGAACAGCGCCAGCAGTGACCAGCTCATCAAACTCGCCTGCCAACTGCCGAGCAGTTGCGTTAATGGGACGCTAAATCCAGCCCCTAAGGCGCCACCTAAGCAGAGTGCCATGGTGTATAAACCGGTAAGCAGGTCGGCACTATCGGGAAGTTCACGCTTAACCAGGGCCGGTAGCAGGGTGCCGCCAATGCCGATCGCACAGCCTGCCATCGCCGAGCCAATAAAGAGCCCACCGGGGAAAGGTAAACCACGTAAAACCAACCCCGCAGCCAGTAGTGCCAGTGCCGAACTTAGCGCCCGTTCACTGCCTATACGTCTAGCCAGGGCAGGGGCAAGCGGGGCGGAGAGGCCTAAAAACAGCACGGGGAGCGTGGTGAGTAACCCCGCAGCGGTAGCGGAAAGCCCCGCGCTTTCTTGCAGGCGAGTAAGCAGTGGGGCAACCGAAGACATGGCGGGGCGTAAATTAAGCCCCACCACGACCATCAGCAAAATAAACGTAACCGAGCGACGCGTTGCCATGCTAGTGCTTACTTGAGGTGGGGACGCAAGTCTCCGCGAACGGCATCGAGTAGCGTAATGAAGTGGTAATCCTGGGGAGTATCCAGGCAGTCGACCCTGACGTTTGTGCGCATGCCTTTATCCATATTCAACTGGTCAAATATTTCTAAAGTAAGCTTGCGAGCAGGTTTATCGCCCGGCGCCATGATGCCATCTTCAAGGGTAAAAGTTTCAAGCAGGGTGACACGTACGCGGGTGCTATTGCCTTCGCTCAGTACTCGGCGTACAAAAAGCCAGCCTTCGCAGGGGAGGGCGTGGTTGTCATCCCGTTGACGCAAGAAAATCGTGCGGTAGCAGGCCCCTTCGGTCGAGGCCTTTTCAGCCATACTGCGGTAGGCTTGAAGCACCTGATTAGCTGACGCACGGGCGTCCTCTAAACGCTGCACGATCCCTTGATGTTCGCGGCTGAGCTGCTCTTGACGTTGGAACGTCAGCCATTGGCGATACTCGGCCATCAGTTGAGAAGACGCCATAATCACTCCGTGAAAAGTATTGGCTAAAATAGCTGCTGGAAACAGCGGCTTGGAATATGCAAAGGCGACACCTTCGCATATTCCTGCGCTCTGAGCTAGCGCCGCGCGCGGCGTTTACGCTCGCCGCCGGTATTGGCACTCTGGCCTTCGGGCTTGCGTTTGGCGCGAGGCTGACGTTGGTTGCGTCGACCATTCTCGATGGGCTCAGGTTTGATACTGGGGTCGGGCTCAAAGCCAGGTTCAATGTGCTTTGTTAGCTTCTGCTTGATTAGCCGCTCAATATTGCCCAGCAGGGCATCTTCATCGACACACACCAACGAAACGGCTTCGCCATTGCTGCCCGCACGGCCGGTGCGGCCAATGCGGTGGACATAATCTTCCGCCACGTTGGGCAGGTCAAAATTGACGACGTGGGGCAACTCATTGATATCCAGGCCGCGAGCAGCGATATCGGTGGCCACGAGTACCTGCAGGTCGCCGCTCTTGAATGCCGTTAGCGCGCGAGTGCGAGCTCCCTGGCTTTTATTGCCATGGATCGCCATGGAAGGAATGTCCTGCTTGGAGAGCTGCTCTGCAAGGCGGTTAGCGCCATGTTTGGTGCGCGTAAATACCAGAACCTGGAACCAGCCGTTCTGTTGAATTAAGTGAGCCAGCAGTTCGCGCTTCTTCTCGCGGTCGACACGGTAAATGGCCTGCTCAATTTTGTCGGCTGTGGCATTCCGTGGCGCTACCTCAATCATCGCCGGGTTATCCAGCAACTGTTGTGCCAGGGTTTGGATCTCGTTAGAGAATGTCGCCGAGAACAGCAGGTTTTGGCGCTTTTTAGGCACCAGGCGCAGCAGGCGCTTAATGTCGTGAATGAAGCCCATATCCAGCATACGGTCAGCTTCATCAAGCACTAAAATCTCAACGCAGGAGAGATCCACATGCCCCTGCTGGTGAAGATCCAGCAGGCGGCCAGGGGTAGCTACAAGTACATCCAAACCGGCTTTTAGGGCATCGATTTGAGGCTGCTGGCCAACGCCACCAAAAATAATGTGGGAGCGCAGTGCCAGATGTTGACCGTAGGTCGACACGCTTTCGCCTACTTGAGCGGCAAGCTCACGGGTAGGGGTTAGCACCAGTGCACGTACCTGACGCTTTGTAGGTCGTTTGCCGGTATTTAGACGTTGCAGCATTGGCAGCGTAAAACCAGCGGTTTTACCCGTGCCGGTTTGGGCGCTGGCCAGCATGTCACGACCTTCTAGTACGACGGGGATAGCCTGTCGTTGTATCGGGGTAGGCTCGGTGTAACCTTGCGCTGTAACAGCGCGTAATAAATCGGCGTGCAGGCCAAGTTCAGAAAAGCTCATGCGTTCTCCGCAGTCACCTAGTGAGTTAATACCGGTAAGTGGCTGTTATCACTAGATGTAATGTTCAAAAAGCGAGGTTGATTCACCTTCGCGGCAGCGAAGTGTGCCAGATAATTCAGTGTGCCGCGATGGTCGTTGGGTAGCCGTGGATGACCGTGACAGGAGACGTGAAGGTTATAGCGCCAAGCAGCACTATCATCCTGGTGTGCACGGACACACCAGAAAACTACGTGTCAGTAATAAGCCGAGTAGTGTAACACGGTTATAGGGCCTCAGCTTGTTTCGCTGAATCGTTCCAGCGATGGGGCCTGGGCATGCAGTGGGATTAACCGCGCTAAAGTAGCCGCAGGCAAATCAAGCTGGGCCACTTCCTTGGGGGCTAATGTAAAAAAGTGCTCAGGGGTGAAAACACCAAGTTGAAACAGTTGGCGGGCCGTGGCTGGTCCTATGCCGTCGAGCCCCAGTAGTTGTCGCGCAAAGAGGGTGAGAAAACGACTGTTTTGCTGTTCATCAAAATCGACGCTAGCCATTTGATAATAGTGCCCAGCTTGAATAGTAATAAACTGCTCAATGCGCTGAAGCGCGGCTAGCGTTGTGGCATCGTGAGCCTGGGCTGCTAACTGATCGCGCAGAGCATCGTGGCTATTTAAAGCCGTTTCGAGGACTCCTTGAGTCGGTTCGCCCTCAAGCAGTGCCGTTACGGTATGCATTAGGGCGTTAATGGCATCGCGTAGTTGTTCAGCGGGCAGACCCGTGGTCTGGCTTGGTTCAGCTGGCATATTGACATCCCTGAGAGGGTTAGCATTAAGCGTAGTGCAGCAAACTCAGTTTAGAAAAGCACTGATTAATCAAAATAATCGCCCTGACGTATTTTAGTGGCGATAAGTTCGGCAGCTTGATCCCAGCTATCACTTAATGCACGCACCAGGGCGGGATAGCCATCTTCTGCAAGAGGCGTTTCGGCATAGAAAGTTTCCATCTCTAACAGCTCGCCGGCATCGTTGAGCAATTGCCATTGGCCGCTAGCCACGGCGATACCATCAAAGCGGCCCTGGAATTGATCTACGTTCAGGCGCAGGGTGAGGGCGTTGGATTGATCACCTTCACCACGCATAACCCTAAGTGTTGGCAACGCTTTGGATAGATTGGCGCGCACTCTCCGCTCTAATTGCCTGCCTAAGCCTTCTGCCCACTGGTGTTCCCGAGCGGCATTCAGTGTAATGTCGTCTAGCTGCATCACAATGCCGTCGACATCCAGGTAGTGGGCTAGCCGTGGTGCGCTCACTATAAGCGTACCCTCGGGCTGGCGGGGTGTGCTAGCCAATGGGTCGCTTGGCAGCATATAGCGAGCGGGGGGCGTGACACTGCTGGCGCAGGCGGATAGCAACAAGCAGATCAGCAGCAGTGAATATCTCATCCATGTAAACATCGTTCGCTCCTTAATCACGTGGCGCACGCGGTATGGGGTCTTGAGCATCCAGATTATCAAACAACAGTGCTCTGGGATTGTCGTTTAGCGTGCGAGTCAAAGGCTGCAGGTCACGCATCAAGCGATCCAGTCGCTCAATGGCGGTTGTCAGCTCTTGATAGGCCGGCGATGACGGCGATAGCCCCTGTAGCGTACTGCGCAATTCCTCCAGGGTTGCGTTGAGGTTGCCGCCCACAGCCTGGGTTTCAGGATCATTGAGCAATTGATTAAGAGAGGCGCTCACGTCGCGAACCTCATTCAGCATGCTCTCAGAAGCTTGAAGGTTACTATCCAAACCGGTTAACAGCGGTTCAACCTCAAGGGCGTTTAGTTTCTCAAGTAGATCGGTTACCTGGGCCTGTATCTGAGCAAAGCCGCCTGCTACGGTGGGGAAGACATCTCGATCTGAGAAGCGCTCGGCGACATACTCATCGGCAAGGTCGCGGTGGAAGTTCAAGTCTACAAACAGAGCGCCCGTTAACAGGCTGCCACTTTTTAGCGAGGCGCGTAGTCCGAGGCCGAACATGCGTTGGAATCTCGCCTTCCACTCTTCCAGGTCAATATCGCTATTTTCGATCCCTAGGCGCTGAGGTTCGACTCTGATCAGTACGGGGATGGCAAAGCGTGCCCGTGAGTCGGGCTGCGGAGCGGTAAAGTTCCAGGGTACGGCGGCAACGGTGCCCATGCGTACCCCGCGAAACTCTACCGGTGCGCCTTTGGAGAGTCCGCGTACCGTTTCATCGACCAGCAGTACATACTCCAAATAACGATTAAAGGTTCCTTCCCGAGCGGCATCCTCATCAGCGTAGAGAGTGAACCGTGTGTTGGCTTCAACCGGCTGACCCATGGGCAGATCTTCGGGCACGCCGAAAGTAACGCCGCCACCCAGCAGCGCTTCCAATGACTCAACGTTAACCCGAACGCCGTCGGCGTCTAAGCGGAAATCGACACCACTAGAGGTCCAGAAGCGAGTGCTGTCGGTGACTAAGTCTGTATATGGCTCCTCAATAAATAGCTGATGTTGCATGGTGCGTGACTCAGGCTCGAAACTATTTTCTTCGATGCGTCCCACTGTGTAGCCCTGATAGGAGACCGGGTCACCGACGCGTAGTGAGTTACCTAACTGGCTCGTCAAGCTAAGACGCAGTCCCGCTTGGCCAGCGGGTGCAACAGGGGGGATATCGCTAACGGGGAATTCTCGCCGTGGTGCTTCCTCTGTGCCTGGCTCAAGCTGTATATAAGCGCCAGAGAGCACGGTACCCAACCCACTAATACCTTCACGGCCAATGCGCGGTTTAACCACCCAAAAGCGGGTATCTTCGCGCAGAAGGTCCTCCACTTCCGGCTGAATACGAGCGGTCAGCACTGCATGGGAAAGGTCGTCAGACAGGCGCACGCTTTGTACGCGGCCTACTTCAACATTACGGCTGCGAATCAGCGTATTGCCCGCCTCAATGCCTTCAGCACTCTCCATGGTCAGCGTCACCTGGGTTCCACGACTAGCGTAATTGTCGTAAACCAGCCATAACCCAATAGCAATCGCGACGATCGGTACCACCCAAATGGGCGATAACCTGGTCTGGCGCGATGTTTTAGCCTTATTTAGCTCCTGATCGTTAATCGGGTCAGTGTTTGACGATTCTGTTTCGTTAGCCATCAACAGGTTCCTTGGTGGCCGCTTTACGGCGAAGAAGAGGGTGACGATGTGGAAGAGGGGTATCCCAAATTAAGCGCGGGTCAAAGGTCATTGCTGCAAGCATGGTTAACACAACCACGGCGCCGAAGGCGAGCGACGCAGGGCCTGGCGTAATCGACATCAGGGAGCCTGCGCGAATCAGTGCCACTAAGATAGCCACCACGAAGACATCGACCATTGACCAGCGACCAATAAACTCTGTTAGACGATACAGCCGCGTGCGACTTTGAGCATTGAGCGCACTGCTACGTTTAACCACCAAACAAAGCCAAGTTAGCGCAACGAGTTTACCTACAGGTACGATAACACTGGCGATAAAGATAACCGCTGCGATCGGCCAGGAGCCCATCTGGATCAGTTGAACAACGCCACCAATAATCGTAGAAGGCGAGGAGTTGCCTAGGCTAGTAGTGGTCATAATGGGGTAGATATTGGCTGGAATATACATAATGGCAGAGGCGCCCAGCAGTGCCCAAGTACGTTGCAAGCTGTTAGGAAGACGCTGATGAAGCTTTTCATGGCAGCGAATGCAATGCCCACGGCCCTGGGGCGATAGGCGGTTAATCAGTCCGCAGGTTGGGCAGCCGGTCAGCCCTTGTTCACCAGCGGGTAGGCCTGTCCGGGTACCTTCGGGAGCCAGTGGTTCTCCCTCAAGCGAGAACCACATCCAATCGGCATCCAGGGACTGGCTTGTCATCAGCAACAGCAGCGCAAATGCACAAAACGCCCAGAAGGAGATACCTATTTCCACATCGGCCAGGCCCGCTATTTTTATCAGGCTCACCAAGGCGCCAATAATAAAGACATCGGCCATCATCCACGGCGTTAAATGCGCCAGTGAGCGTGCAATATCGCGACTAAAGGGCATGGGGCGATCGCGAAGTAGTCCAAATTGAAGCCAAAGAACGCCAAGCAAATACACGGCTGGCAGCACCACTATGGTCATAATAACGGCGATAGCCACCACGGGTTGGTGAAAGCCAATCAGTGTGGTGGCGGTCTGGGTCAGCTCGATGCGGTTGCTTACGCCGCTGACCGTAAAGCTAATAAACGGAAACGACACTGCCAGCATTAGTGCGACAAGCGAGGCGATGGCCAGGGCCATACTGCGCTGAGCGGGGTAGCGATGGCGCTTAACCAACACGTGTGAGCAGCGTGGGCAGCTTGCTTTCTCGCCAGAATTTAACGGCGGTAGCGCGGATACCCAGTCGCATTCGTGGCAGGCACGCAAACGCCGTCGCTGAGTTCTAACCTCAGGCGGCAAGCTGTCAACAATGGGGGCGTTGACGGGCAGTGGACGGCGCTTAATCAATTTTTGTGGGCGCAAAAACCAAAACTCTCAGTGCGAACCCCTAGCAAAACTACTAGGATGTGGCGGATTAAGCATGTCAAACACGCATTTTAGCAAGTCTATGTCACTGAAATAATGTTTAAAAACATAGTCTAGCCGCTTGACCAATGGGTTAGTTTAGACAACGATGCTGCGGCGCAATGGCGAACAGTTAGATTCGACCTGATTGGCCGCGTACTTCCGCGTCAGGTTTACGTGCTAGTGTCGCCATCATAGTGGCAGGCATTGCTAGCAATAGCATCTTACTGCCGTTGCAATGAAGTGTTGCTCAGAAGCACAACCTATAAACAGTACCGATCATTATGTCATGAAGGAAATGAAATGTTGCTTCCCACATTAGCCGTTGTAGTTGGATTGATCTTACTGGTTTGGAGCGCCGAGAAATTTATCGACGGTGCGGCGGCAACCTCTCGTTGGCTTGGTTTGTCACCCCTATTGATCGGTATGCTGGTGATTGGGTTTGGTACTTCGGCGCCGGAAATGATGGTGTCTGTGCTGGCGGCGATGGATGGAAACCCAGGTTTGGCGGTGGGGAATGCCTACGGCTCAAATATTGCCAATATCGGTTTAATTCTCGGCTTGGTAGCCCTTGTTGCACCACTGTCTGTGCACTCTAGCGTTATCCGTAAAGAGATGCCGATATTGATGCTGGTCATGTTAGCAACGGGCCTAATGCTGCTGGATGGATTCGTCGCGCGTTGGGAGGCCGTTGGTCTGTTGCTGGCATTGGTTGTCTTTATCGTTGTGAGCATTCTGCGTTCTCGCAATCAGTCCGACGATGCGCTGGTATCTGAGGTCGCTGAAACCCTGGATAGCAAGCCGATGTCTCGCGGTAAAGCCATCATGTGGACGCTGGTGGGGTTGGTGCTGCTTATCGCTAGTTCGCGGCTTCTGGTGTGGGGAGCCGTTGAAATTGCACTGCGCTTTGGTGTGAGCGATTTGATTATTGGTTTGACCGTAGTCGCCATCGGGACGTCGCTCCCTGAGCTTGCTTCCTCGATTACTGCCCTGCGTCGAAAAGAGCACGATATGGTGCTAGGCAACGTGGTTGGGTCTAACCTGTTTAATAGCTTGGCGGTGGTCGGCCTCGCCGGTGTCATTGCGCCGATTGAGGCGGGGCGAGAGGTGCTCGTGCGCGACTGGAGCGTGATGACCGGTATGACGCTGCTGATGATCCTGTTTGCGTTTTCTTGGCGTGGTCGCCCGCGGCGCATTAATCGCTTGGAGGGGGGGATTCTGCTGGCGCTGTTTGTCGCGTACACCAGCTATATGGTCAGCGTCGTTATTATGTCGCGATAGTGCCTACTTTGCCATACCGCACCGCAAGGGTAATTGGTGCGTCAATGCGACCCATCTTGGACATCCGGCTACTGTAATACAATGGCTGTCCAAGAGGGGCGCTAGTGACGGAAGCTAAGTTGCGTGAAGCAAAGTAACGCAGGGATAGTAGTGTAAAAAACTAGCGTAAAGAAATAAGCTTAGTGCTTATAACTAAAAGTGCACTGCCATAAAGGCTCAACTAAGCTTGTGTTAGCCCATTGATGGGATATCGATTCAGGTCTTAGGAGAGTGAAATGGAACTTGATCCGCTGGTTTTATCGCGATTGCAATTTGCATTCGTTGTGTCGTTTCACGCTATCTTCCCCGTATTTACGATTGGTCTAGCGTCTTATATTGCGCTGCTCCATGGTCTGTTCTTCACAACGAAGAACCCTGCATGGGATCGCCTCTCGCTATTCTGGACAAAGGTGTTTGCCGTTGTCTTTGGGATGGGGGTGGTGTCAGGCATCGTTATGTCATTCCAGTTTGGTACTAACTGGAGCAACTTTTCCCAGGCCTCTTCGAATTTCCTCGGCCCCATGCTCAGCTATGAAGTTGTCACCGCGTTCTTCTTAGAGGCAGCCTTCCTGGGCGTCCTGCTATTCGGCCGCGGTAAGGTGCCTCAAGGGGTTCATTTATTTGCTGCCATTATGGTGGCGGTGGGCACCTTTATTTCTTCTTTCTGGATTCTATCCGCTAACAGCTGGTTGCATACCCCTGCGGGCGTAGAGTTAGTTGACTTCCGCTTCCACGTGACCTCCTGGAGCGAGGCGATCTTTAATCCGTCGTTTCCTTACCGCTTTATGCATATGGCCGTTGCCTCATTCTTGACCGGTGGCTTCGTTGTCGCTGGGGTGAGTGCTTGGTTTCTGTTGCGCGATCGAGACCCGGAAGCGAATCGCCGAGCTCTCTCTATGTGCCTCTGGCTGCTGCTTTTTTTGGCACCGACTCAGGCCGTCATCGGCGATTTTCATGGCATAAACACCCTGGAGCACCAGCCGACTAAAGTGGCTGCCATGGAAGGGCACTGGGAAACCTCTGGCAATGTGCCGCTGCTGCTGTTTGCCATTCCTGATCAGGAAGCACAAACCAACCACTTTGAGCTGGCTATTCCGAACTTGGCCAGCATTATCTTGACTCACTCTGTTGATGGGGAGGTGCCGGGGATTAATGAAGCGGCGCCTGAAGAGCAGCCGCCAGTGCTGATCGTCTTCTGGGGCTTCCGAGTTATGGTAGGGATTGGTCTGCTAATGATTGCGGTGGCGCTGACGGGGCTGGTGTTGCGCCGCAAAGGGCGTATCTATGACAAACGTCTATTCTTAAAAGGCCTGACGGCAATGATTCCCATGCCGTTTGTGGCTGTTTTGGCGGGCTGGATCGTCACAGAGTCAGGCCGTTCTCCTTGGTTGGTGTACGGCATGATGACCCATGCCGAGGGCTTAACCCCGTCGCTCACCGGCCCTATGGCGCTGTTTACGCTGATTGGCTATGCCTTGGTCTACGGCGTGGTGTTTTACGCGGGCATTTATTACCTCACCCGTGTGGTGCGTAACGGCATGCTGCCGGAAGAGGAACGCGAAACCACCGACGAGAACTTCAAGCGCCCCATGCGGCCTATGTCGGCGGCGCATACACCTTTTGATGATGACGTTGACCCGGTGAGGAGCTAGACATGGAAATGTTTGATCTAACGTTAGTTTGGGCCTTCATCATCGGTTTCGGCATCATGATGTATGTGCTTATGGATGGGTTTGATTTGGGGTTGGGTATTCTCTACCCCTTTGCTCCCGATGAAGATGCTCGGGATGTGATGATGAATTCGGTGGCGCCAATTTGGGACGGCAATGAAACATGGCTAGTGCTCGGCGGGGCTGGGCTATTAGGCGCTTTCCCACTGGTCTACTCGGTGTTCTTGCCTGCGCTTTACATCGGCGTTTTCTTAATGTTAGCAGGCTTGATCTTCCGTGGCGTAGCCTTTGAGTTTCGCTTTAAATCTCGCCGTAACCGCCGCTGGTGGAACCGCGCTTTTTGCTGGGGGTCGGCGGTTGCCGCCTTTGCGCAAGGTGCCGTGGTAGGAGCCTATATCCAGGGTTTTCCGGTTGAAGATTTTGCCTATGTGGGCGGTGCCTTTGACTGGCTAACGCCTTTCTCGGTACTAACGGGGCTTGGCTTGATGGCAGGCTACGCGCTGTTAGGAGCAACTTGGCTAATACTGAAATCAGAGGGGCATGTGCAGGATTGGGCCTATAAAATCACTCCACTGCTGCTGGCACTGGTGCTGTTTGTTTTTGCGGTGATTAGCCTCTGGACGCCGTTTGTGAATCCTTTGGTCTGGGAGCGCTGGTTCGGCAATATTCAACTGATTTGGGTTTTCCCATTTGCTGCCTTGGCTTGCGCTTTTGTGGTTTTCCGTTCGGTGCAAAAACGGCGTGAAGGGGTGCCTTTCCTGGCCACTATCGGCATTTATGTCTTCACCTATTTAGGCCTGATCGTCAGTAAATGGCCGGTGATCGTGCCGCCGGATTATACGCTGTGGGATGCGGCTTCTTCGCCGGAGTCACAGCTGTTCCTGCTGGTAGGTATGGTATTCGTTATCCCGATTATATTGACCTATACCGCCTGGACCTATTGGGTGTTCCGCGGCAAGGTACGTGTAGGCGAGGGATACCACTGATTCATGGTAACTGAAGACACGCTTTCTCTTACGCCGCGCAGTTGGCTGCAAGCGTTGGCTAAGGGAGAGCGTAAACGCCTGCTTGGTTCAGCGCTTTGTGGCGTGTTGGCAGGTAGTCAAACGATAGTCGTGGTGGTTGGGCTTGCGTGGCTTATTGATCAGCTAGTGGTGCATCATCGATCACCCATTTCTCTATTACCGATATTTTCCCTTCTGGTGGGCAGTGTGCTGTTACGCGCTGCCTTTCAGTGGGGGCATGAAACATTAAGCCTGGAGGCGAGCCTGCGAATTCGACAGCGTGCAAGAGCTCAGCTGTTGGATAAACTTTCCGCTCTAGGCCCGGTTTGGCTAACCAGCGAGCACAGCGGTTCCCTGGCTAACCAAGTGGTCGAGCATATCGATGCGCTGGAAGGCTATTTCGCGCGTTTTTATCCCCAGTTACGGATTACGCTTTGCTTGCCGCTGTTGATACTGGTGGTGGCGGGTTGGCTAGATTACTTGGTGGCTGTTTTTCTGCTCCTTTCTGCTCCGTTAATTCCGCTGTTTATGGCATTAGTCGGCATGGGGGCTGAGCGCCTTAATCGCGACCAGTTCGTTGCGGTATCGCGATTGTCAGCGCATTTTATTGACCGTGTGCGCGGTATGACCACACTGCAGCTTTTTGGCCGTACGTCAGCCGCACAGCAGGATGTTTGGTATGCCACGGATGGTTATCGACGTCTTAGCATGCGTACCCTTCGGTTGGCTTTTCTCTCATCGGCAGTGCTGGAGTTTTTTTCCTCGGTCGCGATTGCGGTTGTGGCTATGTATGTCGGTTTCGGCCTGCTGGGCTACATCGAGTACGGGCCGGCAGCATCGTTGACGCTTTTTTCGGGCTTAGCGGTGTTACTGCTCGCGCCTGAATTTTTCCAACCGCTGCGCACGCTTTCTCAGCATTACCATGATCGCGCGGCGGCACTCGGTGCCGCCGAGAGCGTGGTGAATATCCTCAATCAGCCAAGTTTGGTGAGTGGGCATCACTATATGGCTCCGCGGTCAGATAGGTCGGCCATTGAGTTAAAGGCTGCTTGCGTTGCTTATCCTAGCCGTGGGCAAGTGATAGGCCCTATCGATCTCACCATTCAGCAGGGTGAGGTAGTGGTGCTTAGCGGTGTCTCCGGTAGCGGCAAGTCAACGCTGTTAGCGCTGCTCGCGGGCTTTATCGCCCCAAGCGCTGGCAAGTACCTTCGACAAGAAAGTAGCCGCTATGCCTGGCTGGATCAGCAGCCCTGTCTCTTGCACGGCAGTTTGATCGATAACCTACGGTTGGCGGCGCCCGAAGCTTCCCGTGGAGAAATGCTTGCCGCACTCCATCGCGCTGGTTTTGGGCCTCTGTTAACTCAGCTACCCGAGGGTCTGGATACGTTAATCGGCGAGCGTGGGGTAGGGTTATCGGGTGGCCAAGCTCAACGCCTTGCCCTCGCGCGAGTGTATCTTAGCAATGCGCCGTTGGTGCTGTTAGATGAGCCGACGGCGAGTTTAGATCAAGAGACAGAGCAGTTCGTGATGGCTGCTTTGCTTGAGCTTGCCCAAGAGGGGCGCACCCTGGTCATAGCGACCCACCATCCGGCCGTGATCGCCGCCGCTCAACGCCATCTGGCTTTTGAACAGGGTGAACTGGTAGAGGTGGACTCATGATGGCTATTTACCGTGACTTCCGCCCTTGGCTGCTGCTCTTAGTGCGCCGCCGCAGGCGCTTTTTGGTGGGCGCCTTGCTGGTTTGGGTCACCCTGATGGCCGGGCTTGCGCTGCTGGGGTTGTCGGGTTGGTTTATTACCGCTAGTGCTTTGACCGGTATCGCTTTAGCGCTGGGTATTCCTGCGCGGCTCGATGTTTATGTTCCCGGTGGTGGCATTCGTTTCTTCGCCTTGGCGCGCACTATCGCGCGCTATGTTGAGCGTCTGTATAACCATAATACGGTGTTAACGCTGCTTGCCGACTTGCGTTATCGGGTATTCGGCCATTTAACACGCTTCGACGACGCTCGCTTGCAGGGTGAGCGTGCCAGCGACTGGCTGAGCCGTTTAACGGCTGATATCGACACCCTGGATAATTTTTATCTGCGACTCTTGGTGCCACCATTGGTGGCGCTGCTTGGTGTATTGGCTGTGTCGCTTTTTGTGGCTATTTGGTTACCCAGCATTGCCGTGCTGATGGCGGTGACGCTGGGCTTGCTCTGGCTGGTAGCGACCTTGTTAGCGGCTGCCTGGGGATTTTCGCAAAGCTATCAGCAGGTGGTTGACCAGCAGTCGTTGCGCCGCCTAGTGGTCGACCAAGTACAGGCCTCGGCTGAGTTGATGAGCTATCAAACGACCCAGTGGCACCGGACGATGATCGCGACTCAAGAGCAGCAAGCGTTCGGCAATCAGCGCCGCTTGGGGCGTAAAGCGGCGCTAATAAACTGCCTGGTGAGTGTCATAAGCGGATTAATGGTAGTGGCAGTTATGTGGTTCGCTAGCCTGGTATTTAGCCAGCAGCTGGTCACGGGCCCTGTTTTGGTGATGGTTGCATTGATAGTGCTGGGGGTGAATGAGGCGTTTATCGCACTACCTGCTAGCTTTATCAAGCTGGGCGCTAGCTATGCAGCGGTGCGTCGGTTAAATGCGCTAACCAGCGATTCATCGTCGGCTGCCCCTGTTGTTACGCTACCTGAAGATGTTGATCTCAGCGTTCAGGTTAATCAGCTCTCTCTGCGCTATGCGCAAACATTAGAGCCCGCGCTAAGGTGTATTAATTTTCAACTACCCGCTGGAAAGCGAGCGGTGATTACCGGCAATTCTGGTGCCGGAAAATCGTCTTTAGCCAGTGTGTTGATGGGACGCTTACAAGCAACTCAGGGTGAGGCGATGGTGGGTGGCGTGCCAGTGTGGCAGCTCTCGGTCGAAAGCCGTGCTAATCACTTTGCTATGCTCACTCAGCAGGTGGATCTGTTTGATGCCTCTATTGCTGAGAACCTGCGTATTGCCAACCCCACCGCAAGCGATGAAAACCTCTGGGAGGTATTGAAGGCCGTTGCCTTGGATGGTTGGGTTGAGCAACTGCCGAAAGGCTTAGCCACGTCGGTGGGCGAAAAAGGCCAGCAGCTATCGGGTGGTCAAGGTCGGCGTTTGGCATTAGCACGGCTAATGCTTTGCAGTCCTCAAGTGGTGATTCTTGACGAGCCATTTGCAGGCGTTGATGCGGTGACGGCAAACCACCTTGCGGCTTCCCTGGATCAATGGCTGCTTAATCGAACGGTTATATTCTTTGTCCATCAAGTTGGTTCACTGAACCCATTGCCTGGGGTCGAGTACCACTGGCATTTAGATGCCGGTAGACTTAGCCAGTTCGCACTTAAAGAATCGGTAATGAGCGATATTGATTAATTGATAAGAGATAGCCAGGAGCCCTCCATGCACGAATTTTTACGCAATCTTCCTAAAGTAGAGCTCCATTTGCATATCGAAGGCTCGCTGGAACCAGAGTTAATGTTTGCGCTAGCTCAGCGCAATGGAGTTGAACTGCCCTATACGACAGTTCAAGAAGCCAAAGATGCTTATCACTTCAATGATCTGCAGGGGTTCCTGAATCTCTATTTTCAGGGCATGAGTGTGCTGCGTAACGAGGAAGATTTTTACGACCTGGCGATGGATTATTTCAAGCGCGCGCGGGAGGAGGGTGTTGTGCATATCGACATGCACTTTGACCCCCAGGCGCACCTACAGCGTGGTGTGCCGCTTGAAGTGGTAATGGCTGGGCTATTAAAAGCTAAGCAGGAAGCAGAGGATAACCTCGACCTCTCTATCGGCATGATTATGGCTTTTCTCCGCGACCGTCCCGCAGAGGAGGCGTTGCATGTACTTGAGCAAGCCGCTCCCTATTGGAAAATGCTAGATGCTATCGGTCTGGATAGTGCTGAGCACAATAATCCACCGGTAAAATTTGTTGAGGTGTTTAAGCGCGCTAAGCAGCTTGGGCTTGTGCGCGTGGCTCATGCCGGGGAGGAAGGCCCCGCAGACTATATTAAAGAAGCCCTGGATATCCTTGATGTTCAGCGCATTGATCACGGGGTGCGCTGTTTAGAAAGTGATGTGCTAGTTGAGCGTTTGCGCAGTGAACAGATTGTTCTAACGGTTTGCCCACTTTCAAACGTCAGCTTAAAGGTAGTAGAGGATTTGCGTGATCATCCGCTGCCCAAGCTTTTGGCTGAAGGGCTCAAAGTAACCATTAGTTCGGATGACCCCGCCTATTTTGGTGGCGGTATGTTGACCAATCACATTGCTTGCGCCGATGCGTTTGACTGGGATGAGGCGGTTTTTCGTCAGATAACCCGCAACGCCATTGAGGAAGCCTTTACTAGCCCAGGCCGACGCGAAGAACTTCTCGCTCGTTTAGCTGGGGTATAGCATTACAGCGCCTAGTCACACAGACTAGGCGCTGTTTTAATCAGATGCAGTGCTAGGTTTTTACTCATAAATATTCAAATCGCTGTTGACCCTGGCGGTGAATCGGGTAGTATACGCACACGTCAACGGGGCACGGCCTCATCGACTAGCTCTTTAACAATTTGATCAGGTAATTCATGTGGGCGCTTGCTGACGTTGGTGACAAATCACCAAATATCAAGGCAAGCGACTCAAGCAATAAGGTTTTAAAGGATTCGTCCTTTGATATCTGTTTTGAATGAATTCGTTTGAACCTTGAGCCAAGTTTGATCCGCTTTTGTTGCCCTCGGGTGACATGTAAGGATCACATAGATCTTAAACTGAAGAGTTTGATCATGGCTCAGATTGAACGCTGGCGGCAGGCCTAACACATGCAAGTCGAGCGGTAACAGGGGTAGCTTGCTACCCGCTGACGAGCGGCGGACGGGTGAGTA
>NZ_VCQL01000026.1:0-63579 GCF_005937175.1 Halomonas sp. ATBC28 | reverse complement strand
CCCCCTTAGGCGACGACGAAGTGGCCCTGGCACGCACTCAGCTCGACTGGCCCCATGCGCCCTTCCATATTCCCGAGCCGATCTACTCCGCCTGGGATGCCCGTGAAGCGGGCAAAGCGGCTCAGCAAGCGTGGGACGCGCGGTTTGCCCGCTATGCTGAAGCCTTCCCCACTGAAGCGCGAGAGTTCACCCGCCGGATGAAGCGCCAGCTGCCCGCGGAACTGCCTACCGAAGCCTTGATCGAGCAGGCCCAAGAGCGTGGCGAAACCATTGCGTCACGCAAGGCCTCGTTCGAAGCGCTGAATGTGATCGGCCCGCAAATGCCGGAACTGCTGGGTGGCAGTGCCGACCTGGCACCGTCTAACCTGACCTTCTGGAAAGGCGCCAAAGCGATCACCCCGGAAGACGCCAGCGGCAACTACCTGCACTACGGTGTCCGTGAGTTCGGCATGGGGGCGGTCATGAACGGCATCGCCCTGCACGGCGGCCTGGTACCTTACGGTGCGACCTTCCTGATCTTCATGGAGTACATGCGTAACTCGATCCGCATGGCGTCGCTGATGGGCCAGCAGGTGATTTACGTGTTTACCCATGACTCCATCGGCCTGGGTGAAGATGGCCCGACTCACCAGCCCATTGAGCAGCTCACCAGCCTGCGTACCACGCCGAACCTCAATACCTGGCGCCCCTGTGATGCGGTCGAAACCGCCGCCGCCTGGGATGCGGCCATCAAGCGTCACTCTGGCCCCACGGCGCTGGTGCTGTCACGCCAGAACCTGCCCCACCAGCAGCGCACTAAAGCGCAGTTGGCAGCCATTCAAAACGGGGCTTATGTTCTTAAAGACCCGGTTCTGAAAGATAGCGAAGGCACGCCCAAAAAGCCGGAGTTGATTCTGATTGCCACCGGTTCTGAAGTCGGCCTGGCCATGGACGCCGCCGCCAAGCTCGAGCAGCAGGGCAAAGCGGTGCGCGTGGTCTCCATGCCCTCGGCCTATCGCTTTAACGGCCAGGACGCCGAGTACCGTGAGAGCGTGTTGCCCAAGGCGGTGACTAAGCGTATCGCCATCGAAGCCGCCCATGCCGACTACTGGTACAAGTATGTGGGTCTTGACGGCCGCGTGATCGGCATGACCACCTACGGCGAATCCGCCCCGGCGGGGGATCTGTTCAAGCACTTCGGCTTTACCGTCGACAATGTGGTCAAGCAAGCGAATGAACTACTGGGTTAAATCTTAAAAGCAGGCAAAAGCTCGAACCTGGCTCCTCACTTTGCTGTAAAACGAGAGGAGCCAGCTTTATTGAGGCTGTTCAGTAAGGCTGCGGAATCTCGCCGTCGTCATCATCGTCGCGCATACGCGCCTGGCGTTCCGCCTCTTCCTCTTTAGCATCGTCGATGACTTCCATCAACTCATCGACGTTAGCGATATGGGTGTCGGCATCGAAGTGGCCGGTGAGCTTGCTATCTGGGTGTAGTTCACCGGTTTCGTACAGCGCCCACATCTCTCTGCCATATTCGGTATTCAGAAGCTCTGGCGCGAACTGGCCAAAGTAATTGCGCATGTTATCCACATCGCGATACAGCATTGCGGCCGCGCTGTTATTACCAGCGGCGTCAACAGCCTGGGGCAGATCGATAATCACCGGGCCGGAGGCATCGACCAGCACGTTAAATTCCGACAAATCGCCATGAATCAGGCCCGCGCACAGCATTTTAACCACGTCTTGAATGACCTTGGCGTAGTAGGTCTCGGCCTGCTCTGGCGTTAGCGTGACTTCGTCCAAGCGCGGCGCGACGTTGCCTTCGGCGTCGCTGATCATCTCCATCAACAGTACGCCGTCTACAAAACCATGAGGCTCAGGTACCCGCACGCCCGCCGAGGCAAGACGGTAGAGCGCGTCGACTTCTGCATTCAGCCACGCCTGCTCCTGCTCTTTCTGGCCGTAACGGGTTTTTTTGGCCATCGCCCGTGAACGGCGGCTATTGCGCTCTTTACGCCCCTCTTGATACTGAACGGCCTGTTTAAAGCTACGCTGTTTGGCCTCCTTAAATACCTTGGCACAGCGCACTTCTTCACCGCAGCGCACCACGTAGACCTGCGCTTCCTTGCCACTCATTAACTGCACCAACACCTCGTCGATCATTCCATCATCGACCAGGGGTTGTAATCGCTTAGGGATTTTCATGGTTAGCTGCGTCGGCTCCTCTTTGGTACGCGTTCAATAACGGATACGGCGAACACGGAAAGCCCGCCCTTTTAATTTATCACGCTCGAGTTTGGCCTGAGCTTGTTGAATCACATCGCGCTCAACGGCCACATAGGCACTGCGGGCGAGCACTTTAATTTTACCCACTTGATCGCCGCGCAAGCCGCCTTCACTGGTAAGCGCGCCGAGAATATCACCGGGGCGCAGTTTATCTTTCTTGCCACCGGCCAGTTGCAGTGTCGCCATGGGCGGCTCGAACGGTACCGAGTGCTGGGGTTTGGGCAAGGGTTCGGTTGTAATCGCCTGCTCCAGCAACCCTTCCAACCGCTCCAACCGATAACTCTCTTTAGGGGTCACCAGCGTGCAGGCAATACCACTGGCCCCGGCTCGTCCGGTGCGACCTACCCGGTGTATATGAACATCGAGCTCACGGGCAATTTGGTAGTTAAACACCGCGTCCAGCTGGGCAATATCAAGGCCGCGGGCGGCAACGTCCGTGGCCACCAGAATAGACGCGCTCTGGTTAGAGAACAGAATCAAAATACGATCACGATCCTTCTGCTCTAAATCGCCATTTAGCGCCACGGCGCTAAAACCAGCATCGGTCAGTTGATCAGCCACTGCCTGGGTTTCGCGTTTAGTGTTGCAGAATACCACGCTGGTCGCGGGCCGATAGACCAGCAGCAGCTGGCGCAGGGCGTCAAATCGCGCCTCTTCATTGGCGACGCTATAGAAGTGCTGTTGAATCGTGGTGGCGTCGTGCACTTCGGCGATTTTCACCATCACCGGTTCGCGCATGACACCGCGGGTCATCTCGGTTAGGCCGCCCGATGTCTGCTCGTCGGGAAAGGTCGCGCTGAACAGCAGCGTTTGGCGGTCAGTTGGGGTCTCGGCAATGATGTCATCAATAGTTGCCTGGAAGCCCATATCCAGCATGCGATCCGCTTCATCCAACACCAGCATCGAGAGGGATTCCAAAGTGAGCGAGCCTTTGCGCAAGTGCTCGTCAATACGCCCAGGTGTCCCCACAACAATGTGCGCGCCGTGCTCTAAAGAGCCGAGCTGCGGCCCAAAGGGCGCACCGCCGCAGAGGGTCAGTATTTTTACATTGGCCATACCACGGGCCAAACGGCGCAGCTCTTCAGCCACCTGGTCAGCGAGTTCCCGGGTAGGACACAGCACCAATCCTTGCACCGCAAAGCTCTCGACTCTCAATTTAGCCAGCAGTGCCAAACCAAACGCAGCCGTTTTGCCTGAACCGGTTTTCGCCTGCGCCAGCACATCGCGCCCGGCCAGCATCGGTGGCAGGCTCTCTGCCTGCACCGGCGACATTTCGTGGTAGCCAAGGGACGCAAGGTTGCTCAGCAGAGCTTTTGGCAACGCTAACGAGGAGAAAGAGGAGTCAGACACGATATTACCTTGCTTGGGCCACAGTAGATGGCCATCGGAAAACAGCGCACGCAGCCTAAAAGACAAACGACACGCGAAAATATTACCGCACCATACCAGAAAGTGCCCCTTACTGCGCCGCCATCACATCGCCATCAGGTGGCCAGGGGCACAAAGGTAGCCTGACTCAGCGAGGCTAAATCCCCCGGGGCCAGCTCGATTTCAAGTCCACGACGCCCGGCGCTTACATAGATACTGGCAAAGCTTTCGGCAGAGTGATCAATAAAGGTGGCCAAGCGCTTTTTCTGCCCCAGCGGGCTAACGCCCCCCAGCACATAACCGGTAGTGCGCTCGACCTCCGACGGTTCCGCCATGGTCGCTTTCTTTGCGCCGGCGGCTTTGGCGATTTGCTTTAACCCCAGCTGGCCATTCACCGGCACAATGCCGACCGCCAGCTGTTTGCCATCCAGCTTTACCACTAAGGTTTTAAAAACCTGCTCCACCGCGACGCCCAGTTTTTCCGCCGCCTCCAATCCATAGGAGTGCGCGGTGGCGTCGTGATCGTACTCATGGATTTGAAAGGCAATGCCTGCGTGTTTTGCACTATTGATAGCCGGTGTCATGGCGTTCTCTTCATTAATAGCGTTGATACGATGACTTTACTGAATGGCACACTTCGCCCGATAGGTTAATAGCGCGACAGGCAAATGGAAGTCAACCGGTGGCTGGGCATGAATGTTAGCACGCTATAAATGGAAAGCTGAGCGCCAGCTACTATGCTTAAAAGTGGTTATCCGTCATCTAATGTGAATTTAATATTGACCGGCACATTTTGTGCCTCACGGTTCAGACAGAAACCACCAAGCCAACTGTCTGTTGTGGGAGGCCGCCTCCAGCGGTGGTCCGACACTTCGGCGAAGGGTACCGAAGGTATCCCGGTGTTGTCAGGCTGGCAGCCTAAATGGTCGCGAGCTAAAGCTACCTCCCACAGGTCAACTGTCAGACTGTCAGAAACAATTCCATACCGAATGACGAAGAGCCTTAAAAATGAAATGCTCAATAGTGCAGTAGTTAAACGGAAGCTAAATGAAAGGAGTTCAACAATGCCAGCAACCTCCAAAGCGCAACAGAAAGCGGCGGGCGCGGCACTATCCGCTAAGCGCGGAGAAACCAAGCCCAGTGAACTTTATGGTTCGTCTAAAGAGATGTATGACTCCATGAGCGAGGAGGAGCTAGAAGATTTCGCGAGTACACAGCGCAAAGGCAAACCGGAAAAGAAACAGGATTAACTATCCTTTTTGATATAAAACCGCCAGCTTCGCTAAGCTGGCGGTTTTGGTTTTGCTAACGACTACTGCTTGCAAGGCACCACTTTACGCAGGGTGTCTTTTGCCCATAGCGTTTGGCCATCCGGCGTACGGCCATGCTCATTCCAGCGTTCGGCGGTTTCAAGGCAGAAAGATCCAGCGCTTTCAACGCTCGCATCGCGGTTAGCCGGGCGCTCGCCGCCAATCCGCATAACGTCAGGATTGTCGGTAGTATAACTTGGCGCAATGGTAGAGCTTGCACAGCCAGCGACCAGTGTGGTCAGTAGCAGTACGGGTAAACAGCGGCGCAGTGGCATGTTTTTACAACCCTCAACGTAGCACTATTAAGCCGACACCTATTGTCGGTAGCGCTAAATAGCACTGCCTGTAACAGAACGTCAATCTTTTTTCACCCTTCTCAGCCAGCGACTAAGGTAAGACTGGTAATAGGGCGCAGGTTTAGCCGTTTACAGCGTTTCTCTACACTCTCCACTATCTCTTGAGCGTCGTCGAACTGCTGCTTGTCGAGCTGGATATCGACCATTAAAAAGCTGCCCACCTGGGCCAGGCGCACATCGTCGGCAGTGACATCAAAGTCAGCTATATCCTCCACCACATCGCGTCGCACGCTGCTGCATGAACCGCCAAACATCAGCTCACGCAGTGCTCCCTTCACCATGCGAACCGGCATGGGCAAGAAGTAGCCTGCAATGATCAGCACCATCACCGGGTCGGCAAAGCGCGCGTAGCTGGCCCATGGCGACTGGGTTAACAGCCAGGTAAGCCCAAACCCCAACATGACAGCGGCACTTAGCCAGGTATCCATCTGCCACTGACGTAGCTCGGCGGTCAACAGCGAAGAGCGCGCTACACCGGCGTAGCGCGCCAGCCACCACCAAGTTAATAAACAACCCGTGACGTTGACCACGCCAAACATCAGCGCCAAATCCAGCGTGACCAACCGCCCACCAGCGAGCAGGCTCCATAGCGCGGAGACCAATGACACGATACACACCATCGCGATCACTACGCCTTTGAGCAGTACCGCAAGCGGCTCCACCGTCAGCCGCCCAAAGGGGTAGTGATCGTCTGCAGGTTTACGCGCCTGCTTAAGCGCAAATAACGATAGCGACGCCAACACCAGGCTTAACAGCGAGTAACCGCTATCAAAAAGAATCGTTATGGAACCACTGGTCAACCCTAGTGCCAGCCCGGTAAACGCAAACAGGCTAGCAGAAATGGCTGAAAATCTTAGCGCACGGCGCTCGGCAACAAAGGGGGTCACGCGGATAACTCCATCACGTTAGGCGAATTGTGCGCCATAATAGAGAAGAGTTATGACAATCACGAATCGCTCAGCGCCAAGTTAACTGGCGCTCAACGCATTAAACGAGGCGACTATGCGCGCTGAACAGGTACAGGCTTTTATTGATGTCACCGAGCATGGCTCCTTTGCTGCCGCTGCACGGCATACCGGCTTAAAACGGAGCACGCTAAGTGCTGCCGTCAATGCGTTGGAGGACAGCTTGGGCGTGGCGCTATTTGAGCGCTCGGGCAACAGCCTAACGCTGACCGCCGTAGGCGATAGCGTGCTTCCCGACTGCTACCGTTTACTCACCAGCGCCAGCCGGATCAAAAAACACTGCCACCAACACTTGCAGGGCGTTGAAAGCCAACTCGGCATTGCCCGTGATGACGCTCTCCCCGAGGTGTTTTGGCGCCAGGTGATGCATGATTTAAAACAGCAGTTTCCGTTAACCGCGATTTCGGTGTACTTGGTGCCACCCCAGGAGCACACCCAGTTTGTGCAGCGCCAAACGGTGGATATTGCCTTTGGGCTGTATACCGCTGAAGGCATTGATACCAACGCGGCCAACCTTGCTCCCGTCAGCATGCGTTTAGTGGCAGCGCCCCATCACCCTTTAAGTCGCCTCCCTAGCGTTAACCGCGACGACTTGGCCCAGTACACCCAAGTGTGTTTGACCTACGTACAGGATGACAAGCTGATCAGCGAGGCGCTGTTTTCAGGTAATTATCTGGGTTTAACCATGTTTGAGGTAATCCGCGACGCCGTCATCAATGCAACCGGCTGGGCCCTGCTGCCTTACCCGCTGGTTAAAGGCGCCCTAGAGGCAGGCACGCTCTGCACGCTAAATCACGATCTAGTGCTAGACAGCCACTATTACCGCTATGTGGAGAGCGATAACCGCGGCGTGGTGGCCACCGCCTTGTTAAACAAAGTGGCGCACTTCTTAGCTTCCCAGAACTGAGCCCTGGGCGAATACCAGGCTAACACTCAGGACTTGCTGACATATCGTTGAAATCTTTTTATGGAAAAAAACACCAAAGCCTTCCACGCTATTACAAAGAGCTAAATAAGGAGCCGCCAGGACACGCCACGTGAGGAACACTGGCAAGTGTCATCTGGGCGTAATACGCACCTGCCAGTGTCGATGTTGCCGTCAACCAAGGAGTGATTCCAACGATGGTACGACTCGATAAGAAAGCCACTCGGCTGTATGTGTTGGACACCAATGTCCTCATTCATGACCCCACCGCGCTCTACCATTTCGATGAGCACGACGTTGTTATTCCCATGACCGTCCTGGAGGAACTTGATAAGCACAAAAATGGTGTACGTGAAATTGCCCGCACGGCTCGCCAAATCAGCCGTACGCTCTCTGACCTTACCAGCCAAGTCACCTTTGATGAGATCCAACGCGGTATTCCGATTCCCCGTATCAGCGGCGACACAGGACGCCTGCACTTTTTATGTTATAACGATTTAAAGCTCTTTGACGCCCTCGACGATAGCCCCGATAACCGCATACTGGCGGAGACCTGCCGCCTTCGCGAAGAACGCCCCGACGCCTCGGTCATCCTGATTACCAAAGATATCAACCTCCGCGTTAAAGCCGCCGCGCTGAAAGTGCCCGTTGAGGATTACCTCAACGATCGCGCCTTCTCCGACAGCGACGCCATGATTGAGGGCGCCCAGGTCTACGCCTCCGCCGGCCAGCATGGCGCTTCACTGTGGGAAGCGTTGAATGTCGATGTCACGGTGGAACGACTCGATCACCACACTTTCTATCAGCTCACCGGCACTATGCCCCGCCACTGGCACGTGGGCATGCTGGTCTCGGATAGCGAAAACGGGGCGGAGTTCGAAGCGATCGTTCGTGAACTGGGGCCCTCTTCGGCGCGCCTTCAGTTGCTGACGAACTATCGCCACCACTCAGGCGTTTGGGGCGTTCACGCCCACGACAGTCGGCAAAACTTCACTCTAAACCTACTCATGGATCCCGATATTGATCTGGTCACCATTGCGGGTAATGCCGGTACGGGTAAGACCTTTATGACCCTGGCCGCCGCCTTTCAGCAGACCCTGGATGCCAAGCTGTTTGAGCGAATTGTGTTTACCCGCGCGCCGATCCCCATGGGGGAAGACATTGGCTTTCTACCCGGCACCGAGGAGGAGAAGATGTCACCGTGGATGGGTGCCTTCCACGACAATATGGATAACCTGCTGCGCAACGAGGAGGGAGAAACCAGTTGGGATAACGGTGCCACGCGGCAGTTGATTGGCTCACGGGTACAAATCCGTTCGCCGAGCTTTATGCGCGGCCGCACCCTAAACGACACCTTTCTAATCATTGACGAGGCGCAAAACTTCACCCCCAAACAGCTTAAATCGCTAGTAACTCGGGCGGGGCGCAATACCAAAATCATCTGCCTGGGCAATGTCGGGCAGATTGACACCCCCTACCTTACCGCCAACACCTGCGGTATGGCCGCAGTAGTTGAGCGCTTCCGTGATTGGCCCCATGCCGGGCATATCACCCTGAAAAGCGTTGAACGCTCGCGCTTGGCCCTGGCGGCAGAAGAGCTGCTTTAAGCTTTCTTCTTTAAACCTGATTTTTTTAAAACCAACCGCCTCCCACCGCTGGTGGGAGGTGCTTCTCCACCCTCAGATATCGTTACTCTCCTCAATATCCTTCCATGGCCGCGGGGCACCAATGGTATCCGCGGCAAACGCCTCGCGTTCACCTAGCGGGCGCGCCTCGCCAATGGTGGTGTCAGTGAAGGTTTGGCGCTCCATCTCACAGTTGACTTCCGCACCAAACAGCACCACAAAGGCAGAGAGCCAAAACCATAGCATTAGCGCCACCACTGCCCCCAGTGAGCCATAAAGCTCGCTAAAGGTAGAGAAATAGCGCACGTAGAGCGAAAGCCCTCCGGAGCCTAACAGCCACATCCCCGTTGCCAGCAGCGTCCCATAACTTAACCAACTCCACTGGGCCGAGCGCCGATAAGGGGCGTAGCGGTAGAGCAGCGCAATCAGCATGCTCATCACCACTAACAGTGCAGGCCAGCGTAGCCATTGCAGGATTTGATCCAACGGAGGATTAATCGCCAAGGAGTTGACCAGCACCGGTACGATGGCAATAAACGCTAGCGAGATCAGCGTCATAAAAATCAAACCAAAAGTCAGCGCGACCAATACCGTACTACGGTGTAACAGGCTGCGTTTTTCAGTTTCGCCGTACACCACGTTAAGGCCAATAACCAACACCGCCACCCCTTTGGAAGCGATAAACATCGCAATCAGCAGCCCGGCTAATGCGCCCAGAAAATTACCCGATTCCGCACTCTCCACGACCTTTTGAGCCTGCTGATCAATCAGTTTGGCAGCATCCGGCGGCATGAACCGGCTTATTTCATACAACTGCTGACCGGCTTCATAAGGGTCAAACAGTAACCCCCAGAGGGAAATGACCGCGGCGATAGTGGGAAACAGCGCCAGCAAGGCGTAAAAAGCCACACCGGCGGCCAGCATGGTCAGGCGGTTACGACGAGCGGCGCGCACTACCCGCCAAGTAATATCGTGCCAACCCCGCTGGGGAATATCACCAGGTACCTGCGCGCGGCGACCGCGAGGGAGCTTACCCATAGCAGGCTCCTGACAAGCACATTCCACACAGTCGTCTCATCGCTGGCCTTCCCACATCAGTAGCGCCGCAAGCAATACGGCAAGCACCATCATCAAACCACTGGCATGGTGACGCAACCAGGACTCAGCAGACAACAGCCGCGTTAAATGCCCCATCAACGTTTCTTCGGTTTTTTGCGCGATCGCCACGCTTGTCGCTTTCATCTGGGTGCAGCAGTCGCCAACCCGACGTAATGGCACCAGCACAGCGCCTACAATACCCGCGTAGATCCACCATAGGTCGCCGGCGGGGAGCGATTTCCCCTTCAGCGGGCGCGTTAATAACCAACCCACCGCGGCGAACAGCACCCCGACCGGAAAGGGCCACATGATGCCCAGCCACTCTTTCAGCGGGGGTATCTCGATGCTGCCCGCTGGAAGTGGAAGCCACAGCGGTGTTAACAGCGCTGCGGCGATGGCGACTAACCAGGCGCCCCACTGCTCGCGGTTACTGCCCCCCTTATGACGCTGCTGCCACTGACGCCAAAGGGCAACACTCACGAGTGCCGCCGTGCCAACAGCCGCCCAGCTGAGCAGCTTGATCAAGGACTCATGGTGCATTTCGTACAGCGGACTCTTCACGCCCCACTTGCTGATCAGGCCCGCACCAATGGCGCCCGCCAACGAGATACCCGGCAGGGCCAGCAACGCCCAAACCAACGGCAGCGGCCAGCGCGGCAAGTGCTCGCTGATACTGGTGCCCATAAACAGCGAACCTTTGGCCAGCGCGTGATTGGCGGCAAATAGTACCAAGCCTGGCCATAGCAGCGGCCATACCGCTGGCGCGACTAACCCCATGGCCACTAGCGCGGTCATCATGCCCATCTGGCTGATGCTGGAGTATGCTAACACCGCTTTAGGGTGGCGCTGAAAAACCCCATACAGCGCGGCGCCAAACGCCGCCGACAGCCCTGCAATTAACATAATGCGGCCAAACTGAGCTAATGAGGCCGAAACCTGTTCACTCCCTAGCGGCAGCACACTGATCCAGCCCAGCAGTCCCGCCTTAATCATCGCCCCGCTCAGCACTGCACTGGCCGGGGCCGGAGCCACCGGGTGGGCTAACGGTAGCCATACGTGCAAGCCAATAACACCTGCTTTCACGCCAAAGCCCAAGCACAGCAGGGCGGCCATCCATGCACCTTGTTCTGCAACCAAAATGCCTTCACGCAGGCCTTGCAGCGTTAATGTGTCAGCTTCGCCGGCTGCCCATAGAAAGCCGCCTATAATGAGTCCTTCCCCCACCACGGCTAACATCAAATAAGCCTTGGCCCCCAGTCGTGCCTCCTCAGTACCGCTATGCACCACCAGGGCGTAGGCGGCGAAGGTCATCAGCGCAAAGCCTAGATAGAAACTGGCAATATCCTGGGCAATAATCAGCAGTACGTTGCCGAGCAGTGTCAGCGGCCAAAGCAGCGCTAAGCGCAACAGGCGTCGCTGAGTATCCTGATCCCCCTCCTGGGCCTTCGCCTGTTCCGTCGCAAAATAGCCCCTCGCGTGGATGGCTGCCAACCCCCAGAGCAGCGAGGTAAACGCAAGCCAAGGGCGGCTTAGCGAGTTAAGCGCCCATTCGCCGCCCAGCATCCAGGCATCCATCGTCCACTGCGCTTCACCGCCGTAGGCTAGCAGCAGCGCTGGCCAAGCGGCGCTTAGCCATAGTGCTGAAAAATAGCTCTGACAAACAGCCGGAGCGCGGTAGGCGCTCCATAGCGTCCAACCGATTACGACCAGCGGCCAAAGTAGCGCCAGGGCGAGCAGCAGGGTCATCATGGTAGATACTCCCCGTTGGCTACCCGAGCTGCCCAATCCAAGGGGCTAAAGGGGAGCCCGGCAAATAGCCCGGCCCCCAAACTCACCAAGGCGGTAAACATCATTGGTAACAGCAGCCAACTATGGGTTTCATAACGGCCTAGACGCCGCTCTTTGGGCCAACTGCCTTTGCCATGGGCGGGCCCTGAACGGAACCATAAGCGGTGCACAATGGGTAAAAAGTACATGGCGTTGAGGGTACTGCTCGCCACTAACACGGCGACGACCCAGTACATCTCGGCCTGAATCGCGCCAACGCCGAGGTACCACTTGGTAATAAACCCCGCAACGGGAGGAAGGCCAATCATGCCAAACGCGCCGATAGTAAACGCGATGCTGGTCAACGGCATACGCTTACCAGCACCGTCCATTTCATCGATGCGATGAATCCCCAGCTCTTCGGCATAGTTACCCGCACAGAAGAACAGCGTGACCTTCATTAAGCCCTGATGCAGCAAGTGCGCCAAGGCGCCGACGGTGCCAAACGGGCCGAATAAGCCGATGCCGAGAATGACGTAGGAGACCTGACTAATCGTGGAGAACGCGAGGCGTGGTTTGAGCTCCTCTTGAGCAATCGCCCTTAACGAGCCATAGATAATCGTAATAGAGGCCGCTACCGCTAACGCGGTGATAACGCCCAGCTCCACGCTCAACTCAATGCCAAACAGGTCGTAAACCACCCGCAAAATGCCAAACGCGCCCGCCTTCACCACCGCTACGGCGTGCAGCAGCGCACTCACCGGCGCGGGCGCCACCATGGCTCTGGGTAACCAACCGTGCAGGGGCACCATAGCCGCTTTTACCGCCAGCCCACCTACCAAGAGCGCAAATATCAGCGTTAGCAGGCCACGGTGATCGTTCACATAGTCGCCCAACCCCTCTTCTGAAGAGAATGATTGATCCCCGGTCAGGCTATACAGCAGCACAGCCCCCAGTAGCAGCACCACACCAGCGCTTAGTGTATAGCGTAAATAGACACGTCCCGCATTGAGGGCTTGCTGGGTGCCCTTGTGAACCACCAACGGGTAGGTGGAGAGCGTCAACATTTCGTAAAAAACCAGGAAGGTAAACAGGTTATCGGCAAGGGCAATGCCGATCGTGCTCGCCACGCACAGGCTAAAAAAGCCAAAAAAGCGCTTCCGGTTGGCAGAGCCTTCCAGATAGCCGATGGCATAAACGGTAGTGCATAGCCAAAGCAGCGACGATAACCCGGCGAACATCACCCCTAGCGCATCGCTGCGCAGGACAAAATCAACGCCCCCTACTACCTGAAAGCTAAAAATATCCTCATGTCCCGCGGCTACCCGCCTGACCATCAGCATAACCAGAATAATCTTAACGACAGCCGCCGCGAGGTTGATCGTTGTGCGCAGGCGCCGAGCGTCTTCAGGCAGTGCGAAAATAATCACCACCACCAGTAGCGAGGTCGCCAAAGCGGTCAGTGGTAACCAGGCGGCGTTCATGGGCTACCTCCATGCATCAATTCCAGCGGGAAATGCGCCAATAGCCCTAGGGCGAACGCAATCAGGGCCAGCGTTAGTGCGATCAGATCCATACCGGGCGCCAGAGGTTGGTAACGATGGCGAGGGGCCGTTTCGTCAAACGAGTAACGAAACAGGCGAAATATATAGGCCGCTGTTAATAGCGTACCGGTTAGTAGCGCCGCTACCGCCCACCACTGCTGGGTGATGATCATCGCCTGAAGCAGCATCCATTTAGCCGTGAAGCCAGCACTGGGGGGAAGGCCCATCAGAGTGATAGCGGCGATGCCAAACACCAGTAGCGAAAGCGGCAAACGGCGGCTGGTACCCGCCAGGCCTTTGAGCGTGCTCTCACCGGTGGCCAGTATTAGGTTGCCTGCGGCCATAAACATGGCGGCTTTGGCAAAGGCGTGGCCCATTAGCTGCAGCCAAAACCCCTCCCAGGCTAACGCCCGGGGCAGCGGCGCAATATCGGGCCCCAGCAGCAGCGGAAAAGCCACCATGAGATACCCCAACTGGGCCACGGTGGACGAAGCCACCAGGGTTTTAAGTGAATCAGTACGCCAGGCCAGTAACCCACCCCATACAATCGCCAGTAGGCCTAGCCAGGCGATAACACGCGGGGCGTAGAACGTATCGGGGAGCAGAATGCTCCACAGCTGCAGCAATATAAACAGCGACGCTTTGATCACCAGCGCCGCATGCAGCGCGCTCACCGGTGTCCAGGCATTCTCGTGGACAGGAGTCAGCCAGGCATGCAGTGGAAACAGCGCGGCTTTCAAGGCCAGCCCTGCGCCTATCAATGCGGCGGCAAACCACGCCACCGGCCCAGGCTCGACGACCTCAGCCAAGCCCTGCAAATCCAACCGCCCCCAGTGGCCCAAAATCAGCGCGACCCCGAGTAAATAGGTTAACGAGCCCATCAGGGCCAAGAGCAAATAGCGCATTCCCGCCACCAGCGCGGCTACCTTGCCCGATAGCATCAGCATCCCGACCGCCGCAAGGCCCATCAGCTCCAGCCCGGCATAGAGGGTCAACAGGTCAGTGGCCAACCAAATTAACGAAAGCGCACTCAGCACTACGCCCATCAGCGGCCACAGCCAGCGTGCCAACGGCCCGGTTTCGCTTAAGCGCAGATACCCTGGCGTATAGAGCGCTGCCGCAACGCCAATCACCTGGGTCATTAATAGCAACAGCACGCTCAGCCCGTTTAAGCGCAGCGACAGCTGAACGCCTGCTATGTCCCAATGCCAGCGCAGTAGTCCCGCTTGATCGTAAGCAGATAGCAGCATTAGCCCAGAAGCCAACACCGGAACACTCGCCAGCACCACGGGCCATGCCCGCTTAGGGGGGAATAGTGCCGCCAGCATGCCCAGCAGCAGGGGTAAGCCAAGCGCAACTAACAGCGCCCAGTGGGTAAGGAGAAGGGGTTCAAAGGTGCTATCGAAAAGGCCAAAGCGCCAAATCATATGGCGCCCTCTTCAGGTTTACCGTCACGCCCCAAAGCATCGACCCCTTCGAGATGCAAAAGCTGCCGAATCAACAGCGCACCCAGCATTGAACCCAGCCAGGCGACTAGCAGCCCTACACTAATTAGTGCCTGAGCAGTCGCCGAGGTGCCTGCCACGCCAGCCAGTAGTATAAACACCGCCGAGCCGAGCAGATTAAACGCCAGCAGCCGACGCAGCAGATGACGGTGTAGCGCAAACGCCCCTAAGGCCGTAGCGGCAATCACCACGCCAGCAACAAGCAGCGGATGCTCTGAAGGTGCATAAGCCATATCGGCAACGACATAGCGGATCGCGGCGCCGACCATGACAAACCAAGCCAGCGCCAACACCACCCGCATCGCCACCCGCGACCAAGGCTCGCTGAATTTATCGCGTTCTAAAGGTGAGGAAGCGCCGGGTAAAACATGGCCCAGGGCATAAAAAAAACAGGGCCCGGTTAACCCTACCCCTAGCACCAGCTCGACGGCCGCCAGCCAAGGGGCACCGAGCTGCCACCAGGCCGCAGTCATTGCGGCCGTAAAAGCCACAAAAAAGTAGCAGGCGCGCACCATGTGGCGATCAAACAGGCACACTAGCGCTGACGCCGTGAGGCACAGCGCCAGCAGCACTTCTAGTGCGTCAAAAGATTCTATTGCATCAAAAGAGGCTGTCATTCGTTTTCGCTACATCCTTGCATCGGTCACGAATAGGCGCTTAGTTTAGGCGAGAACTCAGCCACTTGCCGATATCATTCACCTGCTGGGGGCAGAGCGCATGGGCCATGGGGTATTGACGGTAGTTGACCGCGTAGCCCATCTCTTTTAAGCGGTCAGCACCGCTGCGACCCAGGCTTTCAGGCACAATGGGGTCAAAATTACCGTGCTGCACTTCTATAGGGATTTGACGATTGGCTTCCGCAAGATCGATATTGTCGGCGGTCGCGAAGTAAGTCGACATGGCCAATAAGCCCCCTAGCGGCGCGGGAAAAGTCAGCGCGGCGTGGTAGGCAACAGCACCCCCCTGCGAAAAGCCCGCCACAATAATGCGTTGGCTATCGATGCCCTGATCGATCTGCTCTTGAATCAGCGTCTGGATTCGCTCAGCAGATTTCTTGAGCTGGATCTCATCGACCCGACGTCCCAAATCCATGGCCAAAATATCGTACCAAGCGGGCATCACCATACCGCCATTGATCGTCACCGGCAGGCGTGGCGCATGGGGCATGATAAAGCGCACGTGAGAATCTTTAGGCAGCGCTAATGCGGGCACCAAGGGTTCAAAATCGTGCCCATCCGCGCCTAAGCCGTGAATAATAAACACACAGGCATCGGCGGGTTGACCATCTTTCGGCTCAATAATCAGTTCGCCAGGAGCAGTCATGACATCGTATTCCTTATTCAAAAAGGGCCACCCTAGCGCAAACCCGCGTTAACAGCGAGCCATGGCATGCTTAAAAAGGCCACGCCACGTTTAAAAGGGCCACACGAGGGGAATCAAAACGAGCGCTATGGCACCCGTCAGTATATTTAATCCACCGCCCAAACGTAGAAAATCGCTCACCCGGTAACCACCTGGGCCATACACCATCAGGTTGGTTTGATAGCCGATGGGGGTTAAAAAGCTCGCTGAGGCGGCAAACATTACCGCCACCACATAGGGCATCGGGTTCACGCCCAAGCTTTCGGCCGCGCTCATCACCACCGGAAAAATAATCACTGCCGCTGCATTGTTGGTCACCAGCTCGGTGAGCAGCGCCACCACACAGTAAGTGCCTACTAACAGTAGCAAAGGGTTTCCGGCCACTAAGGTGAGCACTCCGCCGGCCATTACCTCGGCAGCACCAGAGCTTTGCAGCGCGGCCCCCACCCCAAACGACGCGGCAATAGTGAGCAACACCTGGGTGTCCAAGCCACGCTTGGCGGCGCCCACCGAACAGCAGCCCGTTAGTAGCGCCAATGCCGCCCCCAACATGGCAGCGTTGAGCATGCTCAGCACACCGAAGGCGGCGAGCAGTACGGCGCCTAACAGCACTCCCCACGCTAGCGGCGCCTTCTCATGGATCGGCCGAGCTGCGCCATTTAACTCACTAATCAGCAGAAAGTCCCGCGACTGACGATGACGCTCAATAAAAGGAGGACGCGCCTCCAGCAACAGCACATCGGCAGGCTGCAGCCGCACTTGGCCAAGATTACCCTTAACCCGTTCACCGCCACGGCAGATCGCCAGCACTGCTGCCCCATAAAGGGTTCTAAAGTGACCATCGCGAATACGCTGGCCAATAAACTGGCACTGATTTGAGACCACCGCCTCGACCAAGCGACGCTCTTTAAACTCTTTCTCCAAGCTGGAAGTACCATCCCGGGAAGGGATTAAGCCACGAATTTGCTGCAACTCCACCGCCGCATCAGAGGTACCTGCAAACACCAGCCGATCGCCACCTTTTAGCTGCTCGCCAGGCCCAACAACGCTAACCACGTTGCCTGCGCGCTCAATCTCAACCAGAAACAACTCCTGCAGGTGGCGTAGTCCCGCCTCTTCGACAGTGCGATCCACCAACACGCCTGACGGGTCGACTTCCATTTCGATAGTGAACTCGCGTGGGTTGGCAAACGCATTGGCCAGCCCTTCCCTGGCAGGCAACAACCGCGGCCCGAGCAAAATAAGATAGCCAAGCCCTACGACGGCGACGGGAACACCGACCCAGGCCAAATCCAACAGGCCCATACCGAGTTCTGGGTAACGCTCCAGCAATAGCCCGTGCACCACCAAGTTCGTGCTGGTACCAAAGAGCGTGATGGTGCCACCGAGGATAGAGGCGAAACTGAGCGGCATCAGCAGCCGCTGGGGAGACAAGCGCAGCCGACGGCTCCAGCTCATGACCGCGGGAATATAGGTAGCGACAACCGGGGTATTATTGACAAAACCGCTAAGCGTGGCCACGGGGAGCAGCAGGCGAACCAACGCGCCTCGCTCGCTTTTTGGCCGTTTGAGCACATAGCGAATGATCAGGTCGATGCCGCCGGTTTCGCGAATGCTGGCCACCAGCACATACATAAACGCCACGGTAAACAGGCCGCTATTGGAGAAGCCCCCCAGCGCCTGCTGTGGGTCAATCACCCCCAGCGTCATTAGCAAAATCACCGCGCCCAGCAAAATAATATCCGGCCCCAGGCGTGAAAAGGCCATCAACGGGAAGATGGTGAGCACCACCCCGACCGCTATCCAAGCATCCAGCGACATAACCACGACATCCTTAACAAATAAGCATGGCGGTATTGTGAAGCCAATCGCATATTCTAAAAAGTTATTTTTAGAAACATTTAAAGATCAAAATGGAATATGAGGTGTGAGGAAAGCATAAGGATTGCCTTAATTATACAGATACAAAAAACCCCGCGCTCGGCGGGGTTTTCTGGTCAATCAACGCTAGGCGGTGATTGTTAACACCTTAGTAAAGGAATTAACCTTCTACTTTGATGTTAGAAGCCTGAAGGCCTTTTTTACCCTGTGTGACGTCGAAGGAAACCTTCTGGCCGTCTTGCAGGGATTTGAAGCCTTCTGCCTGAATTTCTGAGAAATGCGCGAACAGATCGTCGCCATTGTCGTCAGGAGAAATGAAGCCGAAACCTTTAGTGTCGTTGAACCACTTAACGGTACCAGTTGCCATGATCGAAATCCTCAATGTTGCTAATTAAACCGGGAAATACCCGAATTGCAGTGGGTATAACAAGAGACTTTCACCAGATTTAACGCTAGAGGCGCTTCTATACTGCTGACAACGTTCGACTTGCTAACCAACTGTAACTATTCTGCGCTCAACCACCCTCCTGCGTCAACACCCCCATAAAACGCTGCTTAGTAGATTTTGTCGCTAGTAAACCTCACGCCTCTCAGCCAGTATCCAACCGGCGGCCTTCTCGGCAATCATCAGCGTCGGAGAATTGGTGTTGCCACTGGTGATGGTCGGCATAACGCTGGCGTCAGCCACTCTTAGCCCGCTAATACCGCGCACTCTCAGCCGTGCATCGACCACTGCCATCGCATCATCTTCCTGGCCCATACGTGCGGTGCCCACCGGGTGGAAAATAGTCGTGCCGATATCACCAGCCAGCCGGGCTAACTCATCGTCACTTTGATACTCGACGCCGGGCTTCACCTCTTCCGGCGCGTATTTGGCAAACGCAGGCTGCTCGGCGATACGCCTCGTCACCCGCAGAGAATCCGCCGCCACTTTGCGATCTTCAGGGGTGCTCAAGTAATTGGGAGAAATCGCCGGTGCCTGGCGCGGGTCGCTGCTTTTAAGTCGCACGGTGCCCCGGCTGGTAGGGTTCAAATTGCATACGCTGGCGGTAATCGCTGGGTAGGGATGCAGCGGCTGACCAAAGGCTTCCAGGCTTAGCGGCTGCACGTGGTACTCAATATTGGGGTGCAGCTGATCCTTCGTGCTGCGGGTAAAAGCCCCCAGCTGCGAAGGTGCCATGCTCATCGGCCCAGAGCGCTTAAACAGGTACTCAAGGCCAATTCCCGCTTTACCCCACAGCGTGCTGGCTATGGCATTGAGGGTTTTGCCATTAGTAATCCGATATATCGAACGAATCTGCAGGTGATCCTGCAAGTTCTCGCCGACGCCCGGCAGCTCATGCACTACCTCAACGCCATGCTTACGCAACGACTCTGCGGGCCCCACACCGGAAAGCTGCAGCAGATGCGGCGTACCAATCGCGCCTGCGCAGAGCACTACTTCCCTGTTCGCCATGACGCGAAGCGGGCTGCCCTCACGCTCCACCTCCACCCCTGTGCACCGCAGCATGTTGGCACTTTTTTCGAACAGCAGCCGATTGACTTGAGTGGAGTGCCATAGTGTGAGGTTTTTGCGCTTAAGCGCGGGGCGCAAAAACGCTTTGGCGGTATTCCAGCGCCAGCCCGAGCGCTGATTGACCTCAAAGTAGGCCACGCCTTCGTTAGAGCCACGGTTAAAATCGTCGGTACGCGGGATCCCCGCCTGCACGGCAGCTTCGGCGAAATCATCCAGCACCTGCCACTTAAGGCGCTGCTTTTCGATCCTCCACTCCCCACCGTGGCCGTGAAAATCCCGGTGCTGGGCGTCTGCATCTCCGCCCTCGTCCAGACGGTAGTGGTCTTCATGTTTGATAAAGTCGGGTAGGCAGTTCTCCCAGCGCCAGGCATCGTCGCCGGTGACTTCCGCCCAGTGGTCGTAGTCACGCGCTTGGCCGCGCATATAGATCATGCCGTTGATGCTAGAGCAGCCGCCCAGGGTTTTCCCCCGCGGGTAGATCAGCGAACGGCCGTTGAGGCCTTTATCGGGCTCGGTGCGAAACAGCCAGTCGGTACGTGGATTATTAATGCAGTAGAGGTAGCCCACCGGAATATGAATCCAGTGGTAGTTATCGCGACCGCCCGCCTCTATCAGCAGTACCTTATTATTGGGATTGGCACTCAAACGATTAGCCATCAGGCACCCCGCGGTGCCTGCGCCGATCACGATATAGTCGAAGTAACTGATATGGTCGATATTGTTATGGGTAGATTCTGACATTGGTTGGCTCCGGTAACGTTTAGTCGCTACTTCGCCGTGGGCATTACAAATTCAGCCCCGGCATCAATCGAATCCGACCAACGCTGCATAATCGATTTCTGCTTGGTGTAGAAACGCACGCCTTCTTCCCCATAGGCGTGGGTGTCACCAAACAGCGAGCGCTTCCAGCCACCAAAGCCGTGCCATGCCATGGGCACCGGAATAGGCACATTGATACCCACCATGCCGACCTGAATGCGGCGGCCAAACTCCCGCGCTACCGTACCGCTTTCGGTAAAGCAGCTAACGCCGTTGCCAAACTCATGGTCGTTAATCAACTGGATTGCAGTGGCGATATCCGGCACCCGCACGCAGACCAGCACCGGGCCAAAAATTTCTTCTTTATAGATCGTCATCTCGGGAGTGACATTGTCAAAAAGCGTACCGCCCATCCAGAACCCGTCGGCGCAGTCCTCGCCTGCCGATGAAGCATTAAAGTTGCGTCCATCAACCACCAGTTCAGCACCTTCAGCCACGCCTTTTTCGATATACCCAGTAATCCGCTGGTGGGCTTGACGAGTCACAATGGGGCCCATTTCCGCATCCAGCTGCATACCATCTTTTACTTTCAGCGCTTTAGCCCGCTCAGCCAATGCTGGCACGACTTTATCCGCCACATCACCTACCAACACCGCCACGCTAATCGCCATGCAGCGCTCGCCGGCGGAGCCATAGGCGGCGCCAATCAGTGCGTCGACGGCTTTATCCAAATGTGCATCCGGCATCACTACCATATGATTTTTGGCCCCGCCCAAGGCTTGAATGCGCTTGCCGTTGCGCGCGCCGCGCTCGTAGATCAGGTTGGCAATTGGCGTTGAGCCTACAAACGACAGCGCCTTAACATGCGGATGGTCGATCAGCGCTTCCACAGAGTCTTTATCACCCTGCACAACGTTGAACACGCCGTCGGGCAGGCCAGCTTGCTTAAGCAAGTCAGCCATCAGCAGCGAAGCACTGGGATCAAGCGGGCTTGGTTTCAAAATAAATGTATTACCCGCCGCAATTGCCAGCGGGAACATCCACATCGGCACCATGGCAGGGAAATTAAATGGCGTTATACCTGCAACGACGCCCAGCGGCTGGCGCATCGTCCAGTTATCGATCCCGGTACTCACCTGCTCGGTGTAGTCACCCTTTAACAACTGCGGGATACCACAGGCAAATTCAACAATATCGATACCACGGGCCACTTCACCCTGGGCGTCAGTGAACACCTTGCCGTGCTCTTTGGTAATTGCTTCGGCTAGCTCATCTTTATGAGCGTTTAACAGCTCTAAAAACTTGAACATCACCCGGGTGCGGCGGATCGGAGGGGTATCGGCCCAGGCAGGAAAAGCGGCTTGTGCGGCCTCTACCGCCGTATTGACGTCCGCCGGGGAAGCGAGCGACACACGGCCGGTAACTCGGCCAGTGGCAGGGTTAAAGACGTCCTGGGATTGAGCAGACTCACCCGCGGTGACCTGACCATTAATAAAGTGCTGAATCGCTGTTGTTGTCATGGGAGTACCTAGTTAAGAACGCATGTTTAAAGCGTGTGCAAAAAGCTTACTTTCAGCCTAGCCTACTGGGCCTAGTGAACGGATCAATTGAGTTATTTAAAAGCCAGTTATAAGCTTTACTAATATCACGACGAGTATTTGAGGCTAATCATGCAAGAGTACGCCACCCTGCGCGCCTTCGTGGCCGTTGCACGAACAGGCAGCGTGTCACGCGCCGCAGAACAGCTGCACCTGACTCAGCCGGCCATTAGCCTAAAGTTGAAGCAACTGCAGTCGAATTTAGGCCTCACGCTGTTTAGTCGCCGTCCTCAAGGCCTTGCTCTGACGCCCGACGGCCATGCACTGCTGCCTGCCGCTGAAAAGGCGCTGGCCAGCGCCCTGTCGTTTGAGCAAACCGCCGGGACATTACACAGCACGCTGCGCGGCAAGCTCTCAATTGGCACCATTGTCGACCCCGAATTTCTCCGTCTAGGCGCCTTTTTGAGCCGCTTGATGGCCCGTGCACCGCAGTTAGAAACCGAACTTCACCATGGAATGAGCGGCAGCGTGCTTAATCGCATTGAACAAGGCGACTTAGACGTTGGGTTTTACCTGGCGCCACCCGCTCAAGGCCCTGGAAAAGGCCATGAGACGCTTGCTTGGCGTGAGCTAACCCATTTTGATTATCACGTGATTGCCCCAGCAGGCTGGGAAAATCGACTCATTGATACTCGTTGGGAGCACTTAGCCACGCTGCCCTGGATTGTTACGCCACAGGATTCCGCCCACCACCGGCTGTTAAAACAGGCGTTGGCACCGAGCGGCGCAGTTCCCAATCGGGTGGCCCAGGTGGATCAGGAGGCCTGCATGCTTGACCTGGTGCGCGCAGGCGTTGGCTTAAGCCTGGCCCGGGACGCCCTGGCGATGACCGAACGCCAGGAGAGCGGCCTGGCGGTGGCGGAGAATATTCGCCTGCCCTGCGCGTTAAGCTTTATCTGGCGTCATGAAAGCACCAACGAATCGACCGTTAACGCTGCGCTAAGTACGCTGGATGAGGTATGGCCCCATCGTCTAGGCTAAGTCATAAAAAAAGGGTTGTGACAAAGGGGCTGTAAGGAAAGGGAACACCAAGCGACTAATCAACTTCATAATGAACAGTAACTCGCCCTGCTACTGGAGTGCTTGCAATGATCCGACTGCCCCCTCTTCGTCCATTTACGCTTGGCGTATTGGCGGCCGCTGGCCTAGCCAGCCCTTCGCTTCAAGCCCAAAGCAGTGCAGAAGCCACGTTTGCAGGCGGCTGCTTCTGGTGTATGGAACCCCCTTACGACAACCAGCCCGGTGTTAGCGCCACCATTTCCGGCTATATCGGCGGCGAACTAGAGAACCCCACCTACGAAGAAATCTCCCAGGGCGGTACTGGCCATGCTGAAGTCGTGCAAATCGAATACGACTCCGAGCAGATCAGTTACGAGCAGCTCTTAGAAATCTTCTGGCGCAACATCGACCCCTTTGCGGTCGACCGTCAGTTCTGTGATGTAGGCGATCAATACCGCTCGGCGATCTTCTATCATGACGAAGCCCAGCGTGAACTGGCCGAAGCGTCCAAAGCCGAAATGGAAGCGCGCTTCGACCGGGAGATCGCCACCCAGATAGTACCAGCCACCAAGTTCTGGCCTGCTGAGGAGTACCACCAGGACTATTATCAAAAGAACCCCGTGCGCTATAAGTTCTACCGCTACAGCTGTGGTCGCGACGGGCGCCTGGAAGAAGTGTGGGGCGAAGAAGCCGGTGGACCTTCGTTTGAGTAACAAGCGGTACACCATCAACCATTGACTGAAGTGATGGGTTGAACTGTTTGCTTTAATCACTGCCGGAAAGGTAACGCCAATGTTATGCATGGTCGTTCTTTTTGTACTACAGTGACCGTGCACCAGTAATAGACCGGTCGATTAGGCGCCCTGGAGCTAGGCGCTTTGACCCCACGTTGATCTATAGATAGGAGATCTTATGAGCAACAGTATCAAGACGATCAATCCCACCAATGGTGAAACCCTCGAATCCTATACGCTAATGAGCAGCGTGGAAGCCAAGCAGATAGTGGACGCCTGCTACGAGGCGTTTCTCGATTGGCGCCTAGAATCGCTGGAAAGCCGCGCTAAAACGGTCAAAGCCATTGGCCAAGCGCTGCAAAAGCATAAAGAAGAGCTTGCCGACCTGATGGTCAATGAGATGGGTAAACTGCCTTCTCAGGCCCGCCAGGAAGTCGATCTTTGCACCGGCATCTGTGATTACACCGCTGAACATGGCCCCAAAAAGCTAGCCGACGAAGAGCGTCAGCCTGGCAATGGTAAACGCGGTTTCGTGACCTACTCACCGATGGGTGTGATCTACGGCATTCAGCCTTGGAACTTCCCTGCATATCAGGTAGTACGTTACTCAATCGCCAATATCATGGCGGGTAACGGCGTGCTGCTAAAACACGCTGAAAACGTGACTGGCAGCGGCCTGCTGTTGGAAAAGATCTACCGCGAAGCGGGTCTTCCGGAAAACGTCTTCCGTACACTGGTGATCTCTCACGATGTTTCTGATGAGGTGATTGCTCATTCTGCGGTACGTGGCGTAACGCTAACGGGTAGTGATGGCGCAGGCCGCAAAGTCGCTGGCAAAGCGGCTGAGTACCTTAAAAAGACCGTGCTTGAGCTGGGCTCTAACGACGCCTACCTGGTGCTCGATGACGCCGATATGGATATCGCCATCGACACCTGCGTACAGGGGCGCGTCTACAACGGCGGTCAAACCTGCGTCGCGGCCAAGCGTTTTGTGGTCACTGAAAAGAACTATGAAACGTTTAAAAAGCGCTATGTAGAACGTATGCAGTCGCTTAAAGCGGGTGACCCGACCCAAGAAGACAGCGATCTGGGCCCCATGGCTCGCGTGGATCTCCGCGATGGTCTCCACGACCAAGTGGAAGAGAGCGTGCGCAAAGGTGCGAAGATTCTTTGCGGTGGCGAAAAGCCATCCGGTAAGGGCGCGTTTTACCCGGTCACCGTGCTGGATAACGTGACTCCCGGCCAGCCCGCTTACGACGACGAGCTGTTTGGCCCCGTCGCTGCGCTGATTCGTGCCAAAGATGACGAAGACGCCATGCGCATTGCTAACGACAGCCGTTACGGCCTGGGCGGCGGCATCATCTCTAAAGATGTGGAACGCGCCACCGAGCTAGCCAGCAAGTACTTTGATACCGGCATGGTATTCATTAACGGCTTTGGTGTTGCTACCCCGGAAATGCCTTTCGGCGGCGTTAAAAACTCCGGGTACGGTCGCGAGCACGGCGGCTTCGGCATGCACGAGTTCGTCAATGCCAAGTCGGTGATTGTCGTTCAAGAGTAAGCCTGTAAGCGCTCAAAATCATGAGCGATAAGATAGAGCGCCGCTAGCTTTTTATTAAGCTAGCGGCGCTTTTTTCGTTGCGTGTTCTATTACGAGTTTAACTGTTGCCCAGAGGTTCGACGCTGCCAAAGCTTCAGCCCAATAGCAATCACCACCCAGGTCACCAACGCCGCGATAACATCATCCAAAACAATGCCAAAACCGCCATGAACATACTCTGCCAGATGAATCGGCGGCGGCTTCAGCGCATCGAAAAAGCGGTAGACAACGAATGCCAACGCCATAACCAGCGGGTGACGCGCAGCTTGCAACCCGATGACCGCCAGCGGGAACGCAAAGTACTCATCAGCGACGATGCTGCCATGATCCAAACCGTCATAGTGCCAGGCGGCGATGTGGCAAACCGGTATCGCAAGTAGCAGCAGAGCTGCCATGATAGCGCCTTGTTGACCTAGCGGGCGGCTTAACAGCCACCACGCCAGGGGGATGCCCAGCAGCGAGCCGAAGGTACCCGGCGCCATCGGCGCTAGCCCCAGGCCAAAGCCGGTAGCTAGCCAAAAATTAACCGTATCCAGCATTAACCCGCCTGCTGCGCTTGACGCTCAAGTTCAGCGGTCATCTCTTTGGGTAAGTTAAGTGCATTGCCCAACTGATCAAGCCAGGCGCGCTCCATGGGGTTTTGATCATCGGTCACGGCCACGCTGATCAGGTACATTTCACGGGCCGCTTGAGGGGAGTCCGCTTCGCGGGCCAGTGCCTGGGCATCCAGCGGTGCTTTTAGCTGCTGCTCCACCCAGTTATGCATCTCTTGATCAGCACCTAGGGCGTCAATCTGCTCGGTAATCAGCGCCTGCTCCTGCTCATCAATATGGCCATCGGCCCGGGCGGCCATAATCATCGCCTGCAGCAGTTCCAGGCTGCGACGCTCTTGGTGCTCGCCACTAAGCGCTTCTACCCGCTCGCCCTCTGTCGCATTCTGGGTCGTATTTTGCTGCGCATTGCCATTTTTCGCCGCCTGAGAACTCTGCCACGCTTTCCATGCCAGCACGCCCACCCCAGCAATGGCGCCGTATTTTAGTGCTTTGCCTCCCATGCTACGGCCACGTTTGGAACCCACCAGTAAACCCATGGCACCGCCACCAAGCAGGCTTTTCATATCAAAGCTACTGGAGGAGCCGCCACCTTGACCGCTGCTACTGCTACTGCCACCGCCTAGCTGCTTAGAAAGCCCGCTCAGCATGCCTTTAACATCGACACCACTGCTACTGCCGCCCTTCTGGCTTCCGCCGGCTTGCTGCATCAGCTGCTGTAAAATTTTGCTTGCGTTCATCCTTGTACTCCTAAGTAGATAGTATCTTTAGGGCTCGTTTGACGATTCATTTACTTTATAAAACATTCTATATGAACCCAGCATGAACCAGGCCTTGTAAGAAAACTGCCTGCACTCGGCCATGCGGCGTTAAAGAAGTACGCCCTTTACTTCCACAGAGCTCCCGTGGCGGCTGGCACTTACGTCTATACGAACTGGCATTTGCTCTTTGAGTTCGCTGACATGGGAGATCACCCCAATCATGCGCCCGCCCATTTGCAGTTCGCTGAGCATGGCAATCGCTTGATCCAGCGCATCCTGATCCAGGCTGCCAAAGCCCTCATCGATAAATAGCGTATCCAGTTGAATACCGCCAGCGTACGCCTGCACTACATCCGAGAGCCCTAGCGCCAGCGAGAGCGCGGCCATAAAAGACTCCCCGCCGGAGAGTGTCGCTACCGAACGGTTCTTGCCGGTGTAGGTGTCGGCCACATCAAGCTCCAGACCCGACGCTCTGTTACCTTTGGAGGGATCTTCCCGACGCACCAACTGATAACGCCCGCGGCTCATGCGCACCAAACGCTCCGAAGCTTGAATCAATACGTCATCCAGCAACACACCCAGCACAAAGCGCTGCAGGCTAATACGGTGCCCCGTGCGGCCGTTAGCGACTTCGCTGAGCGTGCCCCACAGCTGATACTGGGCTTCGAGCTCTGCCTGCGCCCTGTGAGCAGTCGCAAGCTTTTGACGAATACCGCGCAGCGTGGTCAGCCTCCCATCCAGCCCCCGCCACGCCTCTAGCTGGGTGTTCTCTTCGACCTGGGCCGCCTCGGTTAGGCTGGTCAACGCGGCCATATTCGGCGGCGTTTTTTCCGCAAGCTGGGTTTGGTAGTTCTCCAGCGCACCTTCAAGCTCGGCCAGGCGGCGTTGGTACGCCTCTACTTGGCGAGTCAACTCTTGCCGCTGGGTATCATCCAACTGCGCAGCCTGAAACGCTGCTTCATCTTCAAAGGGGCTGGCCTGCAGGGCGGCTTGCCACTCAGCTTGCACCTGCTGAAGCGTCTGCTCGCTACGTTCGATTCGCTCGTTCGCACCGCGTAGCTGCTCTTCCGCCCGCGCCAGTTGGGTTTGGCTGGTCGAGAGCATCTGCTGGGCGCTCTCCCAGGCTTTTTCGAGCTGTGCGATCTGGTGTTCAAGCTCAGTGAGGGTTCGGCGCATTGCCTCAGGGTCGCGGGCATCTTCCGGCAGCGATTGGCTCAGTTGATCGCGCTGACTCTCTAGGCGCAACGCGTCCTCTTTTGCCTTCTCCACCGCGGGCCGTTGGGTTTTAAGCTGCTTATCCAGCGCGCCCCACTCGCAGCGCAGCGCTTCGCGAGCAGCGGTTTGCTGGCTAATCTCACGTTCAACGCTTTCCCGGCGCTGCACTTGGCGGCGCAAGCCTTCGCAGGCAGTTTGCAGCTCAGCCAGCGGTTGGCTAGCCCACTCGCCCAGCTGTTGGGTAAGCCGCTGGGCCTGCTCTGTATTGTAGTTAATCTGCTGAGTGAGCTGATGATGGTAACGCTCGACGCTCTGTTGTGCTTGACGAGCCTGCTCTTGCGCCGCCCTGGCTTCTTCAACCTGCGCTTGGCTGACCACGTCGGCACTGTTAACCGCTGGGGCTGGATGCTCCAGGCTGCCGCACACCGGGCAAGGGACATCCTGTTCAAGGGTGAGCGCTAACAGCGCGGCCTGCCCCTGGTGCCAACGCATCTCCTGCTCAGTGGCGTGGCGTTGCGCTCGTTCTGCTTCGCTTTGCTGGCGGTTGAGTGCCTCCGTCGCCTGCTGCTGTTGGCTGGTTAACTCATGCGCTTGCCGGGTGAGTTCATCTAGCTCTTGGCGCTGGGTCAGCAGGTCGTTATGGCGGCTTAGCTCAGCGGGGGCGCTGGCCAGCTGCTGAAACTCTGTCTGTAAGCGTTCCAGATTAACGCTAATCGCTTCACCCTGCTGGCGAATGTTATCTAGCTGCGCCTCATCACGCTTGAGCGCACTATCGGCTTGTTGCCAGGAGTCCTGCGCCGTTTTAAAACGCGCCTGCAACTCGCTTAATTGCTGGCTTTTATGAATAAATTCGCCCAATTGGCGGTGGCGCTCCCGGAGCGCGGGGAGCTCTGCCTGACGCTGGCGTGCCACTTCTAACGCCTGCTGCGCCTGTTCGGCGTTACTACGTTGAGTGGCTAATGCGGCTTGCGCCTGTCGCTGATCGGCCTGGGCGGTGATCAGCGTCTGCTGCGCTTGGTCTAAGGCAGCTCTCTGTGGGCGCAGCGCCTGGGCGTGGGTGCTTTGCGCTAAGCGCTCCTTAGTGCTTTCTATCTGTGTGTGCTGCTCAAGATGACGGGCTTTATCCGCCGCCAGCCAATCGCGGGCCTCAAATTGACGCTGCAGCGCCAGCGCCTCATCGCGCTGCTTTTCGGCGCTACGGCGCTGCTGCTGGGCGGTTTCAAAACGTTGCCGCGCTTGGTCTACCCGGGGTGTTAGCTCTTCAAGCTCTTGCGCTAACGCGGCTTCGCTCTCAAGCTCACCCCCAGCGAGGATGCCGCTGATATGCTGGCGATGATCACTCACTGCCCGCTCGATTTGGTTGGCCTGGGTGCGCAGACGCTCTTCGATGCGCTGAAAAATCTGGGTTTGAAACAGCTGGGAAAAAATCACTTCGCGCTCTTTAGAGCCTGCCAGCAGCAGTTCGCGGAACTTGCCCTGGGGTAGCACCATCACCTGACGAAACTGGTTGGCATCCAGGCCGATCAGGGTTTGCAACTCCGCGGTGGCATCATTGACCTTGCGTGCTACCAGGCAGGATTCCACTTCACCCTCTGCCTTTAATCGCCACAGCTGGGCTTCTGCATTATGGGTGGTCGTCCCTTCGCCGCGAGCCTTGGGGCGCTCCTGCTGGGGCACCCGGCGAACCCGGTAATCCACGCCGCGCAGGCGAAAATCCAGCGTCACTTCCGTTAGCAGCGAAGCGTCAGCCTGGTCGCAACGCATCTGCGCCGGATCGCGTTCATTGCCCGTGGTTTGGCCGTAAAGCGCAAAACAGATGGCATCAAGAATCGAGCTTTTACCGGCGCCGGTAGGGCCATTAATCAAAAACAGTGGGCTTCTTCCCAGCGCGGTGAAGTCGATGGTCTCACTGCCCGCAAAGGGCCCGAACGCCTGCATGGTGAGGGTTAGTGGTGTCATCCCTGAGCCTCTTCGTCACGACTAAGCTCGCCTATCAGTTCGCTTATCGCCTCGGCTTGTTGGTCGGTCATGGGCTCACCGCTGGTTTGGGCGAAAAAGTCACTGAACATATCCAGTGCGCTGAACTTCAGCCGCTCACGGTCAAGCTGCTGATTACCCTGGGCATCCAGCATGCCGGGCTTCTCGAGATGCAGCACGTTGGGATACACCTCACGCAACTTGCCCATGGGGTCGAGAATGGCGTGGCGGTCGGTTAACCGCACCAGCAGATAGTCGTCGGCATTGGCATCCGTTCGCCCCTGGGCAATCAACGCATCGATCTCGCCCTCTAATACGCGAACTTCACGACTGGGTATGAGGGGTATCTGCTCGATCTTGGTGACGCCGCTCGCATCAAGGTCCACCAGCGTCACGCCTTTACGCTGGCTGGCTTCGGAAAAGCTATATTTGAGCAGCGAGCCGCTGTAACGAATATGCTCGCCGCCTCGGTACTGGGGGCCGTGAAGGTGGCCAAGCGCCACATAGTCAAAGCCTTGCATCGGCTCCCAAGCTACGCTTTCGGCGCCGCCCAGGGTCAGCGGGCGTTCAGAATCAGAGGCGCTGCCGCCATCCACAAAGCAGTGGCTCATCAATATGCAGGGGCGTGCAGGGTGACGCTGCTCTTCGATGCGCTCAACCAAGTAACGGTGGGCGCCGTCAAAGTCGCGCATCTCAACGTTAAACTGGCTGCGCACATGTTCGGGGTCGGCGTAGGGAATGCCGAACACATCCATCTCAGCGCCCTTAATCGTCAGCGTTACAGGTGTGTCAAAATCAGCTAAGTCGGAAAGAATATGCAGACCGGCCTGACGCAGGTGGCGCGCGCCGAAACGAAGCCGCTCAGCACCATCGTGGTTACCTGAAATCATGATCACCGGCAGCTTGCGCTCCTCGCAGAGCGCGTGGAGCACCTCATCCAGCAGCGTTACCGCCGCCGCAGGCGGCACCGAACGGTCGTAGATATCGCCCGCAATCAGTACCGCATCGACGTTTTCCCGGTCGACAATCTCGATAAGCTGGTCGAGCACATAGCGCTGATCATCCAGCAACGACAGGTTGTGGAACAGCCGCCCCAGGTGCCAATCGGCGGTGTGAAGTAGACGCATAACAGGCTCAGCAAAAAATAGTGTAGCGGCATGATAACAACCCGATACTCAATCTACCCACAAAACTCCTCACCTACATAAACGACCGACAAAAAGCCCCGCTCAATGGCGGGGCTAATCGTTTCTCTAAAGGTTCTAGGCTCAACCAGCGCTAGCGACGGAAGGCGTCTGGATAGCTGGTGAGATCAACTCCCCACATGACCGGCAGTAGGAAGTAAACCGCCGCCACAATCAGCAGCATGGCGATGATGTTGATCCAGAAGCCGGTGCGCACCATCTCGATAATTTTCAGTTTGCCAGTGGCGAAGATGATGGCGTTGGGCGGCGTACCAACAGGTAGCATAAAGGCACAGTTGGCGGCCATGGCGGCGGGCACCATCAGCACGAAGGGGTGGATATCCAGCGCCAGCGCCAGCGATGCCAACACCGGCAAAATCATGGTGGCCGTGGCGGTATTCGAGGTGATTTCGGTCAAGAACAGCACCATGCCGGTCGCCAGCAGGATGACCAGTAAGAAGTTGGCGCCTTCCAGCACACTCATTTGCCCACCGATCCACTCCGCCAGGCCGGAAGAGCCAAAGCCTGCGGCGATAGCCAAACCACCTCCGAACAACAGCAGAATGCCCCAGGGTACGTCTTTCGCCACGTCCCAACCCAACAGGCAACCACCTTTGTTTTTGGAGGGAATCAAAAACAACAGCAGCGCAGCGACAATCGCGATCATGGTGTCATTGATGCCAGGGATATTGATGATCTGCCCCTGCCACAAGAACGAGCGGGTGATCCACATAAAGGCAGCGAACAAAAACACCACCAGCACCGCTTTCTCTTCAAAGCTGGTGTTACCCAGCGCCGCTTTTTCTTTGTTAATCAGCTCTCGGCCACCTGGTAGGTGACTAAAGTCAATGCGGAAAAACACCCGCGTAAGTAGCAGCCAGGTGATAAAAAGCAGTACACACACAATGGGAAATGCAAACATGAGCCAACCGGCAAAGGAGATCTCAATGCCAAACAGCTGATTTACAATTGCGGCGAGTATGATATTCGGTGGGGTTCCAATGAGCGTGCCCAGGCCCCCAATGGTACCGCCATAACCGATACCAAAAATCAGCGCTTTGCTGAACTTATCGATTTCGGCACTGTGGTCGCCGTCACTTTTCGCCAGCTCTTGGCTCACCTGATACACGATAGCGGTACCGATCGGCAGCATCATCATGACCGATGCGGTGTTGGAGACCCACATGGACAAAAAGCCCGTCGCGGCCATAAAACCAAACACGATGCTATTAATACTGGTGCCCAACACGGCAATAATCGACAGCGCGATACGCTTGTGAAGATCCCATCGCTCCATTGCCAGCGCGATCATAAAACCGCCCAGAAACAGGAAAATGATCGGATTACCGTAGGCGGCCGTAACGGTATTGCCATCCAAAGCGCCGGTAATCGGTAAAAGCACAATGGGTAGCAACGAGGTCGCGGGAATCGGAATAGCTTCGGTGATCCACCATACGGCCACCCACAGAGTGGTAGCGAGCACCATACGCCCTTCAAAGCTTAAGTCTTCAGGGTGAAAGAACATCACCACAAAAGCGAACAGCAGCGGACCAAGCAACAGGCCAATCTTCTGCGGCGTGGTGTAGGCAGGCGGCTTAGGTTGAGGGGAAGGATTACGCTTGGTATTCGAAGCCGCGGCGTTGGCGGCCCCGCCCGTAGGTAGCGCGCACATCAATAGTTTTTTGGCTTGGTAGTGGGAGTGCCATAGCTGATCCCATACCGTCATCAGGGCAGTTTTATGCATACAATTTGCGCCACTTACGGTCAGAGTGAAAAGAACAAATCGAGGATCAACATTCCGATATATATGCCGCACGATGGGCGACACGGAACCTCCTTTGGCGCCCTTTATTAACTGCAATAGGCAATTAGTCCAGTGATTTGCCATTAATTACAACCAAAGTCTAACAACTTTAGTTTAACTATGCGCAAATACTAACAGTGACATAAGCGCAATGTGCGCTAGCGCACGGACGAAATCTCACATCACGACCATTGTTCTGGTAAGGAAGCATCGTTGGTGCGCCGAGGTGCACTCTCACCAGGATGGAATCTGTGAAACAACTTCTCCGTTTTGTGCGTCCGCACCCTACGTTTGCAGCGCCGTGGAACTCGACTACCCCCGTCAGGGAAGAGCTCTTCAGCGCAGAGCGACTTGAACAGCACGCTAGCAGCTTGGCGCTTAACCAAGCAGTGACCAGCACGCCACCCAAGGTAGTGTCGTTAGCAAGACGGCTCAACGATAACGCGCGCGCTTTGCTGGACGTTTATCGCGCCAGCGCCACAGCGCTGGCAGGTGGGAGAGAAATTGTGCCTGCCGCCGCTTGGCTGCTCGATAATTACCACCTGATTGAAGCGCAAATTCGCGAGATACGCAGCGACCTTCCCCCCGGTTATTACCGCCAGCTACCAAAGTTAGCCAACGGGCCTTTTGCGGGCTACCCGCGGGTATTTGGTATCGCCTGGGCTTTTGTGGCGCATACTGACAGCCATGTCGAACTGGATAATTTGCAGAACTTTATCACCGCTTACCAGCGCGTTCAGCCTCTGACCATTGGCGAACTTTGGGCGGTGGCGATCACGCTACGTATTGTGCTGATCGAGAACCTGCGACGCCTTGCCGACCAAATTATCAGCGAACAAACCGCAAGGGACGAAGCCGATGCATTGGCCACTAAATGGCTAACGCCCACCGACCGGCAAACCTCCCAGGAACGTCATAACTTTCACCTGGAAACCAGCACGCTCAATATTCATAAAGGGCCATTAGCAGAGCCCTTCACTGCTCAGCTCGCTAAGCGGCTACGCGGCTTAGACCCCCGCTGCAGCCCGCTGGTAGGCTGGCTAGATGAGAAGCTTAGCCAGCAGGGTGACAGCATTGACGACATGGTTCAGCACGCCCAGCAGCGCCAAGGCGCCGCCAACGTAACCGTGCGCAATATCATCACCAGCATGCGCTTCGTTTCCAGCATCGACTGGGCAGAGCTGTTTGAGAACGTTAGTTTGGTGGATAAACAGTTACGCCAGCAGAGCCACTTCAGCCAGCTCAATTTCCCCACCCGCAATCAGTATCGCAGCGCCATAGAACAACTCGCCCGTGGCTCTCGTTTCAGCGAGCTTGAAGTAGTCGAAGCCGCACTCTCACTCTCCCAGCAGGCAGGAGGCGCCACCAGCGACCCGGCCGAAGCAGCACGCCAGGGAGACCCTGGCTACTTCTTGGTAGGCTCAGGTCGGATAGCCCTTGAGCAGCAGATACGATTTACCCCCTCCTCACGCCAATGGCTGCGCCGGACACTCATTCACCACGGTATTCGCAGCTATATCGTACTGATGGCCGTGGTGACGCTGAGCCTGATGGCGCTGACTGGTGGGCTGCTGCTTTCGTTGCCGCTGGCGATCGGTGATGTACCACTACCCTGGCTTATACTTCTAGGGGCATTCGGTTTCCTGCCCATTATGGAAGTCGCGACGCTGATCGTTAACCGCCTGATTATCTACGCTATTGATGCTCAGCCACTGCCGGGGCTCGACCTTGCCAAAGGCGTTCCGCCTCAGTTAAGAACCCTGGTGGCGGTACCTACGCTGCTGACCGGCGAAGAAGATCTGCGCGAACAGATTGAGCGTCTTGAAGTGCACCACTTATCCAGCGGTGAGGGGGCGCTTGGCTACGCGCTGCTGCTTGACGGCGTAGATGCCCCCCAAGCGGAACTACCCCATGAGGCCGCGCTGTTATTGGCTGCTCAAGCAGCAGTAGAGCAGTTAAATAAGCGTTATTGTCCTGTCGCCCTCGATAGCGATAAACGCTTCTTTTTGCTCCATCGGCGGCGGGTATTTAACGCCAGCGAGAATACCTGGATGGGGTGGGAGCGTAAGCGGGGCAAGCTGCACGAGCTAAACCGCTTGCTTCGTGGCGCCACGAACACCACCTTTATCGAGCCGCCGCCACTGCCCAGTGACGTGCGCTATGTCATCACTCTGGATGCCGACACTCGCCTGCCCCGGGGCGCAGCCAGCCGGTTGATCGGTAAAATGGCGCATCCGTTAAACCGGCCACGAATGGATCAACAACTACGCCGGGTCGTGGAGGGGTATGCAATACTGCAGCCTCGAGTGACGCCGTCGCTGCCCACAGGGGGCGAAGGCTCCATCTACCAGCGACTATTCTCCGCACCGGGGGGTATCGATCCCTACGCTGCCGCTATTTCAGATCTCTATCAGGATCTGGTCGGCGAAGGCTCGTTCGCCGGTAAAGGTATTTATGAGATTGATGCCTTTGAAGCCTCGCTGGCTGGCCGAGTGCCCGACAATAGCCTGCTCAGCCACGATTTGTTCGAGGGTGTATTTGCCCGTGCGGGACTCGCCTCCGATATCGAAGTGATCGAAGACTTCCCGGCCCGCTATGATGTAGCCGCCAAGCGTCAGCACCGCTGGACACGCGGTGATTGGCAACTGCTCCCTTGGCTAATCGCCCCGGCGCTGCCGCTCACTGGGCGGATGAAAATGCTCGGCAACCTGCGCCGCTCGGTAACGCCACCATTAGTGCTGGCAAGCCTTGCGGTTAGCTGGCAGTTGCCGCTGAGCATGGCGATCACCAGTACACTGCTACTACTGGCCGTTGTCGGCGCACCGGTGTTGCTTTCCCTAACGGTCTCATTCGTTCCCTTCCAAGCTTGGTCTAGACTACGCCACCACTATCACCTTTGGTTTGACGAGTTAAAGCTGGGTAGCACGCAAATGCTGCTACTGATCCTGTTTTTGCCTGACCAAGCGTGGCGCATGCTGGATGCCATCGCCAGAACGCTCGTCCGTGTTCTGGTCACCCACCGGCGTCTACTGGAGTGGACATCTGCCGCCCAGTCGATGAAAAGCCCGCCACTGACCGTACTGGGATTCTATCAGCGCATGGCCCCAGGCACCGCACTGGGGCTAGCGGTGGTGATCAGTGCGCTCTGGACAGCCAGCCACACATGGCCCATCACACTGCCCATGGCGCTGCTGTGGTTGGCGGCACCAGCAGTGGCAGCCTGGTTAAGCAGCAGCACAAACGCCGTTGTCCAACCCACCATCTCAGAAGAAGAAGCCCTTGAGCTACGGGTCATTGCTCGGCGAACCTGGCGCTTTTTCGAAACCTTCGTCACCGCCACCGATAACCGCTTACCGCCGGATAACTTTCAGGAGGATCCCCAACCCGCCCTCGCCCAGCGCACCTCGCCGACCAATATGGGGCTCTATCTGCTCTCCACCCTGGCGGCACGGGATTTCGGCTGGATTGGCACCCATGAGACGCTTGAGCGGCTTGAAGCAACCCTGGGCGTAATGCTGGGGCTACCCCGCTATCGTGGGCACTTCTATAACTGGTACGCCACCCACGACCTGAGCCCGCTTAACCCCCGCTATGTGTCAACGGTGGATAGCGGCAACCTTGCAGGGCACCTTATCGCGATCGCCAATGCCTGCGAAACCTGGCAGACAGCAGGCTTTATAACTGACCCACGCGTAGGCATCGCCGACACCCTAAACTTGGCCCGTCAGACACTTAAACAAGCATCCACTTTGTCGAAAGAGTTCACGGCTCAGCTTAGCGTGCAGTTGGAGGCCATAGACGCTCAGTTGAAAGGCAACGTGATGTCGTCGGGATGCTTGGCAACTATCGCCGTATTGACGGATAGTACGTTAACGCTGGTGTGCACTCCCCTCAGCGAGCATAGCGACCCATACAGCGAAGACCTGCTGTTTTGGTTGCAAGCCCTGCACGCCTCAGTGGCGCAACACGGCTATGACCGGGAAACCCAGCCAAACCTTGAAGAGGGTGCACTCGCGCTACGCCTGCAACAGTTTGCAGACTCTGCGCGACGCCTGGCACTGGGCATGGATTTCGCTTTTCTACTCGATAGCGAGCGCCAACTGTTGTCGATTGGTTATTCGCTGGACGACAACTGCCTGGATACCAGCTGCTACGACCTGCTGGCCTCCGAGGCGCGCCTGGCTAGCCTGTTTGCGATTGCCAAAGGCGATATTCCCACCCGCCACTGGTTCAAACTCGGCCGTGCTGCCACCCCGGTCACCTTTGGCTCGGCGTTGATCTCCTGGTCGGGGTCGATGTTTGAGTACTTGATGCCGTCGCTGGTCATGCGCGCCCCTGGGGGCAGCCTGCTAGAGCAAACCAACCGGCTGGTGGTCAAGCGTCAAGAGACCTACGCCGCCCAGCTCTCCGCTCCTTGGGGTATTTCCGAATCCGCTTATAACGCCCGTGATCGAGAGTTCACCTACCAGTACTCTAATTTTGGGGTGCCTGGGTTAGGGCTTAAACGCGGGCTCTCTGCCGACCTAGTAATCGCGCCCTACGCCACTGGATTAGCCGCCATGGTTGACCCCAGTGGCGCCTGTCGTAACTTCAAGCGATTGGCGGAGATGGGCGCATTAGGCCGCTATGGCTTTTATGAAGCGCTCGATTTCACCCGTTCGCGGCTACCCGCCGGTGAGAAAGTGGTGATTGTGCGCAGCTTTATGGCCCACCATCAGGGCATGACCATCGCGGCCATCGCTAACACCCTGCACCACGGCCAGATGCGCGCTCGCTTTCATCGCGAGCCGATGATTCAAGCCAGCGAACTGCTGCTTCAAGAACGGGTTCCGCGTAACGTAGCGATTGCCCACCCCCGCGCTGAAGAGGTGAAGTCAAACGCGAGCCAGACGATTAACGAAGCACAAACCATTCGCCGCGTTTCTACGGCGGCCAGTGGGCCGCCCGTTACCCATTTACTCTCCAACGGCTGCTATTCGGTGATGCTAACGGCCACCGGCGGTGGTTACAGCAGATGGCGCAACGTCGCCATTAGCCGCTGGCAGCCTGATGCCACCCGCGATCACTTAGGCAGCTTTATTTTTCTACGCGATGCTAAACACCCTAGCGTGTGGACTGCCACTGGGCAGACGGCGGCACACCCAACCGGCGTTAACGATGAGCATAGCCATGCGCTATTTGCTGAGGATTATGCCCGTTACAGCCATCGTCATGACGACATCACCAGCCATTTGGAGGTGTTGGTTTCCGGCGAGGATGACAGCGAAGTTCGCCACCTTTCGCTCACTAATAGCGGTCGTCACGCCCGGGACATCACGATCACCTCCTATCTAGAATTAGTCTTGACCGCTCCCAGTGCCGACAATGCGCACCCTGCGTTTGCCAAAATGTTTGTGGTCACCGAGTATCTAGAGGCCTTCAACGCCTTGATCGCCACTAGGCGGCGACGCTCACCCGATGAAGAGCAGGTATGGGCGGCTCACTTTGCGGTGGTAGAGGGTGAGACCGTGGGCGAGCTGGAGTTCGAGACTGACCGGGCCCGGTTTTTAGGCCGCGGCCGAAGTACGCTGCACGCCTCAGCGCTGGCAGAGGGCCAGCACCTTTCGAGCAGTGTTGGCAGCGTGCTGGATCCTATCTTTGCACTGCGCTACTGCCTGCGCGTGGCCCCCGGTAAAGCGGCCCGCATCGCTTACTGGACAGTGGTCGCCTCCTCCCGCGAGGCGCTGATGGATCTGATCGATAAACACCACGACCGCAGTGCGTTTGTGCGCGCCAAGACCCTCGCCTGGACACAAGCCCAGGTGCAGCTTCGCCATTTAGGCATTCAGCCTGAAGAAGCCGCCGACTTTCAGCGTCTGACCGCACCCATTCTTTACCCTGATACCCGCTTTAGAGCGCCCTCCGAGGCTATTGAGCGTGGTGCCGGCCCGCAGTCGCGGCTCTGGCAACACGGCATTTCCGGCGATCTGCCGATTATTCTGTTGCGCATCGATAGCATTGATGACATTGGCCAGGTACGCCAACTGCTCCGTGCCCACGAATATTGGCGCATGAAGCGGCTAGGCGTGGACGTGGTGATTATTAATGAGCGCTCCTCCTCCTATATTCAGGATCTGCAGCAGGCCATTGAAACCGCGGTGCTTAGCAGCCAAACACAGCCTCGTCTTAAAAAGGATTTCGCTCAGGGTGCCGTGATTGCATTGCGGGCCGACCTAATAAGCCTGGAAGTGCGCACACAGCTTCAGTCGATCGCCTGCATTGCATTAATGGCCCATCGCGGCAGCATAGCCAACCAATTAGCCCTGACGCTGCCCATACGCCTCACCACAACACCACCCCAAGCGTTGGCCAAACGTCCCCTGCCCAGGCACACCCCGTTCAATGACAGCGAAGCGCCACTCCCAGCGCTTGAGTTTTTTAATGGCCTGGGCGGCTTTGCTCAGGATGGTCGTGAGTACGTGACGGTACTTGAGGCAGGGAGCTCAACGCCCGCGCCGTGGATCAACGTGATCGCCAATGCAGGCTTCGGCTTTCAGGTATCAGCAGAAGGCGCTGGCTATGTATGGGCGGATAACAGCCGCGAAAACCAGCTGACGGCCTGGTCAAACGACCCTGTGGTGGATCCGAGCGGCGATGTAATCTATGTCCGCGATGAAGAGACAATGGCGCTCTTCACCGCTACTGCCCGCCCTTGGCGGGATCAAGGCCGCTACTTGGCACGACACGGCTTCGGCTATAGCCAGTTCGAGCATCAAGCGGATGGGATTGCCCTGGAGCTGCTGCACTTCGTGCCCCTAGAGGCCCCGCTAAGGATTTCGCGGCTACGCCTTAGCAATCACTCCGGGCGACCACGCAAGCTGTCCATTACGGCTTATGCCGAGTGGGTGCTAGGGACTTCACGCAGCGGCTCGGCGCCTTTTTTGATCTCGCACCCAGACGCCGACAGCGGCGCGCTGCTGGTGGAGAATCCCTGGAATATAAATTTCCCTGGCCGGGTAGCGTTTCTGGATATCGGCACCCAACCAACTTCCTGGACGGCTGACCGCTGCGAATTTATCGGTCATGGCGGTAGCCTGGCGACGCCCGCGGGGCTACGCAGTCACACTCCGCTTTCCGGGGCCCACGGTGCGGGGTTGGATCCTTGCGCCGCGCTTAATCGCAACGTAACGCTAGAAGCAGGTGAAAGCGTCGATATCGTTGTGTTGATGGGGCAAAGTAGCTCAACCGCTGAAGCCAAATCGCTGATCGCGCGGTATCGCCAGGCGGACATTGACGCGGAGCTCGCGCTGGTCACTGCGCACTGGGAAACGCAGCTTAACGCGGTACAAGTTTCCACCCCTGACCGCGCCATGGACATCATGCTCAACGGCTGGCTGATGTACCAAACCATTGCCTGCAGAATTACCGCACGTTCCGGGTTCTACCAGGCCAGCGGCGCCTATGGCTTCCGCGACCAGTTGCAGGATGGCATGGCGTTAACCTTCACCAGCCCCGAAACCACTCGCCAACACCTGCTTCGCGCCGCCTCACGCCAGTTTATCGAAGGCGATGTCCAGCACTGGTGGCTACCCCACTCCGGCCAAGGGGTGCGTACGCGTATTTCCGATGACCGGGTCTGGCTGGCCTATGCCTGCGCCCGCTATATTGCCACTTCCCACGACACCGCCGTGCTCGACGAGCCAGTGAGTTTTCTGGAAGGTGCCGAATTAGCGCCTGAAGAGCACGACTGCTTTTTTCAACCGATGATTGCTGGGGAAACCGCCTCGCTATTTGAGCACTGCGCCCGAGGCTTGGATCAGAGCATTGAGCTAACCGGCGAGCACGGCTTGCCGTTGATCGGTGGCGGCGATTGGAACGATGGCATGAACCGCGTTGGCGAAGCGGGCGAAGGTGAAAGCGTGTGGCTTGGCTGGCTGCTGGTGCATACCCTGGAGCTGTTTCTACCCTTTGCCCGGCAGCGCGAAAAGCAAACGCCTTCAGCGGCTAAGTACTCAACCACACTGGACTCAGCCGACACTCCACGCGCAGAGCGTTGGAGCACGCATATCACTGCGCTGCGTAGTGCGCTGGAAAGCAACGCCTGGGATGGCCAGTGGTACCGAAGGGCAACCTTCGACGACGGCAGTTGGCTGGGTAGCAAAGAGAGCGACGCCTGCCAAATTGATTCGATTGCCCAGACTTGGGCGGTACTCTCGGGGGCAGCAGAGCCCCACCGCGCAGCCCTCGCCATGGCGTCACTGGAACGCGAGCTGATCAGGCACGATGAGCAACTTGCACTGCTGTTCTGGCCCCCCTTCGACCAGCCCCAGCGCGACCCAGGCTATATCGGCGGCTACCCGCCCGGTATGCGGGAGAACGGTGGGCAATATAGCCACGCCGCAATGTGGGCAATTCTCGCCTTTGCCAAGCTCGGCGAGGGCAGTAAAGCACATGGGCTTTTTGCGCTACTCAACCCGATCAATCATGCCCGCACCGCCGAAGAGGTCGCTCGTTATCAAGTAGAACCCTATGTGGTGGCCGCGGATGTCTATTCGGTTGCGCCTCATACCGGACGCGGCGGCTGGACATGGTACACAGGCTCAGCGGGCTGGATGTATCGCGCCGGGGTGGAGGGCATTCTGGGCATTCGCCGAGAAGGTGGCTGGCTGGTGATTGCCCCCTGCCTTCCCCAAGACTGGCCAGGTTTTAGCGCAACGCTAACCATTGCCGCCACGCACTACGCGGTTAAGGTGACCACCACCGATGAGGCGCCCAGCGCGCAGCTCGATGGCCGAATACTGACCCGTCAACAAGGTGAAGTACGCATTCCGCTGGATGGCAAACGACATCAGTTAGAGGTATTTATCAAGCCAAACACAGTCGCTGAAAAGTAACGGAGGCAGGTCGTAGCTGATAGAATACCGCCCCTTTCAGGCGCGTTAGCGGCTAAACGCCGATACGCCACCCACCTTTTACTACCTGAGAGTTGCGCAATGATCGCCACCGCCCGCACCGTTTTCCGGCCACTTATTCGGCTGGGCCTTATCCCGCAGATTTTAATCGGTATCGTTGCCGGGGTAGTGCTCGCCCTGTTTTCACCGGGCATTGCAAGCGACGTGGCCCTACTTGGCCAGCTCTTTATCGCCGCATTGCAGGCAGTGGCGCCCATTTTGGTGTTTGTACTGGTAGCCGCTGCGATCTCTGCTCATCAAAAAGGTCAACCCACCCATATTCGCCCCGTGCTGGTGCTCTATGTGGTGGGCACGCTGATCGCCGCGCTCATTGCAGTGGCAGCCAGCTTCCTGTTTCCCACGGAGCTTACGTTAGATTTGGGGCAAGTTGACGGCAACCCGCCCGGGGATATTTTTAGCGTTCTACGCGACCTGCTGCTAAACGCGGTTGCCAACCCGGTTAGTGCGCTGATGGAGGCTAACTTTATCGCTATTTTGGCCTGGGCTATCGGCCTGGGTTTAATGCTGCGCCAAGCCAGCGATACCACCCGCCAAGCATTGAGCGATTTATCCGCAGCGATCACCCGCATTGTGACACTGGTGATTCGTTTAGCGCCGCTGGGTATCTTTGGTTTAGTGGCAGGCACGCTGGCAGAATCCGGCGTTGAGTCGCTGCTCAACTACGCCCAACTGCTGGGTGTGATCGTGGGCTGTATGCTGTTTGTCGCGCTGGTTAGCAACCCGCTGCTGGTTTACTTCACCACCCGGCAAAACCCTTATCCCCTGGTGTTTACGTGCCTGCGCGGTAGTGCGATTACTGCCTTTTTCACCCGCAGTTCGGCCGCGAATATCCCCGTGAACCTGGAGCTTTGCCGCCGCCTAAAGCTCGACCCTGACACCTACTCCATTTCCATTCCGTTGGGTGCAACGATCAATATGTGTGGCGCAGCCATCACCATTACTGTCATCACTCTGGCGACCACTCATACGCTAGGCATTAGCGTCGACTTTCCCACGGCGCTGCTACTTTGCGTGGTTTCAGCGCTGGCGGCCTGCGGCGTTTCAGGCGTGGCGGGCGGTTCACTGATGCTGATTCCCATGGCCGCCAACCTGTTCGGTATTCCCACGGAAGTGGCCATGCAGGCGGTGGCGATTGGCTTTGTGATCAGCGTGGTACAGGACTCCACCGAAACTGCGCTCAATTCCTCTACCGATGTGCTGTTTACTGCAGCGGCCTGCCGCTCCAAGGAAGCGAACAACTAGCACTGCCCGGGGCATAGTGCCCCATTAGGCATACTCCCAGCGCGCCGCCGCTAGAGGGTGCCACTTCCGAATAAGGCTATTGTTGCCGAGCGAGGCCATTGACAGACGAACGTTCCTTATATAGAACGTTCTATATAAAGAACAGCGGACAGCCTTATGGATAAGCTCTCACTCAACACGTTGGGCCAGCACCTTCAAGCACTTCGCCTGGAGCGGGGCTGGTCACTGTCGCAGTTAGCCAATGAGGCGGGGATTGCCAAATCCAACCTGTGTCGCCTTGAACAAGGCAACGGCAATCCGACCCTGGATACCATTTGGCGGCTGGCGGTGCAGCTCAATGTGCCTTTCGGCACTCTGGTAGCGCCAATCAGCGTGCCGCTGGGTGAAGATGGCGTACAGGTGCGTTTAATCGATCAAGGCAAGGATTCCCCTCAGGTGGACGCCTACTGGATGCGCTGCGCACCGCATACATTGCGTCATGCTGAAGCCCATACACCCGGCACCCGTGAATCACTCACGCTGATCAGCGGCTGGCTGGAAGCGGGGCCCGAAGGGGCAACCACGGTACTGACACCGGGAGAGGCCATCACCTTCGCCGCCGATCAACCGCACCTTTACCGTACCCACGAAGCGGAGGCCACGTTGATGATGACCATCACCTATGGTTTGGAAGGCCAAACATCATGAGCCAAGCTGCCAGCCACTCTCCTGTTCGTAGCGCGCTGCAGGGCGTGCGAGAAGCCATCCCACTATTGGGCGGCTACATTCCCGTGGCGCTGTCATTTGGCTTAGTCGCCACCCAGGCCGGCTTTAGCACGCTGGAGGCCACGGCTATTTCAGCGCTGATTTACGCCGGTGCTTCGCAATTTCTATTTGTCGGTATGATCGCCACCGGCGCCCCGCTGTGGCTGGTGGTAGCGATGACGCTGCTGATTAACGTGCGCCATGTGGTGTACGGCCCTAACCTGGCGGCGTTACTGCCGCGCAGCCGCCACTGGCCCTGGTTAATGCACGGCCTCACCGACCAGGTGTTTGCACTGGCCCTAACCCGGCTGCCCCAACTGCCTGAGGTAAAGCGTTTTAGCTGGTTTTTGGGCGCATCACTGCTGGCCTGGGGCGCCTGGATAATTGGCACCGCGGTGGGCGCTACCGCCGGTGAGGCCTTCACCGCCCGCTGGCCGCTGCTGGGTGAGATTATGCCCTTCGCGCTGCCCGCGCTGTTTTTGACCATGGTGGCGCCGCGCTTTACCGACAAGCGTTGGGCAGTCGCCATGGGCTGCACCATTTTAGCGGCGCTGTGTTTGACCCTGGTCGGCTGGAGCAACGTGGCGATTCCCTTAGCCGCCGCCTGCGGCGCGCTGTGCTTCTACTCCACGCAGTTCTATACGCAAAGATTCGCCACCAACAGGAGGCGTGAATCATGAGCACTGCACTTTGGATAGCGGTCGCGGTTTCTGCCATTGGCACGTTGCTGATGCGGGTAGTGCCTTTTTTATGGATGCAGCGCCGCCTCAACAGCGAAAGTGGCCTTAATAACATGCCCCAGTGGCTGGGTATTCTTGGCCCACTGATGATTGCCGCCGTGCTGGGGGTATCCATTGTACCGGTTAACCCAAGCGCTGTTTCCTGGATCGCCACCGCCATCGGGCTTTCTGTCACGCTGCTGGTCTGGTCGCGGGTACGCTCACTTGGCTGGCCGGTCGCGGCCGGCGTCGCGGTATTTGGGATAGTTGAGGTCGCGGCCTTCATTTGGTAATGCTTTGCATTAGCCTTTACGTCATGCCATCATCCCGGCTCTTAAGTCCGAGCCAATCGTAAAGTGACATTAATGTTAAAAGCACACACCCATCGCAAGAAGGTTTTTATGAGTGTGTTGCTGTTAACGCAGGCGGCGCTAATGCCCTTTATAGCAGCCGCTGACACACCGAGCAGCCCCCCGGAACCGCCACGCATTGTGACGCTTTACCAGGGGGCTACCGACAGCGCCGTAGCCCTTGGACTGACGCCTATTGGCGTAGTCGATTCCTGGCTGGAAAAGCCCATGTACCGCTATCTGCGCGATGCGCTTGATAGCGTCGAGCATGTGGGGCTGGAAACCCAACCCAATCTGGAAAAGATTGCCTGGCTTAATCCTGACTTGGTCATTGCCAGCGACTTTCGCCATGCGCGAATAGCGCCGCTATTGGAGGCCATCGCCCCCACTGTATCTGCCCCGACAGTGTTTAACTTCAAGACCACGCTGAACATGGTGGCCAATGCTACTGGCCGCGAAGCGCAGGCAAATGAGCTGCTTGAGCAATGGGATGATCGTGTCGCCGACTTTCGCCAGCAGATCGCCGCCAAGTTGAGCAGCGAGTGGCCGCAAAAAGTGGCCGTGGTGCGGTTTAAAAGCGACCACGTGCGCATCTATACCAGCGGCTTTGCAGGCTCGATTCTTGATGAGCTGGGCTTTAATCAGCCGGATACACTGCAAAGCCAGAGTTGGGGAATGAAGCTTTCCAGTACTGAAAACATTCCGGTGCTGGATGCCGATGCCCTCTTTATTCTGCTTGAGCCCGATGACCCCGCTATTGCAGATAATTACCAACACTGGGCCTCCCACCCACTCTGGCAACAGCTGTCAGCGGTACAAAGCGGGCGCGTATTTGAAGTTGAGCCGGTGAGTTGGATGATGGGTGGCGGCATACTGGCGGCCAACGCCATGCTGGATGATCTGTATAGTCACTACGGGCTGTTGCAACCCGAAGCGGCGCCGCATCAGGCTTGCCTGCCTCACGCCAGTGGCCGTGGGGAGCCTGCTTCATGCTAAACAGTACTGCCGCAAAAAGTATTGGCCTGCTACTCGGCGTGCTGGTGGCACTAAGCGCCTTTTTCGCCAGCGTGATGTTAGGCACAACGGAGACCTCCCTTTCCTCTCTGTATGGCTCGCTCGTCCATTACGATCCTACCAACATCGCCCACATCATTCTTTTAACTGAGCGCTTACCCCGTGCGGTAATTGCCGCTCTAGTGGGCGCCAGCTTAGCCATTGCCGGGGCGCTGATGCAGACCATGACGCGCAACCCGCTGGCGTCGCCGGGCATTCTGGGCATTAACGCCGGCGCGATGTTTTTTGTGGTGGTGGCAGTTTCGCTATTGCCGCTGCACACACCCGCTCACTACGTATGGGCCGCGCTATTAGGGGCACTCGTTGCGGCCATACTGGTGGTGGTGCTTAGCCGCGGCCGCCACGGTGAGCTCTCCCCTCTGCGGGTCGTGCTGGCAGGTGTAGCAGTGACGGCAATGTTTGTGTCGTTCAGCCAAGGGCTGTTGGTGATTGATCAGCAAAGTTTTGAAAGCGTGCTTTACTGGCTGGCGGGCTCAGTGTCGGGGCGCGACCTCTCTTTGGTAGCGCCCTTACTGCCGCTCTTCGGCGGAGCACTGCTGCTCAGCGCACTGCTGGTACATCACGCCAATGCACTGTTACTGGGCGATGACATGGTCACCGGGCTGGGCATGCAGGCCACCACCATCAAGCTGCTGCTCGGGCTGATTGTGATTGTGCTGGCGGGCAGCGCCGTAGCGCTGGCGGGCATGATCGGGTTTGTGGGCCTGATTGTGCCCCATATGGCGCGGGGGTTATTTGGCATCGACCATCGCTGGCTGCTGCCAGCCTGCGCGCTATTGGGTGCCTGTTTGCTGCTGCTGGCCGATCTTGGCTCGCGCTTTTTAATGCCACCCCAAGAGGTTCCGGTCGGTGTGATGACCGCGCTGATCGGCACGCCCTTCTTTATCTATCTGGCACGACGCAAGATGGCTGGCCAATGAGAGCAGACGCCACGTTAAACCTTAACAGCGAAGCAAAAAGCGACAGTAATCGCTTACTACGTCGCCTGCTGATGCTAAGCCTTTTATTGCTAGCAAGCGCCGGGCTGTCGCTCTGTTTAGGCAGTTTTCCCACACCACCGCTGCAGGTGCTAAATGCACTAGCAGCCCCGCTAAGTAGTGATATTACCTTTATTATTTGGGAGCTGCGCCTTCCGCGCATCGCTCTAGCGGTATTGGTCGGCGCCGCCCTGGCAATCGCGGGAGCGATTCTGCAAAGCATTGTGCGTAACCCGCTGGCCTCCCCGGATGTCATCGGCATTACCAGCGGTGCGGCGCTGGCGGCGGTGGTGTTCTTATCCCTATTGAGTTCGACCCTTAGCATTCACTGGCTGCCCGTTGCCGCCATGCTGGGAGCACTGGTTTCTGCACTGCTGGTGGTGAGCTTGGCCTGGAAAAACGGTGTTAGCCCATCGCGCATGGTACTGGTCGGCATTGGCCTGGCCGCGGCCATGGGCGCTGGCACCACCCTGTTAATCGTGATCAGCGATGACTCTGCCGCCATGACCGCCTATGTATGGCTAACCGGCAGCCTTTACGCGGCGCAATGGGACGATGTGTGGAGCCTATTGCCGTGGTTAGTCGTCGCGGTGCCTATCAGCCTACTCTTCGCCCGCCATGCGGATGCCATGGCCCTGGGTGATAGCGTTGCCGAAGGGCTTGGGGTGGCGATTCTGCGCAGCAGATTGGTATTGCTGGCCTGCAGCGTGGCGCTGGCAGGTGCCGCTGTGGCTTTTGCCGGTGGCTTAAGCTTTGTGGGATTAATTGCCCCCCACCTGGCCGCTAGGCTGGTGGGGCGGAACATGGCACGCCTGGTGCCTACATCAGCGTTGGTCGGCGCCTTGATAGTGCTTTACGCCGACCTGCTGGGCCGGGTAGCGTTTTTGCCCAAAGATTTACCTGCGGGCATCTTTGTTGCCGGGATAGGCGCGCCCTTCTTCGTTTATTTACTGCATAGATCGCGAGCTCGCTTTTAGAGCGAATTGACGAAAAAAAAGCGGCGCCCCAAAGGCGCCGCCAAACAGTATCGAGCACAAAACATAGAAAATAGAAAGCGGCTGACTAGAAATCCAGCTGGTACCCCAGAGTGAAAGTGCGGCCCCGCCCAGTGAAGTAGTACTCATCGCTGATGCGTGCGGCTTGAGAGTAGTAAGTGAGGTAATCCTCATCGGTGAGGTTTTCGATACCTACTGACACCCTGCCGGTGGGCAGGCGATAAGCTAGAGAAGCATCCACTAAGCCGTAGCCGTCAAAATCAAGTTCAGGATTATCGACGCTTCGATCGAAATAGTAACTACCCTGCAAGCGCGTGGAGATACGGTCGTTCCAGGTAGCGCTCCAGCCCAGTTTGAGCGTATCCGGGGCGATATTGATACCGGTGAGTTTGGTATCCACACTGCCATCGCCATCCTGATCAGACTTGCCCTCAGTGTGGGCATAGGAGAGCGATAGATCGTGCTTGTCTGCCACCTGCATGTCGCCGGTAATCTCAACGCCTTGGATCTCGGTCTTCTCCCGGCTGCCTACCCAGGTACCATTCTGCTCGGTAAGCCGCTGGCCGTAATCCGAATTGGACTCATAGTAGCTAATCTCTAGCCCGTAGCCATCCCAGTCAAAACGCGCGCCGATTTCCCGGTTATCGGTAACAATAGGCTGAAGTTGCAGCAGGGTATCCACATCCTGGCCCGCCGTGCCAATACCGCGCAGCACTCGGCCCACGTCGGGCATGCCAAACCCTTCCGAGTAGTTGGCATACAGCTGAGCCCAATCAGTGGCTTGATAGGTTAAGCCGACGTTGTAAAGCGTCTCATCGAAGCTGGGATTGCCGCCATCAACGGTAACGTTGTCTTGAGTGACATTGCTGCGATCAATTGTTTGGAAGGTATCCACATCAAGTTCGGCATACTCGTGACGCACCCCGGCGTGCAGCGTGAGCGGATCCGCGAGCTTAAACTGGCCCTGCAGAAAAGGAGCCAAATTACGATAACGGCTTTCCGGCACGTAGGTACGCCCGGTATGCACCAGCATCTGGCTTGTTTCGTCTTCCAGCACGTCCAAACCAACCGTCACCCCCAAACGGTCGTCCAGCATGCCGTCACGGTTCAAGGTGAATTTGGCGCCCGTTTTGTCAGATTCATTGCGTGTCTGGTCATACTGGGTATCCCCTGCACTATCCAGATAAGGGAAAAATGGCGTAGTGGCAAAGCGTGCACGGAAGCGCTGACGATACACTTGGGCGTCCAGCTCGTTGCCAAACCAGTCAGCGTGAGAGTAGGAAAGCCGCGCCGAGGTCACTTCGTTGAACCCAGGCTCGCCGTCACGACGGCCTTTGCGTGCCGTGGTGGGAACACCTGCGGAGCGGTCCCCGGTGACCGGTACGTAGTCGTTGCCCTCTTCCAAATCGAAGTGATTCAGCGAGAACTCAACATTCTGGTTGTCGTCGATCCAGTAGCCCAGCTTGCCGAAAAGATCGTAGCTTTCCGAGTTTTGCAGCTCGCCTGGGTAGGCAATACCGACCACCTCATCGTTGCCATCGTAAAAAACCCCGCGCTCCTGACGCGTCGCTGCGGCAACGAAATCCCAGTCGCCTTGCTGGCCGCTAATGCGGTAGTCCAGCTTGTTGCCTAGCCCATCCGACTGGAGATCATCATCCATGGTCAGGCTAATGCCCGCGTGTTGGCTAATGCCCCCGCCTTCGGCACGCCGGGTCACCAGGTTGATCAAGCCGCCGGTCGCACCTAAACCGTGCTCGGCGCTGGCCCCGTGGATGACTTCAATACGCTCTACCATGGAAAGGTCAATGGTATAGCTATCCCGCGAGCTGTCGCGCAGGGGATTGGACTGCGGCACTCCGTCAATCAGGAACAGGGCATCGCGGCCGCGGAATGTCTCGCCCGCGTTGGAGAGCTTTTGGCGGCTGGGGGAGTAAGAGGGAATAAGATTACTGAGCACCTGGCCCGGGTCATCAGTAATCGCTAGCTGCTGTTCGATCTGTTCACGGGTAATGATCGTAACCCGCTGCGGTGTTTGGCCCGCTTCGCTATGGCTGCGGGTGGCCGTCACCACCATGGTCGAGTCGGCATCATTGGCGCCGCTTTGCGATCCTGTGGCAGCAGACTCCTGCCCATAAGCATGGCTGGCAGCTACCAAACCGGCAAGCGTCACCGTAGGCCAAAATACCTGGCGTTTCTTAGTGTACATCTAGTTTTTATCCCCCTGCTTTTGAGTGAACCCTACTCTGAAAACGTAATCTACATCTAAATAATAATGATTATTTTATGCATATAAATCACAGAGGTCTACTCAAGCAGAACGAACTGTTCAGGATAACGACACGACTCCTCACCTCTCTTACCCCACATTTCTTCTGCGGCTGACGCTTAGAGACAGTGAGCAATTACTTGCTGAGCAATGGCAAGTATTGAAAATGAGAATATTTTGGCTTACGGTTCTGCCTGCTTAAACAACCCTAATGAGCACATTCATGACCCAGCCTTCTCATCAGCTACCTCGCTTGACGGGCGAAGCCCTGCACGCGGGCTATGACACTCGACGTGTACTGGATGGTGTCGATATTGCGATTGAGGAAGGCAAGCTCACGGTGCTTTTGGGGCCGAATGGAAGTGGCAAGTCGACGCTGCTGAAAACGCTTGCCCGCACGCTTACGCCTAGTGGCGGGCATGTGTATTTGGACGGCAAGGATATCCATCGCAGCAAAACGCGGGAGGTCGCCAAGCGCCTGGGGATTCTGCCCCAAGGCCCGGTAGCGCCTGAGGGGCTGAGCGTAAAGCAGTTGGTGGGGATGGGCCGTTTTCCACATCAGGGGTTGTGGCAAAAAAATGCTCAGCAAGACGCCGCTGCTATTCGTGAAGCCATGGCTTATACCCACGTGACAGAGTTTGCCGAACGCAATGTCGATGCGCTTTCCGGCGGCCAGCGCCAGCGCTGCTGGATTGCCATGGTGCTGGCTCAACAAACCGATCTGATTCTGCTTGATGAGCCCACTACTTTTCTGGATCTGAAGGTACAGGTGGATTTGCTGGAACTGCTTTCGCGCCTGGCCCATGAGAAAGGCCGCACCCTGCTACTGGTGCTCCACGATCTAAACCTGGCCGCCGCCTACGCTGATCATTTAGTAATGATGTCCGATGGCCGTATCGTTACCAGCGGCGCACCCAGCAAGGTCTTTACCGCCACCAACCTTAAGCGCGTGTTCGACCTGGATGCCCATGTGATCCACGACCCCGAAAGCGGCAGCCCGATTTGTGTGCCACGGAAACGCAGCCAATCCATTGCGAAAACGGAGACAGTTGTGCAATAACGCTGCGGATCGAGAAAGAATAAGCCGCACCTCTTCCTCCATAGAGTGACCATGGCTAGCCGCTTAAATGCGGAGCTGTGCTTTGAGTTCATCATCTACATTACGCACTGTAATAGTCGCCATTCACCTATCCTCAATGCAATCATGGCATACGCTGAAAAGATCCTCAGACCCTAAAGCATACCCCAGATACGCAAACGCCCGACCTATATGACCGGGCGTTGTGGTTTGCACTGGGCCTTACCAACTATATTTCACGCTGCCAATCACACTGCGGGATTCACCGTAATAGCACCAGTATTCACAGCTGGCCACGTACTCTTTATCGGTGAGGTTGTTGACGTTGACCTGGGCCTGCCAACCGTCAGCAAACTCATAGCCCACCATGGCATCGACCAGAGTGTAACTATCCACTACTGTGTTGTCGGCGACGCTGGTATCAACAGTGCTGCCCACATAACGCACACCGCCACCTAGGGTCACGCCGTTTAACGCGCCGCCGGTGAAGGCGTAATCCAACCAAGTTGATGCTTGGTGGCGCAGGATTAACGGCGCACGCTCATCGCCTTCCAGACGAGCATCGGTGTAGGTGTAGGCCGCGGTGACTTTTAACGCATCGGTAATATAACCCACCCCTTCCAGCTCAAAGCCTTGAGAGGTACGCTTGCCCTCTTGTACCTGGAAGCCTGCTGGAGAGGTCACTAGAGTATTGGTCTCTTCCAGATCAAAAACTGCCGCCGTTACATAGCCATCCCAGTCGAATGGCGCCAACTTAGCGCCTATTTCCCACTGACGACCTTCACGGGGATCATACAGGTCGCCCGCATCGTCAACTCGGCCCACTGGATCAAATGACTCGGTGTAGCTAACGTAAGGATTAACACCGTTATCACCCAGATACATTGCGCCACCTGACCAAGACACTTGGTCGTCATCTGAGCGCTGAGTGGTTCCTGCGGTTTGATTACGGTTATCAGTTTCCGCTTGGTCGTAGCGTACGCCGCCCAGCAGCACCCAGCGGTCATCGATACGCAGCTGGTTTTGGGCATACAGACCGGTCTGCTCTTTATCGATTTCCCGAGTTAGCAGATCTTCTTCTGCAATCGGCGTAAAGTTACCGTAGGTTGGGTTAAAGATATCAATCGGCTCGCCGAACGCATAGTTATCCCCTTCCTGGCCACGCAGGCTCAAGTTTTGGTAATCAACACCCAGCAGCAGCGTATTCTCGGTGCGATCACCGTACCAAGTACCCACCATGCGGTTATCAATCGTCCAGCTATCAATGGAACCATCGCGATAAACCAGTCCACGGGATGCGCGGCGATCATCAACCATGGAGAGTGCGTAGGTGCTGCGTAGCTCTAAGTCCAGTTCGCTGTAGCGCAGGTCTTGCTCAAACGACCAGGTATCGTTAATAGCGTGGCGAAGCTCATAACCAAGCCCCCACTGAGTGCGTTTATCCTGGTCGTATCCAGGTTCGCTCAAGTTGGTCTGTGGGTCTATGCGGCCAAAGGGGGTGTTTTCCACAGTGCCATAGGGCAGCTTAAAGCCATTAACGGGAACGCCATCATCTTTTTGCACGCTGGCTAAAAAGGTAACGGTAGTATCTTCACTAAGATCAACCGCCAGGCTCGGCGCAAAATAGTAGCGCTCGTTATCCGTGGCGTTTAAATCACCGTCGCGCTCTTTGTATAATCCCACCAAGCGATAGCGCACATCGTCTGACTCTCCCAGCGGCCCGCTGGTGTCGATGCCGACTTGGCGGTGGTTGCGGTTGCCGAGCTGTAAATTAACCTCCCCTTGAGGCGTCTCAGTCGGACGCTTACTGACCGCATTGATCAAGCCCCCAGGAGGTGCCTCACCGTATAGAATCGATGAAGGCCCTTTAAATACCTCGATACGCTCCAAACCATAAGGCTCGGGTAGCCACTGATAAAACCCTTCGCGGTAGATTCGCAGACCATCTTGGTAAGTCGATTGATCAAAACCGCGCACCTTGAGCCAATCGGTATTGTTATCGCTACCGTAATGGCCCGACAACACGCCCGCACGATAGCGGAACGTTTCATCTAGCTGTTGGACGTTACGGGCTTCCAGTTCTTCACGGTCAACGCTTGAGACCGGACGTGGCGTCTCTACTAGCAGGGTATCGACTTTCAGTGCCGTGGCCGTAACCACCACGGTATCGTTGGAAGTGGTTTCTTCCTGAGCATAGGCAGATGCGCAAAAAAGCGCCGCAGTGACGGGGATCAGTGCGGAAATTGAGCGCGCCAAAGGACGACGGGCAAACGGCAGACGAGGCATGATAGAGTCTCAGTTGGAATTAGGAGCAAAGAGGAAGCAGAGAAATAAGCATCATGATAATCGTTGTTATTAGCATTCATGATAGCGCTTTTGAATAGTTGCTTTCAATGGCCTAATGCGGGGATTTTCCACGTTGACTGAAGGCGATACCAACAGACTGTACCCAATGCATCTCAACTGCTTAGATGCTTTAGCAGTTGAGATTTGAGAAGAGAGGCGCTGCGTTCCCTGCAGCGCAAAGTGCAACGTCCTGTTTAGGCATTTCCGTTGCCACACTTATATCTACATTAAACAGTTAACTATCTGTTGGCTGTGCGCTGGCGAACATGGGGGTGAAAAACTCCTGCAATAACTATCCCTCTCCAACGATTCTCTCTTATACAACACGTCGTTTCTAAGCCTGTTCCAAGAGGCTTATGTACGTTAGCGTACTGAGTTGGCCTGCCGATAGCCTATACTAAAACGATATCTGTATAAAAATTTGTGATAACAGTAAAAAACATTAGAAAATAACATCTTACTCAGACAATTTTGATCAAAAGCTGCGCGACAGCCAACAACAGGGGGAGAGGTGCGATGCTAGAACTCCAGCAGAACGCTCTGCTTGGCTTATTACCCGAAGAAGACCTTGCGCATCTGTTGCCTCATCTTGAGCAGGTTACATTGTCCTTGGGTCAGTCACTCAGCGAATCCGGCCGGCAAATGAGCCATGTCTATTTCCCATTGGATTCTATCGTCTCACTGCTGTGCGTAATGGAAGATGGTGCCTCGACGGAAATTGCCGTAGTGGGTTATGAAGGAGTGGTGGGCGTTTCGTTGTTTATGGGCGGAGAGACCACCCCCAGCCGAGCGATTGTGCAGAGTGCAGGGAAGGCTTACCGCCTTAAGGGGCAATTACTCAAAAACGAATTCTATCGCGCGGGCCCTATGCAGCGACTACTTCTGCGCTATACCCAAGCCTTGCTGACGCAGATGGCACAGACAGCGGTATGCAACCGCCATCACAGCGTCGATCAGCAGCTATGCCGCTGGCTGCTACTCAGCCTCGACCGGCTACCGGGCGATAAATTGATTATGACCCAAGAGTTAATTGCCAATATGCTGGGCGTGCGGCGCGAAGGCGTGACCGAGTCCGCAGGGAAACTCCAGCGAGCAGGGCTGATTTCCTACAACCGCGGGCATATCACCATCATTGACAGGCCTGGGCTAGAGAATCGGGTCTGCGAGTGTTACGCGGTGGTTAAGCGCGAGTACGACCGCCTACTCAACCACCATGACGTAATGTAATCCTTCAATCCCTACTATCAATCTACCCGTAAACACCATTCCAACGTTATGTACGCTAGCGTGCCGACGAGTGATTTACCCAATGTTAATATGCGCATAGTCCGTCAATAACGCTGATGATGGCCTATCTGCAGCCGACATCAAAATGATTTACACCTTCATTGTGCCGTTTGCCAGGTTCTTATAACCGGAGAGGCACATGACGTCTATTTTGAACGTTCCCGCTGCCAATCAACTCCTTGTTGAGCTGCCGGAAGTCGAGCGAAATGCCTTTATGGCTGCCTGCGACACCGTGGAGCTTAGCTTTGGTGAAGTACTGCTACAGCCCACAGAGACATTTACCCACGTCTATTTTCCCATCGATAGCTTCATTTCACTGATTGTCGTCATCGATACTGACAAACGGCTGGAAGTCGCGATGGCGGGCCGGGAAGGAATGCTGGGTAGCTCATTAGCACTAGGCATTGATGAGGCGCCGCTACTCGCGCTGGTTCAAGGGGCTGGTTCGGCTCTACGCATGACTGCTGAAAGCTTTCAGCAGCTACTACCCGGTAGCCCAGTATTACATCAGCGACTAAAGCGATATATCTATGTCGTGATGAAGCAACTGGCGACATCCGCGGCGTGTAATCACTTCCACCGGATTGAAGAGCGCCTCGCCCGCTGGCTGCTGATAACTCAGGATCGCGCGGGTACCGATCAGTTGAATCTGACTCATGAGTTTCTGGCCATGATGCTCGGGGTTAGACGTGCAGGCATTACCCTGGCGGCGATAGCCCTGCAGGCGCGAGGCCTAATCCGTTACCAGCGTGGAACCATCACGGTGCTTGATCGACTAGGCCTAATCGAGGCGTCCTGCGATTGCTATAGCGATGATTGCGCGTTATACGCCAAAATGTTACCGGTGATATAAAGAAAGGAAGCGTAACGCTTGATCAAGCATTTAATAAGCCCCCTTCCTCTGTAACGCCAACGGGCTAGGTAAAGAGGCCATTGGCTGGCCTCTTCATTACGCAGCGTTTTATTAAGCAGCATTAAGCCTGACTACAGAACATTTTTGTAAGCTACTCCCCCTTTCATAATTAGCATGAGCTGCTCATCGGGCTGAGTAAGAACATTAATATCGTCCAAAGGATTGTCTTTAAGCACGATTACGTCTCCCCTTGCGCCTGGGATAATCTCGCCAAAATCGCCGGTGTGACCATAAGCGTCGGCGGCGTGGCTAGTGGCTGCACGAATCAGCTCGTCGGTGGGCACTACATCTTTGCGTAAATGAAATTCGTTGAGTTGATGGCGTTGCATCCGGCCAAGAAGATCAGAGCCGTATAGCATCTTGACACCGTATTGTTGAGCCATTTCCAGTGCCTTACCGCCAGCATCCAGCACATCATAAACCTTGCGTTGTAGGTGCTCGGCCATGCCCGCTTCGACGCCCTCCTTCGCTAAGGCATCGTAAGTGCAGAGAGTCGGCGTTAGGTAAGCGTCGTACTCAAGGAATAGCCGACAGCTCTCCTCGTCCATAAGGTTGCCGTGCTCAATGGTCTTGACGCCTCTGGGGATAAGCCGGTTGATAGCGCGCGCCGTATAGGCATGTGCCATGGTATGAATATTGGCGGCGGAGGCTTCTTCCACAATGGCATCAATTTCCTCAAGCGAAAATTGCGTGCTGTCGATACGGTCGGTAGGTGAAGAAACGCCGCCAGACGCCATAATCTTGATCTGGGTGGCACCCTTTCTGATCTCGTCCCGTGCGGCCCGGCGTACTTCGCTTACACCATCGCAAACACGACCTAGACCCGCGCAGCAGAAGCAGCCTTCAAAGGTTTGTTGGCCTGGGCCGCGCATATCAGCATGGCCTCCGGTCTGGGAGAGTGCATTCCCGGCGTACATGATGCGCGGGCCGACCAGGGCACCTTCATCGACAGCCTTGGCTAGACCGTAATCTGCACCGCCAGCATCGCGCACGGTCGTGAATCCGCGCATCAACATAGCTTCCAGCAGCTCGCTTGATTTGGCACCGACATAGAAAGGCGAAAGTGTCTCAAGCAGAGCAAAATTGGGTGTAATTGCCGTGACGTGCACATGCGAATCAACCAGACCGGGCATCAGGAAGTGGCCTTGAATATCGATGACGTGATCATCACTGCCCTCTAGCGGCGAATCGCTCACATCGACGATACGGCCATCCTGAATACGCACCTGCTGGTTGGCGAGTACTTTTCCGTTGCGCGTGTCGATGACGTTAGCATTAATAAAGCGTGTCGTTGTCATGAGTATTCCTTGTGAGTGTTCTTGTGAGAGTTCTTGTGAGAGTGGCGTTAAAACATCTTTTGCGGAAGGTAAAGCGAAAGCGCTGGAATCAGCACGATTAGCAATAGGGCAACAATATCCATGACGATGAACCAGGCGACGCCCTTAAAGACTTCAGACAGGGTGACGCTATTGCCCAAGGCACCTTTGATGACATACACATTGAGCCCGATAGGCGGAGTGACCAGCCCCACTTCAAGCAGCTTTACGACGATGATGCCGAACCAGATCAAGTTGAGGTCTGCGCCTTCCACTAAGGGCAGAATTAACGGCAGAGTGAGGAGCAGTAAGCCAATGGAGTCGATAAACATACCCAGCACAAGATAGATCACTGCCACCGCGAGAATGATCCACCAGGTCTCGGTACTGACACCGAGGATTATTTCGGAGAAAGCAGCGGGCACGCCACTCATGGCTAGAAAGCGGGTAAAAAACAGTGACCCGATGAGAATAATAAAGATGCTTGCCGTGCTCACCGCCGTGCGAATCAGCGCTTCCCGAATGGCTGAAAAGGTTAGCGTGCGACGTGCCAAGGCGATCAGAGCGGCAATGGAGGTACCCACCGCCCCTGCTTCGGTAGGTGAGAAAACACCCAGAAAAATCCCGCCAAGAACTGAGCCGATCAGCAACGGCAACGGCCAGATATGCTTAAAGGCATCCCACTTCTCGTCCCAGCTAGAGCGTACATCCGTGTTGCCCGCCAAACTGGGGTTAAGCTTGGTTCGCACCATGATCATGGCGATATAAAGCAGCGCTGAAAGCACACCGGGAATGAAACCCGCCATAAACAGCTGACCCACCGACACCTGGGCGTAAACACCATAGAGCACCAGCAACACGCTTGGGGGAATCAGCGAGCCGAGTGTTCCAGATGCGGCGACGGTACCGGTGGCCAGCCCCTTGTCGTAGTTATGCTTGAGCATTTCGGGCACGGCAATCCGCGACATGGCCGCCGATGTTGCGACGCTAGAGCCGGAGGCTGCAGCAAAGAAGGCAGAGGCCATAACACTGGAAACAGCCAGGCCGCCTGGCAAGCGCGCCAGATAAAGGCGCATGGCATGAAACAGACCTTGGGTCATATTGGTGCTGGTACACAAATAGCCCATAAACAGGAACATAGGTGCCGCAGTCAGTTCCCAGGTACCTGCAAAGTCAAACGGAGTGGCAGAAATCATTCCCCAGGCCACACGCATGCTGGTCATTTCACCAATGCCAATGATCGACACCAACCCCAGCGCAACGCCGATTGGCACGCGCAGGGCGATCAGGGCCAAGGCGATGGCAATGCCTGCCACACCTATCTCGATATTACTCATTAGGAAACTCCTACAGGGCTTGGCGTTGTTGCAGCGCCTTAATCATGTTGGCGAGGATGGCCAGGCACATAGCTGCAAAGCCAACCGGTAACGCCCAGCGGCTGGGCCATAGGTAGAAGGTGAAGTTGGCCATGGCCGTTTCCATTCGAACCGTAGCGCGCACTGCATCTAGATAGCTCTGGTAACAGAGCATGCCGAAATAGAGGAGCCCAAGGGTGCTGGCAAATAGGTAAAGCGTCAGTTGGGCTACCGGCGGGAGCCTTCCCACCAACACATCCACGCTGATGTGTTCCCGCTGAAGCTCCACATAAGCGAGCGGCAGAAAGACGACGGCGACCATGTAGTAAAAAGAGACAAACTCCAAGGTGCCGGTAAACGACTTTCCGAATAAATAGCGCAGGCCTACATCAAGTGAGACATGCAGCGCCATAAGCACCAGAAACAGTGCCGCCAGCACCATGGCACTTTTGGCGATCCACTGGCTCAACGACTCCACGTGTCTGGCGATCATACAGGCTCACTCCTCTTCGCATCTGAGGCAGAAAAACCCAGCTCCAGAAGCGTCTCTTTCCAGAACAGCAGCATATCGCGGTAGAGTTCAGGGTCATCACGCCAAATGCTTTGCGCCCCCATACCTCGCATCATGCACAAGGTGGCGTTCAGGGCGACGCGATTCTGATGTGAAGTGTGCTTGGAACTGGCGACTAACTGCTCCCAAATCTGCTCCAAAGAGTCATTGAACTTTGCTGCCAGCGGTATCAGCACTTTCATGATATCGGGGTCGGTTCGCGCATTAGTGAGGTATTCGAGAGTCACCATATAAAGGTCACCCTTGAAGTGCTCATGCAGCGCTTTAAGCAGGCTGTCAAAGTTAAGCTCACCCGCTTTAACCTTCACGGCCATCTCTCTTACGCTTTCGACTTCGCGACTCAGCAAGTCCTCAAGCGCCGCCTGCATCAATAATGTCTTAGAAGGATAGTGGTGAACTAAAGCGCCACGGGAAACGCCCGCCAGACGTGCGACATCCACGGTTGAAGTGGCACGAATGCCCTTCTCGAGAATGCACTCGATAGTCGCTTGCGTCACCCGAGCCTGGGTTTGGCGTGAGCGTTCTTCTTGATTCTGTCGCTTCGTCATAGCGAACCCTTATTTGGCCTAGGCCGCCTCAATGCGGCGGCCTAAGTGTTCCAGCGTTAATAGATTCCGTAGTCTGCGGGAAGCTTATTGTAGATTTCTTGCATGGCCAGTTCGGCCAGTGCCTCTTCGTCTTCGCGATCAACCTCGCTGACTAAGGCATCCCACTTTTCGTAGGTCGCGATAAAATCATCAATCAGCGCTTCCGGGTCTTCAACGCCATACTCATCGCGGGCCTTATCGTAGACATTGGCCAAGGCCTCATCGCGGAAAGCCTCCACGGAAGCCATCAGATCCTCTTCGGGCTCGTAGATGTTGTTGCCGTGGGAGGCGGCTTCTTCCAGTGCGGCTTCAGAAGCGCCGAGGTACTGGACAATCATGCGGGTCATTGCTTTGGCCGTCGCTTCTTTGAAGACATCGCGTTCCTCATCGTTGAGGCTAGCCCAGAAGCCCGAATTGAAGCCCCACTGAGGGCCAGACCAATACATGCCGGTAGGCAGCAGCGTGGTGTGCTCGGCAACCTCCCACAATGACCGGTCAATCAAGTCGTTAGCCGCATTAGAGGCACAGTCCAACGAGCCACGATCGAGGCCGCTATACATCTCACTGGAAGGCACATTGACGGGCGTTCCCCCGGCTTGCTCGACCCAGGCGGAAACAGTCGAGCCAGCCGTACGAATACGTTTACCGCGTAGCTCTTCCAGGTTTCGGACTGGCTCGCGGCAGAACAGCACATAGGAAGGCGTGTTATAGGCGCCCAGGTAGACAATATCCAGCTCCTCCCACTCGGCTAGCTGAGTGGGATTATTAAGGCTGAAGTCTGTCACCGCCAGTATGCCAATCAGCGGGTCATCATAGTTAAACCCCAACTCCTGCACGGCATTCGCGACCGGCATTTCAGAAGGCGTGTAGATAGCCGCATGGTGAGCAACCTGAACCACGTTATCCTGGATACCCTGCAGGTTAGCCCGTGGTGCCAGCAGTACGGTGCCGGTATAAACCTCGGGTTGCAGTTCGCCGTTCGAGAGTTCCTTGACCATTTCTGCCCACTCGATGTAACCGTAACGGGAGTGGGGATGTTGTTGGTCGTAGAACGAATTGGCAATAAAGGAAGTTGCGGCATGGGCCGAAGAAGCAACAACAGGCAAGACCAGCGCTCCAACGGCGAGTGTCAGCGTATTACGAGTGAAGTTCATATAGTTTCCTGGGCCGATTTAATCGGCTGTTTTTTTCTGTTGTATTGTTTCATCTTGTTGACACGTCACCAGCTGTGGCGCGTGCACATAATTCAATCTAGACTTCAAATAATAAAAAAACAAGCAGGTCTGTTTGTTTTTGATACGGCCTGCTTCGCATAGAAAGGTTAAGCAATGAAAATAAAAGAAAATCCTACTCGGCTGGATATTGCGGGTACCTGGCGAGGGATTCGTATGATGCTACCTTTGGCGGTTTTTACGATCGCGTTTGGATTGGCGTTTGGCGTAGCCGCCGTGCACCAAGGGTTGGCCGGCTGGGAAGCGATGCTAATGAGCCTGTTTGTCTTCGCGGCTCCATCGCAATTTGCTGCCCTAGAGATGTGGCATTCGCCTCTGCCACTGCTTGCTCTGGTAGCGGTCACACTCGCGATTCATACCCGGCATACGCTGATGAGTGCGGCGCTCTACCCCTGGCTCAAGGCGTTACCTCAACGCCAGCAATTCGCGATGGTGATTCTGCTAACCGACTCCAACTGGGCAATGGCGCTGGGAGAGTATCAGCGCGGCGAGCGAAACCTGGGCATTCTTCTAGGTGGCGGTATCGCGCTGTGGGGCGCCTGGGTCGGAGGTACTGCGATAGGGCTAGCCTTTGGTGGGGGCATTACCGAGCCTGAACGCTTCGGCCTTGATGTGATCATGCTGTGCTTTTTGTTGATGATCGTTGTCGGTGGAAACCCACGAGCAGCAATGGCCCTACCCTGGTTAGCCGCAGCGGCAAGTGCATTAATGGCGTACTGGTGGTTGCCGCCTTACCTACATGTGATGGTGGGTGCCATTACCGGTGGCGTAGTGGCCGTATTGTTACCCGGGCACTGGTTAAGGGAAAGCGCCTCATGAGCTCTTCACCCGTGTGGCAGTCGTTGATAGCCATCATGCTAATGGTGGTAATTGCTTATGGCTCCAGAGTGCTGGGGCTACTGGTCATGTCGCATGTACCGCTAGGCCCACGCGTCCGGCGATTCGTCGATGCGTAAGCGCGCCATAAAACCCATCTACCCACATTAACGTAGGCTGATCACACTGATGGTCTCTTTTGCTTTGGAGATCATCATGAGTCGCGACCTCAATTCCACTCAAGCATTTTGGTTAGGGCACCTGTCTTATGCCGCCGCGTTGCAGATGCCGTTAAGCGCGTATGCTGAAGCGCAAGCCGTGACCTTAGCCGACCTGATGGCGTGGGAAAATCGGTTAATCGTGCAGGGGTTTCCCGTGCCACCGCGTTGTCGTCCCGCTCGGTTTGTCGCGGTGGAGGTGGTCGCATGATTCGACCCGGCACTGATCTGCAGGTGTACCTGTGCCGAGAACCCGTCGATATGCGCAAGCAAATTGATGGCTTGGCGCTGTTGGTACAGGAAGCCATGGCCTTGAACCCGTTTGATCAAGCGCTGTTCGTGTTCGGTAATCGTCAGCGCGATAAAGTGAAACTGCTGTTCTGGGAACGTAACGGCTTTGTGGTGTGGTACAAGCGCTTAGAACGTGAGCGGTTTAAATGGCCAACGCACCTTAATGGTGAGACCGTGACGTTAACCGGTCAAGAGCTTAACTGGCTGCTGGATGGCTACGATTTGAAGGCCATGAAGCCTCACAAAGCGCTGGATTTTCAGCGGGTTGGCTAGCCGTAAGCTCTCCTATTTTAGAGACGTTTTTGGTACACTAAACGGTATGAAAAACGCCGCTTCCTCCTCATCTACGGTTACCCAGCTTGAGCGCAAGCTGGCCGCTGCTGACGCTGAAAATGCGCGGCTGTTGGCGTTGATGGAGAAAAAGGAAGCGCAGTGGGAAGCCACCAAACAGTCGCTGTTTGAACAGTTCCGGCTTGCCCTGGAGCGTCAGTTCGGCCCCTCCACTGAAAAGTACCGTGTCGACCAGCGGGATCTTCTGATCAATGAGGCGGAAGTGGCGGTTGACGAGGAAGGGGACGATGCATCGGAGAACGGCGCCGCCGTTGATAACGTGGTTATCGACACCGCCACGCCCGCTAAGCGTCGTACGCGCGGCGGGCGTGTTGCGCTACCGCCAGAACTCCCGCGTGTCGAGGTCGTCCATGAACTGCCCGATCATGCTCGCCACTGCCACGATGACGGCACCGCGCAAAAGGTGATCGGTGAAGAGGTCAGTGAGGAACTGCATGTGGTGCCCGCCCGGATCGAGGTGATCCGTCATGTGCGACGCAAATATGCCTGCCCGACGTGCGAAGAGGGCGTTAACACCGCCCCAGCGCCGGCCAAGCTGTTGCCCAAGAGCAATGCCAGCGCCACGCTGCTCGCCTATATCGCGACGGCTAAATACCAGGACGCACTACCGCTGTATCGGCAAAGCCAGATCTTTGCCCGCCATGGCGCCGAGATCCCCCGCAATACCCTGGCACGCTGGATGGTGCAGGTGGGAGAACGGATCATCCCGCTGATCGACACGTTGCGCCAACACCTCTTAAACGCCCCGCTGATCCACATGGATGAGACGACGCTCCAGGTTAATCAAGAAGCGGATCGTGCCGCCAGTGCCACCTCGTATATGTGGGTGCAGCGCGGTGGCCCGCCGGGCCAGCAGGTGGTCTTGTTTGACTACGCGGCCAGCCGCGCCGGACGGGTGCCCGTTGATCTGCTAGGCGACTATGCGGGGCGCTTAATCACCGATGGCTATGAAGGCTACGCCGAGGTCGTGCGCCGTAATGGGATCACCCATGCGGGCTGCTGGGCGCATGCCCGGCGTAAGTTCGTCGAGGCCCAGAAGGTGCAGCCCAAGGGCAAGACCGGCAAAGCGGACTGGGCGCTGAACCAGATCCGTAAGCTATACGGGTAAGCGCTCCAATAACCCCATCTAGGCAGTCATTGCCTAGACCGGTAAGGTCTCTTTCCACTGCCAGGGCAGTAGCGTGTTGAGGTCATCGTCGTTGAGAGAGGGTAGCGTCTCAAAGACGTGCTG
>NZ_VCQL01000025.1:0-64298 GCF_005937175.1 Halomonas sp. ATBC28 | reverse complement strand
TACGCCTGACGACCATAGCACGCGTGAACCACCTGATCCCTTGCCGAACTCAGAAGTGAAACCGCTTAGCGCCGATGGTAGTGTGGGGTCTCCCCATGCGAGAGTAGGTCATCGTCAGGCACTTATTATGAAAAATCCCCCAGGGCTGATGCCTTGGGGGATTTTTTTTGCATGGTCGTGAGGGGTAAATAGTGAGGAGTGAGGGGAATAGTGAGTAGAAAACGTTGGTGTAGGGGTATCTAACGAATATCCTGTTCCACCTCACGCCTCACGCCTCACGCCTCACGCCTCACGCCTCACGCCTCACGCCTCACGCCTCACGCCTCACGCCTCACGCCTCACGCCTCACGCCTCACGCCTCACGCCTCACGCCTCACGCCTCACGCCTCACTTTTATACATCCCTTCGATGCTGGCACTGCCCGCCTGCCCAGGTTTCATAAATAGCGCGGTCGTCCGCCAGCATCATGAGTGCAAACAGCCGCTCACCAAGCGTGGTGCAATGATTGATTCGTCGAGAGAGTAGCGATGTTGCCTGGGTGTCAATCACCACAAAGTCAGCCTCAAGGGTAGGCGCCAACTGACCGATGTGGCTATCCAGCGAGAGAGCTTTTGCATTACCCATGGTTAAGCCATAAAAGCCCTGCCATGCGGTAAGGGGCTGTCCGCCTAGTTGACCCACTTGATAGGCCGCTTTAAGCGTTCCAAATCCCGATAAATCAGTGCCTGCGCCGATATCGCTGGCAAACGTATATGCCATGCCCGTCTGTTTGGCTGCTTCCCGGTCGAATAACCCGCTACCCAGAAAAAGATTGGAGCTGGGGCAAAAGGCAATATTGGCGCCTCGATCCGCCAAGCGTTTGCGCATGCCGTTATCGAGATGAATTCCATGAGCGAAGGTGCTACGGGGCCCGACTAAGCCTGCCTCCTCATACACAGCCAAGTAGTCGCGGCTACCAGGAAAAAGTTCGGCTACCCAGTCTAACTCGCCACTGTTTTCAGCCAAGTGGGTCTGTAACCAAAGGCTAGGATCATTACGTAAGAGAGCGCCGGCAGCGTCCATTTGCGTCTTAGTTGAAGTCGGCGCAAAACGCGGTGTGACGCTATAGCCCAGTCGGCCGTTGCCGTGCCAATCCTCAATAAGTCGCTCGCTGTCAGCAATGCCAGATGCACCGTCCATCAGCGCCTCTGGCGCATTACGATCCATCAATACCTTGCCCACCAGCATGCGCAGCTGACGTTTTTGGCAGGCGGTGAAAAATGCATCTACGGAGCCGGGGTGGCTAGAACCGAATACCTGGGCAGTGGTAGTGCCCGCGCGTAGCATCTCATCCAAAAAAGCATTAGACAGCGCTTCAGCGTGGGCATGATTAGCAAAGCGACACTCTTCAGGAAAGGTGTAGTCGTTTAGCCAGTCAAGCAGTTGGCGGCCATAAGAAGCCATGATATCCAGCTGCACATAGTGCACATGGGTATCGATAAACCCCGGCATAATCAGCTTGTCACGATAATCAAGAACGTCAGCCCCTTTGGGTAGCAAAGGTGAGAGTTCGGCGAAATGGCCGACGGCATGAATATGCTGGCCTTTCAACCAGAGCAGTCCGTCGCCGTAATGCTCTAAGCTGCCCGGTTCAGGTGTATTGCCATCGCCAGGGTCACGGGCAAAACTAATCAATTCGGCACGAATGAACGTATCGGTAGAAGAAGTCATATCAACTCGGGGTCGTCGGAGAATCGGTCATTAGCGTTCGCACTGCCTGGGGGGCAAGGCCACGGTTTTCTTGCGAAGAGGGCGTGTCCGTTAGCCAAAGCAGTTCAGCCACCACCGTTAAAGCAATCGCATAGGGCGTTTTATTACTCAGCTTAGTGGCGTGAATGTGGCCGATGGGGCATCGCACCTGCGCAATTTGATCGGCGGAGTAACCATCGCGCTTAAGGCGTCCTTCAAAGCTTGCCCATTTACTGTCAGAACCAATCAGCCCAATCGAGGCGATGTCATCGCGCGCGATCAGCGCTTTGATCAGCGCATAGTCTTCGTCATGGTTGTGCGTCAATACCAGTGCGTGGCTATCAGCAGGTAAGGCGGCAACACTTTGCTGTGCATCTTGGAGTGAATAACAGCTAAGTCGCGGCTGATGCTGATGGTGCTGCTCGGCAAACGCATCGCTTCGGCTATCGTACCAGTGTAATTGCCAGGGAAGCGGCGCACTTAGCCTTATAAGTTGCTGCCCTACGTGTCCTGCACCAAAGATCGCGATGTGCGTTGTAGTGCCTGGAAAGGCTTCCAAGAGGATATTAACGAACCCACCACAGCACTGGCCGCTTCGTCCGCCCAAAGAGAAGGCTTCCAAACTGAGGCCATAGCGTTTTTCTGTCAAACAGGCACGTGCAGCGGTAATGGTTTGCCACTCAAAGGTACCCCCGCCTAGCGTATCGAAGATCGCATCGTCGGTGATCACCATGCGTGCGCCAGGCTCCCGGGGAGTGGAGCCTGCGCTGGTTACCTGAGTGGCTAATACATGCGGTATGCCGTCGCGCTGTAAGCGGTGTAGCGCCGCATGCCAGCTTTCTGGGTTTTGACTAGAACTCACAGCACTTTCTTCCTGATAGCGTTGGCTGCCAGCATGACCCGCTCTGGTGTGGCCGGTGTATCTAAGTGAGGAGAGATGGCGTAACCAGTAAGGCTCGATAGCGCATCGCGCAGCGCTGACCACACACTGATACCGAGCATTAAAGGGGGCTCACCGACTGCTTTTGAACGGTAGAGACTGGCCATGGAGTTGGGATGGCCTTCCATTAGCGCGACATTGAAGACGGGCGGTAGGTCGCCAAAGGTAGGGATTTTATAGGTCGCCGGGCCATCGCTGACAAGCACGCCTTTGTCGTTCCACTTAAGCTCTTCACTGGTCAACCAGCCCATTCCTTGAATAAAACCTCCCTCCACCTGACCAATATCAATGGCTGGGTTTAGTGAGTCTCCCACGTCGTGCAAGATATCGATACGATCGACCTGATACTCCCCGCTCAAGGTATCCACGCTTACTTCTGCCACTGCCGCGCCAAACGCGTAGTAGTAGAAGGGCCGGCCTTGACCAACTGAACGATCGTAGTGAATAAGCGGTGTGGCGTAGAAGCCTTTTTCAGATAGCGATATGCGATTGAGGTAAGCTGTTTGCACCAACTCACCCCAAGATATGCGGCGCTCGCTTTCGCCGAACCCGGCCACTAGCATGCCATCTTCCAGGCGCATCCCTTCGCGATCCAAGCCCTCTGAATAGTGCTCGGCGGCAAAATTAAACAGGCGTTCTCGCAGTTTACTGGCGGCATCCCGCGCGGCCATACCGTTTAAGTCAGCACCGCTAGAGGCAGCGGTAGGGGAGGTATTGGGGACTTTATCGGTTCGCGTAGCGGTAATGCGTACCTTCTCCAGATCCAGGCCCAGCTCCCGAGCCACTACCTGACAAATTTTAGTATGTAGCCCTTGGCCCATCTCGGTACCGCCGTGATTGATCATCACGCTGCCGTCAGTGTAAACATGCAGAAGAGCACCCGCCTGATTAAGGTGCTGGGCGGTAAACGAAATGCCAAATTTAACCGGGGTAAGTGCCAGTCCTTTTTTAATGATAGGGCTGGTGGCGTTGAAGTCACTGACCGCTTTGCGCCGTGTCCAGTAATCGCTGTCTATTTCTAGGGTTTCAACGAGCGTATGCAGGAGTTGCCGCTGGTCGACCTGCTGGCCGTAGTGAGTCACCTCGCGGCCATCGCGGTAGAAGTTGCGCTTACGTACAGTCAGTGGGTCTTCGCCAATCTGACGGGCAATATCATCCATGGCCGCTTCGATAATCATCATTCCTTGGGGGCCACCGAAGCCCCGAAATGCGGTATTAGAGGCGGTATGGGTTTTTGCTCGATGACCGACTACCTGGGCGTCCCCCAGCGAGTAGGCGTTGTCAGCGTGGAACATAGCGCGATCAACGATAGCGTCGGAAAGATCCGGCGAGTAGCCGCAGTCACCGATCACCGTAATCTCACCACCCTGAATAACGCCCTCTGCATCAATAGCTAGCCGGTAGCGGTTATGGAAGGGATGGCGTTTACCCGTGGCGCGCATATCTTCACTGCGCGGTAAGCGGAGTCGCACCGTCTTGCCTGTGCGGCGGGCAATAATCGCGGCGATACACGCCCAGGGGGAGGCCTGAGTCTCTTTGCCACCAAAGCCACCACCCATACGGCGCACTTCTACGGTCACGGCATGAAAAGGAATATCGAGCACCTCCGCCACCAGCTTCTGGGTTTCGCTGGGGTGCTGGTTGGAGGTATGGACGACAACGCCCTCATCCTCGGTGGGGTGAACCACGCAGGCCTGGCCTTCCAGATAGAAGTGCTCTTGGCCACCGACGAATAGCTCACCCTCAATCAGCTGTTCCGCTTGATCAAGCGCCTGCTGCCAATCACCACGGGTCTGCACATGAGTCGGGCGTACAAACTCCTCACGCTCCGTTGCGGCCACCGGATCTAAACTGGCAGGTTGCTCGTCTATGCTAATGGCGGCTAGCTTGACGGCACGACGTGCGGCCTGCAGCGACGTTGCGGCAACGGCGAAGAGGCATTGGCCTGCGTAGCTGATCGCTTGATCGACAAAAATGGGATCGCCCGGAAAGACCGGCCCGATATCGGTATGCCCTGGCACTTCATGAAAGGTAATCACATCGACTACCCCTGGTGCCTCTTTCACCTTGCTGAGATCAAGCTGCGTTAAGGTGCCGTGGGCGACGGGCGATAGGCCAAGCGCCACATGCAGGGCATCTGCGGGGAGTACCAAGTCGTCAATATAAGCGGCCTTGCCGGTGACGTGCTTTTCAGCACTTTCGTGAAAACTTGCGCTTCCCGCCTGTCGCTGGCCATTACTGTCCACCGTATGGCGCGCCAAGGGCCCTGAGCTTTGGATGTGGTCGTGTAGTTCACGGCGAGCACGGCTGCTATCGCCGTCCAGTTTAGTGAGCGTACGCATGGAGCATCACCTCGTGGTCGGGCGCTAAGAGAGAAAGATAGAGACGTTCAAGCAGGTTCTTGGCAGCTTGCCGGCGATAATGCTGACTGCCCCGCACATCACTCATGGGCTGGAAGTCGTCATCAAGTGCCTGCTGAGCAGCGCGAAAAGCTTCCGCAGCTATGGTGCAACCTTCGAGCGCTGCTTCAGCAGCTTTCGCGCGTTTGGGAGTAGCGGCCATTCCCCCAAAAGCGATGCGTACATCGTGCAAGGTGCCTTGTTCAATGCGGTAGCTAAAGGCACTGAGTAGCGCAGAGATATCATCTTCGCGACGCTTGGATAACTTCCAAACGCGTAATTGACTGTCCTCAACCGGCTGCGGAATGAAAATCCGCGAAACGACTTCATCAGCCGCCAAAGCGGTCTTTTTGTAATCGAGGAAGAAATCCTCCAGCGCTAAGCAACGCTTGCCGTTTGTGCTGGCAAGTTCCACCTGAGCTCCCAAGGCAAGTAGCACGGGTGGCGTATCACCAATAGGTGAGGCATTGGCGATATTGCCACCCAGCGTTCCCCGATTACGAATTTGCTGGGAGCCAAGCCGGTGCAGCAGGTGAGCAAACGCAGGAAAGTGCTTTTCAAATAGCGGTTCGAGCTGGGTATAGGTAACCCCGGCGCCTATCCACCAGCCGGTTTGATGTCCATGGGTGGCCTCTTCAACCGTCAATAGCTCGGCAACCCGGGAAACGTCAATCAACTGATCAAGCGGCGCCAAGCGCTGAGTGATCTCCAACCAAAGATCAGTACCGCCTGCCACCAAGCGCGCCTGGGGAGTTGCGCGACGCAATTGCGTTAGCTCTTCCAAAGACGCTGGCTGAGCAAAAAATGGCGCAGTTCCTGCCGAATCGGCGGTCTGAGTGTCGCTTTCTGGCGCTGGCAACGTCGCGTCGAACCACTGAGGGCGCTCATAGGGCGTATCATTCATACGCAGCGCCGCATCTCGAATAGGGCGATAGCCGGTGCAGCGGCACAAATTACCGCCCAGAGCGGCTTCTAGGCGTTCAGGTGATAGTTCTTGTAACAGCGGAGTAGGGCGTTGAGTAAGATCGCTATGCAAGGTGAAAAGCGACATAACGATACCTGGCGTACAAAAACCACACTGACTGCCATGGCATTCGATCATCGCTTCCTGAGCTGGGTGCAGGCGACCTTTTTCCGACAATCCTTCAACGGTGACCAAGTGCCTGCCCTGTAGCTGATGAGCAGGCGTAATACAGGCGTTAGCGCTGGTAAACTTTTGGCTACCAGCCGTTGACTCGCCAATCGCCACGGTGCAGGCGCCACAGTCACCGGAAGCGCAGCCCTCTTTGGTGCCCGTTAGGGCCAAATGCTCGCGCAGTAGCGTTAAAATACTGGTGTCGGGTGAAACGTTACACCGCTGAGGGGTACCATTGAGCAGGAACGTCATCGTTGCCATGCCGAACTCCACTGTTATTGTATAGACCGGAATTTTTTTGACCGATCGGTCAGTATAGGTTGAGCTTGGGACAAAACGCCCTACCTTGCAAGTATTTGCTCACTGCACAGGAGTGGGGCAAGCTGGTGTGAAATGCTAACTTTTGGGGCAGTCCAGTCTATCTTCTCACCCAGCTAAGCATTCATGTGTAATTAAACATTCAAGCTAACAATCACTCACGCTATAGGGGAATACTGTTAATGACCGCCGTCTCTGCCACTCATGAAAGCCCTAGCCGGGAAAGAATAGAAACAAGTATTCTGGTGGCCGCTGAGGAGGTGTTCTCTCAGCACGGCTACCGCGGGGCGAGCTTGCAAATGATCGCTGATCGAGTCGGTCTCCCCAAAGCCAATATTTTGTACTACATGGGCAGTAAGCAAGCGCTTTATGTGCGACTGCTTAACCGCATGATGCGCCGCTGGAACGAAGTGCTTGAAGACATTACTCCTGATAGTGATCCCGCGACGGTACTCAGTGACTTTATTCGCACTAAAATGGTGCTGGGGCAGCGCTATCCCGAAGGCTCAAAACTTTTTGCGGCGGAAATTTTAGCCGGTGCTCCCTTCTTAAGTGATTATCTGGGCGGCGAGTTACGCGATTGGGTCTCCTCTCGTGCCGCGATCATTCGCCAGTGGTCAGTCCAGGGAAAAATGGATGCTGTCGATCCGCGCTGGCTTATTTTCCTGATTTGGTCTGCCACCCAGCACTACACTGAATATAGTGCCCAGGTCAGCGGTATTCTAGGCCGCGATGCGTTAACCGAGGATGACCTTGAATCCATCTCCAGCTTTCTTGAGCACGTTATTCTAAAAGGCTGCGGCGTTACTTCACCCGCGCCCAATAATTCTGCACCTAAAAGCAGTGCAGACGCTCACAGTGTGGAAAAGTGACCTTCACATGAGCGCTTTGCCTATTGATCAGTATCTTGATCCGCTTAAAACCATCTTGACTACCCATAATCGGCTGATGCTGATTGCCCAGCCGGGTGCGGGTAAAACCACCCGCGTGCCGCTCTGTTTACTTGAAGAAGAGTGGGTCAAAGGGCAAAAACTACTGTTACTTGAGCCTCGTCGTGTAGCTGCGCGTTTGGCAGCCAGCTTTATGGCCCGGCAATTGGGTGAAGACGTTGGCCAAACGGTGGGGTATCGCATGCGCGGTGATAGCTGTGTGAGCGCGCAAACCCGCTTGGAAGTAGTGACCCAGGGCGTACTCACTCGCATGCTGCAAGATGACCCGCTGTTAGAAGGCGTTGCCGGGATCATTTTTGATGAGTTCCATGAACGCAGTTTAGAAGCTGATGTGGGATTGGCGCTAACGCTGGATGTGCAGACCAGTATTCGCGATGATTTGCGCCTACTGGTGATGTCGGCAACCTTGGATGTCGAAGCGCTCAAGCGGGTGTTGGGCGAGCAAGTACCTGTTATTGAGTGCCATGGGCGTCAGTATCCTGTGGCGACGGCTTATCGTCCTTCCCTGAGTGGTGAGGAGAGCATTAGCCACGCACTTCGGGTGGTTGAGGAAGCGCTATCACTGCCTGGTACTCAAGGCATACTGGTAATCTTGCCCGGTGTCGCCGAAATTAATCGCTTGGTTCAGGCGCTGGAAAAAAAGCTGCCCCATCTGGCGATTCGGCCGCTGCACGGCAGAATGAGTATTGCTGAACAGCAGGCAGCCTTGGCGGCGAATACATCGAAACAGCGCATTATCGTCTCCACCGCCATCACCGAATCGAGCATTACCGTGGATGGTGTGAATGTGGTGATTGACGGTGGCCTGGAGCGGGTGCCACTTTTTCAGCCGCGTACCGGGCTAACCCGTTTAACGACCCGGCGGATCAATCGCGCCAGTGCCGATCAGCGTCGGGGGCGTGCAGGGCGTCAGCGGGAAGGCAGTTGTTTTCGGCTCTGGGCCCAGGAGCAGCCGTTGGCGCCTTATGGTGAGCCTGAAATTCAGCAAGCGGATCTCTCATCGCTAGTGCTCGAACTGGCGTGCTGGGGCATCGCATCACCCCAATCGCTAAGCTGGGTAACGCCGCCACCGGAGGGAGCCTGGCGCAGTGGCCAATCGCTGCTCCAGCAACTAGGCGTGTTAGATCATGAGCATAAGCTTACTCCTCTAGGTAGCCGCTGTGCCAAATGGCCAGTTGAACCGAGAGTTGCCGTGATGCTGGAGCGGGCTTCAGAGTTTAATACTGTACCACTAGCCTGTGGAATAGCGGCACTCCTTGAAGAGCGCGACAGCAACGAGCGATCCCTGCATGATGCGTTAGCACTGCGTCTTCGTCAGCCTAAACGCTTCCCCAGTTGGCAGCGTGAAGCGCTTAGGCTGGCTAAGCGAGCAGGAGTGGCACTTAATGACGCCGTGCTAGTACCGCTTGGGCCACTCTTAGCGCTGGCGTACCCTGAGCGCCTTGGCCAGTCAATTGAGCCGGGTAAGTTTCGGCTTGCCAATGGCAAAACCGCTACGCTGCCGTTAAACGATACGTTGGCGCATCAAGACTACGTTGTCGCTGTCGCATTAAATAGTGCGGCTGGCGACCAGGCGCGGATCATCTCAGGTGAACCGTTATCACTTGAGTCGCTGCTTTCGCTATATCCTGGTATTCGCCAATGGCAGCCACGAGTGGCGTGGTCGCAAGAACAGGGCCGTTTAATTGGTGAAGAGGTGCAAGCTCACGGCAGCCTCGTCATTGCCAAACGACCTCTAGCACACTTACCCGAGGAGGCGGTGAAAGAGGCGCTATTGAATGCACTACGCCAGAGGCCCGAGCAGTTATTTGGCGATAATTTACAGCAGTTGCGCGGGCGAATGGCGCTACTTCGCGAGTACCAGGGGGACGAGTGGCCCGACTGGTCCGAGCCAGCGCTATTAGCCTCATTAGAGAGCTGGCTAGCCCCTTACCTAATAGGTATTAAACGATTGAGTCAAATTGAGAAATTGCCGCTAGAGCGCTATTTGCTCAATTCACTGAGCTGGGAAGCACAACGTGAATTCGAGCAGTTAACCCCATTAGCGCTTGAGGTTCCTAGCGGCAAACAGGTTGGCTTAGACTACCTGCCGTGCCTTTCCCAGCGGCCACCTGTGTTAGCGTTGAAACTGCAAGAGGCCTTTGGCTGGCGGGTAACGCCCACCGTTGTCGATGGTGCCGTTGCCGTAATGATTCATCTGCTTTCTCCCGCGCGTCGGCCGTTGCAAGTCACCCAGGACTTGGTTAGCTTTTGGCAGAAGGGTTATCCTGAAGTACGCAAAGAGATGCGCGGTCGCTATCCAAAGCATCCCTGGCCTGAAGACCCACTGACAGCCCCCGCCACTGCGCATACCAAGCGAAAGGCGTGACCAGTTTCGCTGCTTCGACTCCGATAATTACTCGCTGCGCTTTTCCGGGATTTCATCGGGAATGCGATAGCGCACCCCATCTACGCGTTCTTCCTCATAGCGTTGATTCTCTTCTTCAGGCACTACGCCGATGACGGTTTCCTTAGACCCATCCGGCCAAGTGTAAGTCGTGCAGCCTGCCAGCAGCAGGGGAATGATCAAAAACAGTGTGATGGGTAAGGCGAGGTGGCGCTTGAGCATAAGGCACTCCATTGGGTGGCGCTGATCCTGAGAATTGGCTGAGTATCTCACATTGAGAAACTATAGGTGGTCATTTACGTGGCTGTAAATGCTTATGTAGGTCTATGATAATAGTGGCTAACCCTTCAGCCTTAGACTGATACGAGAGCCAAAGAAAACCGGAGGTGGTATGTGGTCTGTAGTCAAGTCAGTGTTAGCAGCCCTACTAGGCGTTCAAAGTAATCAAAAGCGGGAAGAGGACTTTAGCAGTGGCAGGCCCGCAGCCTACCTCGTTACGGGGGTGGTGATCACGCTACTGTTCGTTTTGATGCTTGTTTTTTTGGCCATGTTTGCGGCCCGCTGAAAAGCGTTGATAGCGTTAAATAAGCAAAGCGTGACGAATCGCACATATTTTCTATACTGCTAATATCTAATTTCATCCTACCCTAATCTAACGATAAGAAATAACAACAATAAAACTGGAGGTCTCTATGCGTTCACGGTGGTGGCTAATGGCCGTATCCCTTGCTGCAAGTGGATCGCAGGCTCAAACGAACGGTTGGAACATGCCTGTCGGCGTTACCGATGTGAGTAGCGATATTTACGGCCTGCACATGACTATATTCTGGATATGTGTCGTGATTGGATTGGTGGTATTTGGGGCAATGTTCTACTCCCTGTTTCGCTATCGCCATTCCAAAGGTGCAAAGGCCGCCCACTTTCATGAGCACACTAGTGTGGAAGTGTTATGGACAGCTATCCCTATCTTGATCCTGGTAGGTATGGCGGTGCCCGCCACCGCAACTTTAAAAAACATGTATGACTCATCAGACGCCGAGTTGGATGTAATGATTACCGGCCAGCAGTGGCGTTGGCGCTATGAATACCTGGGGGAAGATGTGGCATTCACCTCCAATATGAGTACGCCGAGAACGCAAATCAGCGGAGAAGAAACTCGCGGAGAGCACTACCTATTAGAGGTTGATGAGCCGCTGGTGCTGCCGATAAATCGTAAAGTGCGCTTTCTAATGACCTCAGATGACGTTATTCACTCTTGGTGGGTGCCGGATTTAGCGGTTAAGCAGGATACGATTCCCGGCTTTATCAATGAGAATTGGGTGAAGATCAACGAGCCGGGTATTTACCGCGGGCAGTGCGCTGAGCTGTGCGGTATCGACCACGGCTTTATGCCTGTGGTGGTGCACGCTGTGGAGGAGGAGGAGTTTGATGGCTGGCTAGCTGAGCGCAAAGAGGCTGCTGAGCAGGAAGCCATGGGGGTTGACCGTGAATGGGCAATGGATGAGCTAGTTGAGCGCGGCGAATCAGTGTATCAATCGATCTGCTCCTCTTGTCATCAGGCCGAAGGCCAAGGTTCTCCACCCGCCTTTCCCGCGTTGGCAAATAACGAACAGCTCATCAATGATGTGGATTGGCATCTAGATAGGGTCGTCAACGGTGTATCGGGTGCTGCTATGCCTGCTTTCCGTAGCACCTTGAACCCTGTTGAGATAGCGGCTGTGGTCACCTATACGCGTAACGCCTGGGGTAATGATACGGGTGATGTCGTGCAGCCCTCTGCAGTAGCTGAGTTAATTGCCCAGTGATGTTGGTTTGCCACTCAATTAGACAACAATATTTCGGAGAGACACATGGCGCCCAAACTACCTCCTCAGCCACCGCTGCAACATAGCACCACGGCCGTCGCCGATGGGCAGTCCCATGGTCATGCTGCGCCGCCGAAAGGCATTTTTCGCTGGCTACTGACCACCAATCATAAAGAGATTGGCTCCCTTTATTTGATTTTTTCGCTGACGATGTTTTTCATCGGGGGGATATTCGCCCTCGTGGTTAGGGCGGAACTTTTCCAGCCCGGCCTGCAGCTGGTCGAGCCTGAATTTTTCAACCAGATGACCACCATGCATGGCTTGATCATGGTGTTTGGTGCGGTAATGCCTGCTTTTACCGGTTTAGCCAACTGGATGATACCGCTACAGATTGGCGCGCCAGATATGGCGTTACCTCGGTTGAATAACTTCAGTTTTTGGCTTCTTCCTGTTTCATTCACACTGCTACTTTCAACGCTACTAATGCCCGGCGGCGGCCCTAATTTTGGTTGGACGTTTTATGCACCGCTGTCGACGAATTTTGCTCCACCTTCGACAACTTTCTTTATTCTTGCGCTACATATTGCCGGTATTAGTTCTATTCTCGGTGCCATCAACATCATCGCGACCATTTTGAATATGCGTGCGCCGGGTATGCGTTTAATGGATATGCCGCTATTCGTATGGACATGGCTGATTACCGCTTTCCTATTAATTGCGGTAATGCCGGTGCTAGCGGGTGTCATCACGATGATGTTGATGGATATCAACTTTGGCACCAGCTTCTTTGATGCGGCAGGTGGTGGGGATCCGGTGTTGTTCCAGCATCTATTCTGGTTCTTTGGGCATCCCGAAGTATACATTATGATTCTGCCAGCTTTTGGTATTGTCTCAGCGATTATCCCCACCTTCGCGCGTAAGCCTTTGTTTGGTTACGCTTCCATGGTGTACGCCACTGCGGCCATTGCACTGCTGTCATTTTTAGTCTGGGCCCACCACATGTTTATAGTGGGTCTACCTTTGGTGGCAGAGTTGTTCTTTATGTATTCCACCATGCTGATCGCCGTGCCAACCGGCGTGAAGGTATTTAACTGGGTAACCACACTGTTTCGCGGCTCGATTAGTTTTGAATCGCCGATGCTGTTTGCTCTGGCTTTCGTGGTGCTGTTTACCATTGGTGGTTTTTCAGGGCTTATGCTGGCGATTGCACCGGCGGATTTTCAGTATCACGATACCTACTTCGTCGTTGCCCACTTTCACTATGTGCTAGTCCCGGGGGCAATCTTTGCGATTATGGCGGGGGTCTATTACTGGCTGCCTAAATGGACCGGGCATTACCCCAATGAGAAGCTGGCCCAGTGGCACTTCTGGTTCTCGATTATTGGTGTCAATCTAACCTTCTTCCCCATGCACTTCGCAGGCTTGGCGGGAATGCCGCGGCGGATCCCTGACTACGCCCTTCAGTTTGCGGACTTTAATTTACTCTCAAGCATCGGTGCCTTCTTCTTTGGCGCATCTCAACTGCTCTTTGTATTGGGCGTCATACTGTGCGTGCGCGGTGGCAAAAAAGCGCCAGCAAAAGCCTGGGAGGGGGCCGAGGATTTAGAATGGACGGTGCCTAGTCCAGCACCACTGCATACGTTTGAAACGCCGCCAGTGTTTCATCGTACGTCCCACTAGCAATGACATAAAGCACATGGGTCACTGGCCTAAGAGGTGTTATGGATAGCCAAGAGCAGGCAAAGGTAGGTGTGCGCCGCACGGTTATTAGAACAATCGCCGTATTGATAGGCATGTTTGGCTTTGCCTTTGCACTAGTGCCGCTTTATGACGTTTTTTGTAGCATTACTGGTATTAACGGCAAGGTGGACGCCACTGCGAAGAGCGTCGTGCACGAAGAAGTCGATGAGTCGCGCTATATAAATGTGCAATTTATCACGCGTGGTAGCCCGGGCCTGCCGTGGCAAATGAGCGTTGAAATGCGCCAGATGAGTGTGCACCCCGGGCAAATGGCGGAAGTCGATTTTACCTTCACCAATAATAGCAGTAGCGAAAGCTGGGGGAGAGCAGTGCCCAGTGTGTCTCCCTCTACTGCCACGACGCATCTACGTAAAATCAGCTGTTTCTGCTTTCAGGAGCAGCAGTTGCAGGGTAATGAGCGGTTAACCATACCGCTGGTATTCCAGCTAGCGCGTGATCTGCCCGACGATATTAATACTATTACACTGGTGTATACCCTCTACCCGATAGAGCATGTGATTCAAAATGCTGCATTGGATAATACGCTTAAGAGCAGCGCTAACAACGAGCTTGTAAACGACCCTATAAACAATCTCAGTAACACGCCTAAAAACAATAAAGCGGCGGGAGAAGCGATATGAGCAGTGGTAGCTATTATGTTCCGGCGAGTAGCCGATGGCCTGTTCTCGGCTCGGTTGCCCTAGGCGCCATGATGGTCGGCACGGGCATTAAACTCGTTTATGACACCGGGTTACCGCTGGTGTTAATCGGTGTGGTAGGCATTCTTGCGGTGATGGGGCTCTGGTTCCGTGACGTCATTAGTGAGTCTCGGGGAGGGCTTTATGATGAGCAGATGGATCGCTCATTTCGTTGGGGGATGGGCTGGTTCATTTTTTCGGAAGTAATGTTTTTTGCCGCCTTTTTTGGCGCGCTGTTTTACGTACGCATGTTTGCTATCCCATGGTTAGGGGGAGAGGGGGCAAAAGGTGTTTCCGCATTACTATGGCCTGACTTTGTCGCCACTTGGCCGTTGTTGAATCCACCGGACTCATCCATTGCAGGCCCTGAACAAGTCTTTAGCCCGTGGCAACTGCCTCTCGTCAACACGCTGATTTTGATAACTTCCAGCATCACGCTCACCGTTGCTCACGAAGCTTTAAAAGTGGGTGACCGGAAGACTTGCCGCAACTGGCTAACGGGAACGGTGCTATTGGGTTGCTGCTTTATCATGATCCAGGGTGTCGAATACTACGAGGCCTACGCCCATTATGGCATTACCTTGGAAGCCGGAATTTTCGGGGCAACATTCTTTATTTTGACCGGCTTTCATGGTGTGCACGTGATTATCGGCACGCTGATTTTAGCCACCATGCTGGTACGCATTATCAAGGGCCACTTTGGCGACGAAAACCATTTTGGTTTTGAAGCCTCTTGCTGGTACTGGCACTTTGTTGATGTGGTGTGGGTTGGGCTGTTTATTTTTGTCTACGTCTTATAACCGCATTAGCCTAACTGGCCCGACCAATAGCCGAAAATAATGAGGGCCATGAGCAGACAGGCTAATCCAATTCTCCATTTGAGAGAGAGTAGTAGGCGGCGGGAAGAGACGTTATCTCTAATCAGGAAAATGGCGCCTACGGCCAAGCTGATAACCATCGCAATGAATACGGCGGCAATGAGTAGTTGTAACCACATGATGAAACCCTCTCGGCAATGGCGTTTTTATAGTTGGTGTCTGTTCTGGAGTTTGCTGGTGGCGTTAGGCGCCTATCTAGGACTATGGCAGTGGGAGAGGGCAGATGACAAGCGGTTAGCTATCGCTCTGCGTGATGCAGCCCCTGCCTTGGTACAACCCACCGAGTCGCCAGCTCAAGGTGCCCAAGTGACGTTGCGGGGGCAGTATTTAGCCGAGCAAACGCTCTATTTGGATAACCGTGTGGTAGACGGAAAGGTGGGCGTTGCGGTACTAACGCCGCTACGTGATACCCACGGGCAGCTTTGGCTTGTACAGCGAGGTTTTTTAGCCACCGGGCCGCGTCGCGAAGCACCTCATGTAGCCACACCCAGTGGCGTGGTTGAGTTGACTGGTGAATGGCAAGAGGTGCAGGCGGGCGGGCCGTTATATGGAGAGAATAGAGAAGGTGTGAGGCTGCAACAGCTGAGTCATGACCCCTGGCGCGCTTCATTAGGTTCATTTAGCTATTCCGGCTGGTTGCACGCCAGCGAGGGTGATGGGGTTTTGATTCCTTGGTGGGAGGCCAATGTAATGCCGCCTAGTCGGCATATGGGCTACGCCTTTCAGTGGTGGGGGTTAGCACTGGCGGCCTTGATGGTCATGTTCATTGGCGGCCGGAAATTGCGTCGTGATAAGGCACAACAAAGCGTTTAAGTAATAAAAATAAACAGGGGTGAAGACCTATGCAGGATGCCAAGCACATTCGCCGCCAGCGGCTAAAATTAATCCTTATTTTTGCAATATTTGCGGCGCCCATGGTAGCTGCTTGGGGGATGGTCGAGTTCCGCATTGGTATCCCAGACCAGCATACAGCCCATGGAAAGGTGGATGTGGAATTACCCGTTCTTGATGAGTGGCCTTTAACAACCGTCGCTGTCAATGACCCAGAGGCGTGGATACTGGCCTTTGACTGTGCTCAGCAGTGTGAACAGCGTAAGGATGAGCTTTGGCGTTTACATCGCGCCTTAGGCCGCGAAGCGCCGCGGTTAACCCGCCTTAGAATTGGAGGTGATCCCGAACCGCTTCCGGGAGAGATGACCAGCGAATGGCAGCAACTACCTCCATGGCGCGAAGATAACTCAGTGTGGCTGCTTGATCCTATGGGGCGCCCGGCATTGGCATTTGATGCCAATGTAGCCACTAAGTACGTGCTCGACGATATCCAGCATTTACTTAAAGTGAATCCTCAATAAAAACGGGCTAACTCCCTGTTGTTAAGGAAACGCCATGCACGATTCATGTGAACGCCGCTTACGTTGGTTAGTGCGATTAACGCTGGTAGGTACTCTGTTTACCGCAGTGGTTATGTTAGTAGGCGCCTGGACGCGTTTAGTCGATGCTGGTTTGGGCTGCCCTGACTGGCCAGGTTGCTACGGTAAGCTACTAGTTCCTGATGGTGACTTTGCCACGCTGCGCCACCCAGATGTGCCATTGGAGCCCTTTAAAGCGTGGGTGGAAATGGTTCATCGCTATATCGCGACTCTGCTGGGGCTGGTGGTGCTTAGCGTCGTCGCCTTAGGTTGGTCGCTGCGTCATCGTCGCGATTATCCGTGGCGAATGAGCCTGTTGCTGCTAGTGGTTATTTTGTTCCAGGGTGCCTTTGGTGCCTTCACCGTTACGCTCAAGTTATGGCCTCAAGTTGTTACCCTGCACCTAATGGGCGGGTTGAGCGTATTGCTGCTGTTTTTTTGGCTGCATCTTCGCTTACGCGTCGCCGCAACGCCAAAGTCAACAAGTGAGCCTCGGCGGGCTAATGCATGGTGGGGGATTGCGGCATGTTTGCTGGTTGTGCAATTGGCGCTAGGCGGCTGGGTGTCCAGCAATTATGCCGGTATCGCTTGTCAAGGATTTCCCACTTGCAATGGCCAATGGATGCCCGCGATGGATATTAGCGAGGGCTTTCATCTCACCCAGACCGTGGGGCCCAATTACCTACATGGGCATTTACATGCCGATGCACGTACCGCGATTCAAGTGGTACATCGCCTGGGGGCATTGTTGCTTGGTGTTGGGCTAATAGTGCTCTGGTGGCGTTATCGACAGTGGCAGAATGTGGTAAGGCCGCTAGCGATTGTCGTCGGTTTGTATGTGCTGCAGGCTGCATTGGGGGTGGCCAATGTGGTGCTTTGGTTGCCGCTTTGGCTGGCGCTACTGCACACAGCGGGCGCCATTGCGTTGGCCGTTGGGCTCGTTTGGGCCTGGTGGCGTTGGCGCTATCATGAGGCTGGCGTTTACTCAACGACGACTCATTCACCTTATAACAACGTTATCGTTCAATAAAAGGGAAGCATGCCATGCGAAATATAACAATGACGCTACCCACGGCAGTGCCTTCTATGGTGTGGGGCTGGAAAGAGCTCCTTGGTCTGTGCAAGATGAAAGTTGTTGCCGTTATGTTGGTGTGTGCTGCCGTAGGAATGGCGTTAGCAACCCCGGGCCTACCACCATTGACGAACGTAGTCCTTGGGCTAGCCGGTATCGGCTTGGCCTCTTGCGGTGCGGCGGCTTTTAACCATGTCATCGACCGCCACTTGGACGCGGTAATGACACGAACGTCTCGTCGTCCTTTGGCAAGTAAACGTCTACCCGTGGCAATCGCTCTAGCTTGGGCGTGCTTGCTTTCAGTCGCAGGTGTTGCGCTATTGGTGTGGCAGGTTAACCATTTAACGGCTGCGCTAACCTTTGCCTCCCTAATTGGTTATGCGCTGATTTATACCGCTTTTTTAAAGCGGGCGACACCGCAAAATATCGTCATTGGAGGCGTTGCTGGCGCTGCGCCGCCACTGCTGGGGTGGGTCGCTATTACTGGGCAAATTACCCCCGAGCCTTTGCTTTTAATGCTGATTATTTTTGCCTGGACGCCGCCCCATTTTTGGGCGCTGGCCATTCACAAGCGCGATGATTATGCCCGGGCTGGTATCCCCATGTTGCCCGTTACCCACGGCATTCCTTTTACGCGGCTGCAAATTTGGCTGTATGGGTGGTTAACGGTGTTAGCCACCTTACTGCCGGTGATGATAGGCATGAGCGGCGCGCTCTACCTAGTGGTCGTGCTGTGCCTGAATGCGCGCTTCATGGTGTGGAATTGGCGAGTGTGGCGTGGTCAGGATCCTGCTGCTCCTATCGGCGCATTCTGGTTCTCAATTCGCTATTTATTAGGTGTTTTTGGGGCGCTATTACTTGATCACTACGCCGCGGCGCTTGCTTGGTGATCCAAACAAGAGTTGGACAGCTATGCAGTCAGAAGAGAAGCAAGCCTAGATGCTATTGGCAGAATAGTGGTATAAGGGTGTACAATTTTCGTCAAGCAATTTATCCGCTGAATGAGGAGTTTCATGAGCTCAACGGTAGCGCTGGTATTACTCGCCGTGGCGATTGCAGTCATTGTAGGGTTGTGTTTCTACGCATGGTCGTTACGCAAAGAGGTGAGTCGTCGAAAAGCTTATCGTCGCGATGAAGACGCTCGCGCCCAACAAAATAGCTTAGAAAACCTCGATTATGTAGCAAGCGCACTGGTTCAGGAGCAGGTCGATATTACCGAAGGCGCCTGGCGGTGCAAGGTGTTACTGGAAATCATTGATCCTAGTTTAACGGAACGAACTGAATTTAAGGCATTTGCCGAGCACTACAGCCGCACTCAACACCTGAATACCCATACCGCTCGTCAACAGTTGTCCCCCCGAGAGCGTATGCAGGAAGACAAAGAGCGGCTGATGGTAGAAAATGATATGCGCGATGCCGTATTGGAGGCAGCTCGGGCAGTGCTGAAATGGCGTGCCCAAGGCAGAAAAGCGCTGCATTAATGACAGGTTTTGAGCGGTTTAAACCGCTCAAAAGCATAGCAAGCTAATTTTTAGTGCCCATTGCGGCAATTTTGCTATGCTGAAGGATGTCGGTATTGGCAAGAAGTTGATATCTTGGCATTGTTGCCTTCCTGCGCTTAAGCGTGAATGATAGGCACATCGCTCTATATCGACTGGGTGTTGAGTAATTAGTACGTGATTATTGGTACTGGGAGCTTGATACTATCAACAGCGATATGGAGCAGGCGAAAAATGGATGCTCTCGCAATAAGAAGCATTGGATAGATTTGGTCACTTATGGCCATTTCAGCATTGGATCAAGAAGGAGTCTTGCATGAAAAAATCAACGACTGGCTTGCTCATCGGTTCCGCACTGGTAGTAGGTCTATCTGGCTGTGCCAGCTCGGCCTCACAGTCTTCCGGCCAAGCAAGCGCTAGCAGCGACCGCAGCTGGTACCAGCACCCTGCGGTATGTGGTCTGGCAGGCGGCGTTATCGGTGGCAGCATTGGCTACGCCACCAGCAGTAGTTCTGATGAAGAGAGCGGCGCTGCTACTGGTGCCGCAGCTGGTGCTGCTATCGGCGGTCTGCTATGTGCTGATCGTACGCCTGAGCCGGTTGCACCTCAGTGCCCGAGCTATGGCGAAGTGCCTGCTGGTGTCGCAGTTGACGCCGAGGGATGCCCGTTAGATTCTGACGGTGATGGCGTGCCGGACTACCGCGATCAGTGCCCAGGCACTCCCGCTGGCGTTGAAGTTAATGCCAACGGTTGCCCGCTTGACTCCGATAACGACGGTGTGCCCGATTACCGTGATCAGTGCCCGAACACTCCTGCTGGTGTAGAAGTGAACGCCCTGGGTTGCCCGGATAGCGTAGTTCTGGAAGATGTTAACTTCGAGTTTGATTCTGCTCAGTTAACCTCTAACGCTCAGAGCGTGCTTAACGGTGTTGCAGAGCGCTTGGTCAGCAACCCTGATGTTCGCGTAAGCATCGAAGGCCACACTGATTCACGCGGTTCTGACGAGTACAACAAAAACTTGTCACAAGAGCGTGCTCAATCTGTTGCTAACTACTTGGCGAGCCGTGGCGTAGAAGCTAACCGCATGCGTGCGGTAGGTTACGGTGAAGAGCGTCCGGTCGCCTCTAACGAGACTGAAGAAGGTCGCTTCCAGAACCGTCGCGTTGAACTGGATGAGTGGAACTAAGTTCACTTATCATCTGAGGTTTGCGGTTTGGTTATAAAGTGCTAGCGGCAATCCACAGGTAAAGAAACGGGAGGCTTATGCCTCCCGTTTTTATTTTAAGCGGTCGGCAAGTCTGCTAGTCTTGCTGCTGTTTTATGTTGGTACATTTACACCTCTCCCAAGACCATTGATAGCGATATGTGATCCTTGGTATGGATCACCACTGCGCTCAAGGAATCTGAATGCCTATTGTTACTCTGCCTGACGGCAGTCAAAAGACGTTTGAAGCACCGCTAACCATTATGCAGCTCGCAGAATCCATTGGCCCTGGTTTGGCTAAGGCCTGTATCGCTGGAAAGATCGATGGTGTGCTGGTAGATGCCGCTGACCTGATCGAGCAAGACGCAACGGTGGCGATAATTACTGCCCGTGACGCTGAAGGGCTGGAAATTATTCGCCACTCCTGCGCTCACCTCATTGGTCATGCGGTTAAGCAGATGTACCCCGAGGCCAAAATGGCCATCGGGCCAGTTATTGAAGATGGTTTCTACTACGATATTGAGTTTGGTCAATCTGTCACACCGGAAGACCTGGAAGCCATCGAAGCGCGTATGCAGTCACTGATAGAGCGTGAGTACGATGTGGTACGCGAGTATGTTGATCGTGACCAGGCAATGCTGACTTTTTTACACCGCGATGAACCTTATAAGCAGGAAATTGTTCGCGATATTCCCGATGACGCGACCATCCGGCTTTATCATCACGAAGAATACACCGATATGTGCCGCGGGCCTCATGTGCCAAATACCCGCCACTTAAAAGCCTTTAAGTTGACCAAGTTGGCCGGTGCTTATTGGCGCGGTGACGCTGCAAATACTATGTTGACGCGTATCTACGGCACCGCGTGGGGTGATAAAAAACAGCTGAAGGCTTACGTCAAACGTCTCGAAGAGGCGGAGAAACGCGATCACCGTAAGTTGGCGCGTCGGTTGGATCTCTTCCACATGCAGGAAGAGGCGCCGGGGATGATATTCTGGCATCCAAACGGCTGGGCGCTATGGCAGCAGATCGAACAATATATGCGGGGCGTCTATAAAGAGGGTGGTTATCAAGAAATACGCTGTCCTCAGATTATGGACGTATCGCTTTGGAAAAAATCAGGGCACTGGGATAACTACGCGGACGGCATGTTCTTTACTGAATCCGAAAAGCGTGAGTATGCTCTTAAGCCGATGAACTGCCCTGGACATGTTCAGGTGTTTAATTCTGGTTTGCGTAGCTATCGCGAATTGCCCGTTCGTTTTGGTGAGTTTGGTGGATGCCACCGTAACGAGCCTTCAGGTGCTTTACACGGCATTATGCGTGTGCGGGCATTTACGCAAGATGATGGCCATGTTTTCTGTACTGAAGCTCAAGTTGAGCCTGAAGTGACTGATTTCCATCGCCAAGCGCTAAAGGTGTATAGTGATTTCGGCTTTGAAGATATAGCTATTAAAATTGCTCTTCGCCCGGAAAAGCGCATTGGAAGTGATGAGGTTTGGGATCGGGCAGAAGATGCGCTGCGTAGCGCATTGAAAACTTGTGGCGTCGAGTGGCAGGAACTTCCTGGCGAAGGCGCGTTCTACGGCCCCAAGATTGAATATCATATGAAAGACTGTCTGGGGCGTGAATGGCAGGTCGGCACTATGCAGGTCGATTTTATGATGCCAGAGCGGCTTGGGGCTCAGTATGTGACTGAAGAAGGTCAGCGTAAGTCGCCGGTAATGCTGCATCGTGCTATTGTAGGCTCCATGGAGCGCTTCATTGGCATCTTGATTGAACATTATGCGGGCGCTATGCCATTATGGCTTGCGCCTCAGCAGGCGGTTGTCATGACTATCACCGATTCGCAGCGTGAATATGCGCTCGAATTGGAGAAACGTCTGCAAAAAAGTGGCTTGCGTGTTAAAGCGGACTTGAGGAACGAGAAGATCGGCTTTAAAATCCGTGAGCATACATTACAGAAAGTTCCCTATCTCCTTGTGGTGGGAGATAAGGAAGTCGAAGCTGACTCAGTGGCCGTGCGAACACGCAGCGGCGAAAACCTCGGTACAATGACGGTCGATGAATTTATTGAACGCCATACTGCCGAGAGAGCAGCCCTGGCGACATCGTCAATGGCCTAAGGAGACGGAACGATCAAGAGAAGCAACCAGCGCGGGCGTCCAGCAGACAAACGCCCACCAATGAACGAGCGAATTGTCGAAGAAGAAGTACGCCTTATTGGTAGCGACGGTGAGCAGTTGGGCGTTGTGCCCACCACCGAAGCGCTAGAGCGTGCTGAATCTGAAAGCTTAGATCTCGTGCAAATTTCGAATGCCGATCCCATCGTCTGTAAGATTATGGATTACGGCAAATTCGTTTTTGAGACCAAGAAGCAGAAAGCGGCTCAAAAGAAGAAGCAGAAGCAAATCCAGGTTAAGGAAGTCAAATTCCGTCCTGGCACCGATGAAGGCGATTATCAGGTCAAGCTTAAAAACCTGACGCGCTTTTTGGAAGGTGGTGACAAGGGCAAAGTCACACTGCGCTTCCGTGGTCGTGAAATGGCGCACCAGGATATCGGCCGTAAGCTGATGGAAAGGATCGCGGCAGACCTGGAAGAGATCGGAGTGGTAGAGGCCTTTCCTAAAATGGAAGGCCGCCAGATGATCATGATTATTGCCCCGAAAAAGAAGTGATCCAACGGCGATGTCAACGGGCCACCGTTAAACCGGTGGTCGGCCCTGGGTTTTCTAAAAAATATCGAGCGGAGTTTTCCTCATGCCGAAAATCAAAAGCAACAGCGGCGCTGCCAAGCGCTTCAAGAAGACTGCTAATGGCTTTAAGCACAAGCAGTCTCACCGTAGCCACATCTTGACCAAGAAATCGACCAAGCGTAAGCGTCAATTGCGTGGAATGAAGCAGATCCACGCGTCTGATAAAGCGCTCATCCAGCGTATGCTGCCGAATCTATAAGTCGGGTTTTCGTTTTTCTGAGTGCACAATTTTTTTGCCTCAGCCTTAAAGTCAGGAGTGTGTTATGACTCGAGTTAAACGTGGCGTAGTAGCGCGTCGTCGCCATAAAAAAGTATTGAAGCTTGCCAAAGGTTACTACGGTGCCCGTTCACGCGTTTTCCGTGTTGCCAAGCAAGCTGTAATCAAAGCTGGTCAGTACGCTTACCGTGACCGTCGCAATCGTAAGCGCCAGTTCCGCGCGCTATGGATCCAGCGTATTAACGCTGGTGCGCGTGTTAACGGTATGTCTTACAGCCGCTTTGTTGGCGGTCTTAAGAAAGCCGGTATCGAAATCGACCGTAAAGTATTGGCCGATTTGGCAGTACACGAGAAGGCTGCATTTGCTGCCATCGTGGAAAAAGCCAAGGCTGCCCAATAAGGTAATATGCATAGGGCTTGTGCCCGTGTTACGTGCCTGAGGTCATTTCAGAGTGACCCATCCAGGGGAAGAGCAGCCGCTCTTCCCCTGTTTTTTTGTCACCTTCAACGTGCCACGCCATCTTCACGGATGGACACCGCTTAATTCGGAGTGAAACGGATGGATCACCTTCCTACTCTGGTATCTGAGGCTCGCGACGCCATTCAGGCTGCGCAGAGTGTCGCCGCACTAGACGAGTTACGAGTACGCTACTTAGGTAAGAAAGGTGAGGTAACTGCCTTGCTGAAGGGCCTGGGGAAGCTGTCAGCCGAAGAACGCCCGGCAGCAGGCGAGCGTATTAATCAAGCCAAGCAAACGCTGGCCGACGAAATTGATGCTAAGCGCGAACAGCTTGAAAGTGAGGCGCTGAATGCCCGTTTGGCCGCTGAAAGTATCGATGTCACATTGCCAGGGCGTGGTCAGGCCAGCGGTGGGTTGCATCCCGTCACGCGTACGCTTGAGCGCATAGAGGGGCTGTTCACACGTATTGGTTATGACGTGGCGGTAGGGCCTGAAATTGAAGACGATTATCACAACTTCGAAGCCCTCAACATTCCCGCGCACCATCCCGCTCGCGGTATGGCTGATACCTTCTATTTTGACGCCACGCGCTTGCTGCGTACTCACACCTCGCCGGTGCAAGTGCGTACTATGAAAAGTAGTGAGCCACCTATCCGTATCGTTTGCCCGGGGCGGGTCTATCGCAGCGATTCAGATTTGACTCACACCCCCATGTTCCACCAAGTGGAGGGCTTGCTGGTCGATGAGGGGGTTAGCTTTGCCGACCTTAAAGGAACGATCGAAGACTTTCTGCAGGCATTTTTTGAGCGCGACGACCTTTCGGTGCGTTTCCGTCCATCCTACTTTCCATTCACTGAGCCCTCCGCCGAAGTGGATATTCAGTGTGTGATGTGTAGTGGATCAGGTTGTCGTGTCTGTTCCCACAGCGGCTGGCTGGAAGTGATGGGATGCGGCATGGTGCATCCTGAAGTCTTTCGTCACTCGGGTATTGATACCGAGCGCTATACCGGTTTTGCCTTCGGAATGGGGGCTGAGCGTTTGGCAATGCTGCGCTACGGCGTGAATGATTTACGCCTGTTCTTTGAAAACGATCTGCGTTTTTTACGTCAATTCGCTTAAGACCGCCGCCGAATACAGGATCAACGATGAAATTTTCAGAACAGTGGCTGCGTGAGTGGGTTTCGCCGCAGCTTGAAACGCAGGCAATGGCCGACCAAATCACCATGGCGGGCTTGGAAGTCGACGCTATTGAGCCGGTAGCCGCCGCATTCAGCGGTGTAGTGGTGGCTGAGGTGCTGAGTAAAGAGAAGCACCCTGACGCGGATAAGCTCAATGTGTGCACCGTTGATGACGGTAGTGGCGAGCCTGTGCAGGTTGTCTGCGGTGCACCCAATGTTGATGTTGGTCAGAAGATCCCCTTTGCCCAGGTGGGTGGCGTGCTGCCAGGTGATTTTAAAATCAAAAAAGCCAAGCTACGCGGCGTTGAATCACGCGGGATGATTTGTTCTGCATCGGAGCTGGGGCTTGAAGAAGAGACCTCGCCCGGCATCCTGGTGCTGTCGTCATCTGCGCCGGTGGGGGGCGATTTCAGAGAGTTCATGCATCTTAATGACATGACGATTGAGGTCGATCTGACGCCCAACCGGGGAGACTGCCTGAGTATTAAGGGGATGGCGCGAGAGGTCGGCGTGCTTAACCGTTTGCCGGTTAACGGGCCCGTAATCGCACCGGTGGCCGCGGAGGTTGAGGATAGCTTCGCGGTGAGCGTAGAGGCACCAGAGCAGTGCCCGCGCTATATTGGTCGCGTAATCAAGGGCGTTAATGTTAAGGCTGAAACACCGCTGTGGATGGTAGAACGTCTTCGCCGCAGTGGCGTGCGCTCGATTGACCCAGTGGTGGATATTACCAACTACGTCATGCTGGAATTGGGCCAGCCGATGCACGCCTTTGACCGCCACAACCTGCAAGAGGGCATAGTGGTTCGCATGGCCAAGCCGGGCGAACGGCTAACACTGCTTGATGGTAGTGATATGGCGCTGCGCCCCGAAACGTTGATCATTGCCGACAGCTCAGGCCCGCTAGCCATGGCAGGTGTGATGGGTGGGGAAAACTCCGGCGTTAATGAAAATACCCAGACTATTTTCCTTGAATCAGCGTTCTTCACTCCGCTTGCCATTGCGGGGCAGGCGCGCTCCTACGGGCTACACACAGATGCATCGCACCGTTTTGAGCGCGGCGTCGATCCGCAATTGACACCAGTTGCCGTTGAGCGCGCCACACAGCTTTTGATTGATATCTGCGGCGGCCAAGCAGGGCCTCTTGTTGAAGCGCAAAGTGCTGAGCGTATGCCTGCTGAGCGCGCTATTTTCTTGCGCAGTGAACGGTTAGAAAAAGCGCTTTCCAAGGCTCTCGATAGTGATGATGTAACTGATATCTTGCAACGCCTAGGGCTTGAAGTCAGCGTGCAGGATGCCGGCTGGGCAGTCACTGCGCCGAGTTGGCGTTTTGATCTGGCCATCGAAGAGGATCTCATCGAAGAAGTAGCGCGTATCCATGGCTACAATAATTTGCCGGTGCGCCGGCCGGCGGCACGCTTGGCGCTCCGTTCAGCAGACGAGGCAACGCTTACCCAGGCACAGCTGCGCCGCCAGATGGTTGCCCGCGGCTTCCAAGAGGCGATTACCTACAGCTTTGTGGCTCCTGAGCTGCAAGCGACCATGCTGCCCGATGCTGTAAGCCCCGCGCTAGCTAACCCTATCTCGGCTGATTTGTCGGTGATGCGTGCTAGTTTGTTTCCCGGCTTGGTGCGCGCCATGGAGTATAATCTTAACCGTCAGCAAACCCGCGTGCGGCTGTTTGAAACCGGGCTGGTTTTCAACGGCGAACTGGATGCGTTGTCACAAGTCCCGATGCTTGGTGCTCTGGTCTGTGGTGCGCGGGAAGCAGAGGGCTGGAGTGATGCGAAAGGGCGGGTGGATTTCTACGATCTAAAGGGCGATTTGGAGAGTGTCCTGGCCTTGGGCGGTGACGCTGACGCATGGCGCTTTGAGCCTGCAGAGCACCCGGCCCTTCATCCGGGGCAGTGTGCGCAGCTGCTGCATCGTGGAGAGCCTGCGGGTTGGATCGGTACCCTGCACCCTCAGGTGCGCGCAACGCTTGGCTTGAAGATGGATGCGGTGCTCTTCGAAGTGCGTCTGGATGCGCTTAGCCAAGGCCGTATTCCTGCCTTTGAACCGTTATCACGCTTTCCTGAGGTGCGCCGTGATTTGGCGTTTATACTCAAAGAGGCGACTCCTGTGCAGGCGCTGTTGGATTGCGCCAAGCAGCAAGCAGGTGAGTATCTGCAAGATATCAAGCTATTTGACGTCTATTCAGGTAAAGGTGTGGCCGAAGAGCACAAGAGTATTGCTTTGGGCTTGACCTGGCAGCATCCATCGCGCACGCTAAACGACGAGGAAATCAATCAGTTGGTTGATTCAATTGTGACACAAGTGCGTGTCAAGTTAGATGCTGAGCTGCGCGGCTAATTAAGTAGCTATGTGAGTGCCTGGGCTACGCCACGATGCTTATCACGTTCTTGGCAATGCGTTTGCTACTGTACGTTTGGTACAGAGCGTTTGTTGCTGTGTTTGCTTCAAGGATAAGGAGAAGCCTTATGGGTGCGTTGACCAAAGCAGAGCTAGCCGAACATTTGCATGCAGAGCTAGCCCTGTCCAAACGAGAAGCGAAGGCTATGGTCGAAGCTTTTTTTGAAGAGATTAGAGCCTGCCTTCGTGAGAACGAACAGGTAAAACTATCGGGTTTTGGTAACTTTGATCTGCGAGATAAGCGCGAGCGACCAGGGCGTAACCCCAAAACCGGTGAAGAAATTCCCATTTCTGCTCGAAGAGTCGTGACGTTTCGCCCAGGGCAAAAGCTTAAGCAGCAGGTTGAACACTATGAAGGCGGTGAATAGTCTTTTGGTTTGAGAAATGCTGGTACTCTCAGTTCAGTAGCTGCTCTCGTGTCATGCAAGACTCCCCTTCATAAAAAAGGAGTGCCTTCGGGCGCTCCTTTTCTCTTTTATGATGGGCGTTGTTGTGATGAGTATAGTGATAAGCGAGCCTGTGGAGTGATGGCTTTTGCTACCCCTGCATGCCGCCACCTTCGATTAGCCAGGTAATCACCACCTTAATGACGTAACCCAGCATGCCTGCGCCGAGCACCACAAACAGCATGATGGTACCAAATTTGCCTGCGTTCGATTTTTTGGCCAAATCCCAGATAATAAAACACATAAATATGATCAGGCCGCTAATCATTAGCGGGGTGATCCAAGCCTCGAAGGTTTGCTGCATAGCCACTCCTGTGCGCTGCGTGTGGGTCACCCGTTTGGGCGATGTGTCTCATTCTAACCAGCCATGTTAATATTTGAGCAAATTCATCAGGTATTTGTCGACTTGACGGTTGGCACTGTGACACTTTGACAGGGGAGTGACGATGCCGAAGCTAAATATTTTAGTGGGTACCATGTATGGCGGTGCCCTTGATGTGGCAGAGCAGGTGAAACCCCTATTTGAACAGGCCGGTTACGCTGTGGAGATTATTGAACAGCCATCTGTTGATGATATTGTCAGCGGTGACGCCGATTTGGCGCTTTTTTGTGTATCGACCACTGGTAGTGGTGATTTTCCCGGCAGCTTTGTGCCCTTTGTCCGGCAGTTGCGTGACCAAAGTCCTGCGCTTACCACACTTCGCTACGGACTCATTGCACTCGGTGATAGCTCGTATGGTGATACATTTTGTGGCGCTGGCCGCGCGCTTGATGAGCTGCTGGCGGATCATGGCGCGACGCGTTTAGGGGAGCGCCTAGAGATCGATGCCATGGAGACCTTTATGGCCGACGATGCTGCTGTGCCCTGGGTGGAAGAGTGGATCGTTGCCCAGCAATTAGAGGTGGCTTGAGCGATGCAGCGAGCCCCCACCTCGCCTGAGCGCATCAGCGTTGCGCTGGGCTTATGTGTCGTTATGCTGGCAACTTTGCCGCGCTACATGGCGGGAGGGCATGAAACCCGCCAGACGCTGATTATCTTCGCCTTAGCGCTGGTGGCTTTTGCGGCTATTGTTCAGTGGCGCTTACTGGCCGTGGAGGCGCGTCGTCGTCTGCCACAACTATGTAAACGGTTAGTCGTTATGCTGCTGCTGGGAATGGTGGTGATGGGTGGCTGGCATGCGCTGTTTACGGACTGGATCAGTTGGCAGGTATTCATTTCTCATGGTGCTACGCTTGGGGTGCTTCTTCATGCGCTGAGCTTATGGTGGTCGGGTGAGCGTCATGCAGGTTAGCTTTTTTTGCGGTAGTGATTGAAAAAGTCGCTGCAAGACGCACAAAGCAGTAGAATGGTAAAAATTACGCAACGTGGGGCGAATAATGAAGCTAAACACGCCTTAAAGTGGTTAATTGCTCGCTTATTGCCTTGTTTTTAAAATCACTGCCCCCATGTTGCGAGCATGGCGCTTGCCACTATGCGTTGGGGTTCTTAAAATTGCCCCCTTGAACTTATTATATGCAATCAACACAACGCCCAGCCGTTAGAGGACAATTCATGCAAGTTTCTGTCGAGACGACCTCCCAGATCGAACGCCGCATTACCATTCAAGTGCCGGCGGCCGAAATTGACGGGGCCGTTAGCGCTCGCTTGAAAGACACTGCGAAGAACGTTCGCTTGAATGGTTTTCGCCAGGGCCGGGTGCCAATGGCAGTAGTCCAGCAGCGCTACGGCCAAGACGTACGTAACGAGGTTGTCAGCGAAGTAATGCGTGAGCGTTATGTGCGCGCTATTACCGAAGAAGGGTTGAACCCTGCTGGCTTCCCGAAAATTGAGCCATCGGTCAATGAGTCTGGTAAAGACCTAGAGTTCGTTGCGGTTATGGAGATCTACCCGCAGGTTGAGCTTAACTCTATCGAAGGTACAGAGATTGAGCGCCCGGTGGTTTCGGTGAGTGATGCGGATGTCGATGAGATGATCGATACGCTGCGTAAGCAAAATGCAGCCTGGGAAGAAGTGGACGCTGCTGCAGCTGACGGCGATCAAGTCACTATCGATTTCCAGGGTTACATCGGTGACGAGCCTTTTGAAGGCGGTAGTGCCGAAGGCCACACGCTGGTCATTGGTTCCAATAGCTTTATTCCTGGTTTTGAAGAGCAGTTAATTGGCGCTAAAGCGGGCGAAGAGAAGACCCTTAACGTCACCTTCCCTGAGGATTACCAGGCCGAACATTTAGCCGGTAAAGAAGCCACCTTCAAGGTAACCGTACATAAGGTCAGCAGCCAGAAGTTGCCCGAGGTAGATGCTGAGTTTATCGAGCGTTTTGGCGTTGAAGGCGGCGATCAGGAAAAATTCCGCGCTGAAATCAAGAAGAACATGACCCGTGAAGCGTCACAAGCCGTTGATAACCGGGTTAAGCAGCAAGTGCTTGATGCGCTGAAAAAGGTTAACGAAATTCCTGTGCCTAGCGCGCTCGTTCAACAAGAGACTGACGGCATGAAGCGCCAAGCGGCGCAGCAGTTTGGTCTAGGCGAAGATTTTGATGTCAGCCAGTTGCCCAACGAACTGTTTGAAGAGCAGGCCAAAGGCCGCGTTCAGGTCGGCTTGTTGCTGGCTGAAGTAATCAAAGCTAACGAACTCGATGCTGACGATGATGCTATCAAAGCAAAAGTGACCGAGCTTGCTGAGCAGTACCAAGATCCTGATGAGGTGGTTAGCTACTACATGGGTAACGAGCAGATGAAAACCCAAGTAAAATCTGCCATTCTCGAAGAGAAAGCGGTAGCTAAGCTGCTCGAACAAACGAACATTAAAGACGTTGAAATGTCTTACCAGCAAGCCCTTGCCGCTGCGCAACAGCAGGCAGAGCAAGATGAGGGTGCTGAAGAGGGCGAGCAAGCGAGCGCCTAACACCCTGGAACGCGGCGCACCTAATATGTCGGTGCGCCTTTCCCTTCCCGGACGCAAGGAATCACCTGAATGAGTGAGTTTGATATTCAAAACGCCGGCGGTTTAGTGCCCATGGTGGTTGAGCAGAGCGCCAAAGGGGAAAGAGCCTACGACATTTACTCACGCCTGTTAAAAGAGCGTGTGATCTTTTTGGTAGGCCCTGTAGAAGACTACATGGCTAATCTGGTTGTTGCCCAACTGCTGTTCCTGGAATCGGAAAACCCCGATAAAGATATTCACCTGTATATTAACTCGCCAGGTGGATCGGTCACTGCGGGTATGTCGATTTATGACACTATGCAGTTTGTGAAACCAGATGTCTCTACGGTGTGTATTGGTCAGGCGGCCAGCATGGGTGCGCTGTTATTGACAGCGGGTGCTGCTGGCAAGCGTTATTGCCTTCCCAACTCACGCGTCATGATTCACCAGCCGCTGGGTGGTTATCAAGGCCAAGCGTCTGACATTGAAATTCATACCCGTGAGATTCTCGGTATTCGTGAGAAACTGAACCAAATTCTTGCCCACCACACGGGCCAGGAAATTGAAGCTGTCTCACGTGATACTGATCGGGATAATTTCATGAGCGCCAATCAAGCCAAAGAGTATGGCCTGATTGATGCAGTGCTGGATAAGCGGCCTACATCCTGATAGCGTGATAGGATTCTGCTTTTCTAACGAGCTTTTCCGGCGGCGAAAGCCGCCGCAGTGATAGAGGTATGCGAATGGCCGACGGCAAAGGCAAAGACGAAGGTGGCAAACTGCTCTACTGCTCGTTTTGTGGCAAAAACCAAAACGAAGTACGTAAGTTGATTGCGGGCCCATCCGTCTATATCTGCGATGAGTGTGTCGACTTGTGTAATGACATCATTCGCGAGGAAGTTCTCGAAGCCGATGCCGAGAGCGATGAGGAGCGTTTACCTACGCCACGCGAAATACGTCATACGCTTGATGACTACGTTATCGGACAGGATCGCGCCAAGATGGTGCTTTCCGTAGCGGTATATAACCACTACAAGCGTTTGAAAACAGATGTACGCGACGGCGATGTAGAGCTAGGTAAATCAAACATTCTGCTGATTGGCCCCACCGGTAGCGGTAAAACGCTGCTTGCGGAAACCATGGCACGGTTACTGAATGTACCTTTTACCATTGCGGATGCAACCACGCTGACGGAAGCCGGCTATGTCGGTGAAGATGTCGAAAACATCATCCAGAAGCTGCTGCAGAAGTGCGACTACGACGTCGAGAAAGCCGAGCGTGGCATTGTTTATATCGATGAAATCGACAAGATTTCACGCAAGTCGGATAACCCTTCTATTACCCGTGATGTCTCGGGTGAAGGCGTTCAGCAAGCACTGCTGAAGCTTATTGAAGGAACGACAGCTTCCGTGCCGCCTCAAGGCGGACGCAAACACCCACAGCAGGAGTTTGTCCAAGTCAATACGGGCAACATTCTGTTTATCGTAGGCGGTGCTTTTGCAGGGCTGGATAAAGTTATTCGTGACCGCGCTGAGAAAGGCGGCATCGGCTTCAATGCGGCGGTGAAAAGCAAAGAGTCCTCCCGTGGGGTGGGTGAACTGCTGGCCGACGTAGAGCCTGATGATCTGGTTAAATTTGGCTTGATTCCAGAGTTTGTGGGTCGTTTGCCCATCATCGCAACACTGATGGAGCTCACTGAAGACGCCCTGGTGCAGATTCTTACAGAACCGAAGAATTCGCTGGTTAAGCAGTACGCCAAGCTGTTTGAAATGGAAGATGTAACGCTAGAGTTCAGAGATGAAGCGTTACGTGCGGTGGCTGAAAAAGCCATGGAGCGTAAGACAGGTGCTCGCGGACTGCGCTCTATTCTAGAGTCGGTACTGTTGGATACCATGTATGAAATTCCTTCGCTTGAAGGTGTTAGCAAGGTCGTCATCGACGGATCTGTGATAGCCGGAGAAAGCGAACCTCTGTTGATCTACTCTCAGCAGGAAGATGCACGTGTCGACGGCACTGATGGTTAGTGGCTAGTCGAGTATCGCGGCCCAGCTTCAACCGCTTGCGCTAAATCAAGGGGTCGCCAAGGCGACCCCTTGTTGTTGTAGAGTGTTCTTGTAGGGCTCTGCTGTAGAGAGCCCTTATAAAGCGTGTTGTGAAGCCTGGTTATCTAGCGAGAGAGTTATAAAGCCTAATTCGTGAAGTGTTACTGCCTAGCCTATTCAATGCTAACGTCTAAACGCCAGCATTTTGAAAAGTGTGCAGTACTTTTCTAAGTACTCTTTTAAGTACTCATCCGATTTGTCGAGGAACGTCTGCGATGCAGCAGAACGCCGAACAGACACAATGTCTACCCCTTTTGCCATTGCGCGATGTGGTTGTTTATCCGCAAATGGTCATCCCCCTTTTTGTAGGTCGTGAAAAGTCTATCCAGGCGCTCGAAGCGGCGATGGAGGCTGATAAACGTGTGCTACTGGTGGCTCAGCGTGAAGCGTCTCAAGATGAGCCTGACAATGCGGATCTTTACGCTATGGGCACCGTGGCCGATATCATGCAACTGCTTAAGTTGCCCGATGGTACGGTCAAGGTACTCATTGAGGGGAATTTCCGAGCGGATGTTCTCAATGTCGAAGAGAATGCCGCAGGTTACACCCAGGCGCATTTAACGCCCCGAGAGAGTGAACCGCTGACCAGCCGTGAGCAGGAAGCGCTGGTACGCGTGTTGCTCAATCAGTTCGAGCAGTACGTCAAACTCTCCAAAAAAGTCCCCAACGAAGTGCTTAATTCGCTGTCGGGGATTGAAGATCCAAGCCGCTTGGTGGACACCATTTGTGCCCACCTGTCGCTTAAAATTGGCGACAAGCAAGAGCTGCTTGAGATGGATCGGGTGCGCGATCGTATTGAGCACCTGATGGCGCTGATCGAATCTGAAATCGACCTACTGCAAGTAGAGAAGCGTATCCGCTCGCGGGTCAAAGAGCAGATGGAAAAGACCCAGCGCGAGTACTACCTCAATGAGCAGATGAAAGCTATCCAGAAAGAGATGGGTGAGCTGGATAATGTGCCCAATGAGGCTGAGAAGTACGAGCTGGCGATTAAAGAGTCCGGTATGCCGAAAGAGGCGTCCGAGAAAGCCACTCAAGAGCTTAATAAGCTCAAAATGATGGCCTCGAACTCTGCTGAAGCTACCGTAGTGCGCTCCTACCTGGATTGGTTAGTCGCTGTTCCATGGAAAAAACGTACCCGGGTAAAGCATGATCTCGTTAAAGCGCAGCAGGTGCTCGATGAAGATCATTACGGCCTGGAAGAGGTCAAAGCGCGCATCCTGGAATATCTTGCCGTACAGAAGCGCGTGCGCAAGATGAAAGGCCCAGTACTATGTCTCGTTGGGCCACCTGGGGTGGGCAAGACCTCGCTTGGCCAGTCCATTGCCCGTGCCACCAATCGCAAATATGTGCGTTTAGCCCTGGGTGGGGTGCGCGATGAGTCGGAAATTCGCGGCCATCGGCGTACCTATATTGGCTCATTGCCAGGCAAGTTGATGCAGCGGATGAGCAGAGCAGGGGTTAAAAACCCACTCTTCCTGTTGGATGAGGTCGACAAGCTGGGCATGGATCACCGCGGTGACCCGGCTTCGGCTCTGCTCGAAGTGCTCGATCCTGAGCAGAACAACAGCTTTAGCGATCACTATCTGGAGCTCGATTACGATCTCTCTGAGACGCTATTCATCTGTACTGCTAACTCGATGAATATTCCCAGCGCACTGCTTGATCGCATGGAGATTATTCGTCTGCCGGGTTACACCGAAGATGAGAAGCTGGCGATCGCCAAGCGCTATTTATTACCTAAGCAATTAGTCGCAAATGGCTTGAAAAACGATGAGTTAACGCTGGAAGATAGCGCACTTTTAGAGCTTATTCGTTATTACACGCGAGAGGCGGGTGTGCGTGAGTTAGAGCGACAGATTGCCAAGGTGTCGCGTAAAGTCTTGCGTGAGCGGCTTGAGAAAGAGCGTGAGCCGCAAGTCGACCAGGCGGGGCAGAGCTTAACGGCTGAACAAATTGAGCACTACGCAGGCGTTCGCCGCTACAGTTACGGCTTAGCGGAACAAGACGACCAGATCGGCCGAGTGACGGGGCTTGCCTGGACATCAGTGGGTGGCGAGTTACTCAACATCGAGTCTGTCGTGACGCCGGGTAAAGGGCGAATTAACAAGACCGGTTCGCTTGGCGATGTAATGAAAGAGTCGGTGAGTGCCGCTCATACGGTGGTGCGCGCCAGGGCAGAAGCGTATGGCATTGACCCCGAACGATTCGAAAAAGAGGACCTGCATATCCACGTTCCTGAAGGGGCAACACCTAAAGATGGGCCCAGTGCAGGTATTGCCATGGTGACGGCGATTGTTTCCGCATACACCCAGCGTGCGGTACGCTGCGACGTGGCAATGACCGGTGAAGTCAATCTGCGCGGTGAGGTATTACCGATAGGCGGATTGAAGGAGAAATTGCTGGCAGCCCGCCGCGGTGGTATAAAGACAGTGCTAATTCCTGAGGAAAACCGCCGTGATCTCAAGGAAGTACCTGACAATATCAAAGGTGCATTGGATATTCGTCCGGTACGTTGGATAGATGATGTCTTAGCCGTAGCGCTAGCTGATAAGGTAGAAGACGGTGCGCCATTGAAAAGTACCGAAGCATCGTTTAGTAATACCGTTGTTGCTAGTACCCATTAAGCTGTTAAAGTCCTCGCTGGTCTTTAATTTTACTTAATATGTGCCCGCTGCTTTGAATAGCGGGTATCTCGCGGCATGGTTGCTTGACAGATGTTTCAAGGCATTGCTATAAAACGCAGCTATGCTTTGATCGTCGTATCCATCGGTGACCATGCCGTTCAGAGCCATTTTTTGAAACAGTCAAGGGGTGAAGAGTGAATAAGTCCGAGCTGATTGAAGCCATTGCCGCGTCTGCAGATATTCCGAAAGCAGCGGCAACCCGCGCATTGGATGCCATGGTGGAGTCTGTCACCGATAGCCTTAAGAAAGGCGAAAGCGTATCTCTGGTAGGTTTTGGTACCTTCGCGATCAAAGAGCGTGCTGCTCGTACTGGCCGTAACCCACAAACGGGTCAGCCAATCCAGATCAGTGCCGCCAAAGTACCCAGCTTCAAAGCAGGTAAAGCGCTGAAAGACGCCGTCAACTAATTTGACCGCGTTTGCTGTAACCTAATGGGCGCATCGCATTGGCGATGCGCCCATGTTATTTTCTGGCCCACTTTTTATTATTTGGGTTGAGCGGGCCGATCTGTTTGGCTGTGACTATCTGAGGCTAGCATGCTGCAAAGTATTCGAGATGGCTCCAGGAGCTGGGGTGCCAAAATTATTATCGGTGTCATGGTCGCGGCCATGGCACTTTTCGGGATTGAGTCACTGTTTGGGCTTTTTGGCAGCGATCCGGACGAAGTGGCGAGCGTCAACGGGCAGCCGATTATGCGTCAGCAAGTTGAGCTAGAGGTTCAGCGCGCGCTGCGTTCAGGACAAGTGCCGCCTGAGCAAGAGCGTGCCTTGCGCAACGATATACTTGACCAGCTTATCACGCAGCAACTGCTGTCCCAGTATGCAGAAGAGGGTGGTTTTGCCGTTTCTGAACAGCAGTTGGATCAGTTAATTGTCAGCCTGCCGGAATTTCATGATCAGGATGGCCGTTTCTCTGCAGAGGTGTTCCGAAATCGTCTCGCCGGTGCTGGCTATACGCCGATCTCCTTTCGTGAAGAGTTGCGCGTCGATATCCAGCGCCAGCATTTACAGCAAGGCTTAGCCTTCAGTGATTTTAGCCTGCCGAACGAGCAAGAGCGCCTGGCCGAATTACAGCGCCAGCAGCGTAGTTTCCGCTATATAGTTTTGGATGGTGACGATGTGGACGCTGATATCAGCGTTAGCGATGACGATCTCCAAGCATATTACGATGCCCACCAGGAGCGCTATGAACGCCCGGAACAGGTGCGTCTTGAGTATGTGCTGATTGACCGCCAGGCCATGGCAGAGGGTCGTGACGTGGATGAAGAGGCCCTGCGTGACGCCTGGCGCGAGAAAAATCGCAATGCTGACCGCCGTGTGTCGCATATCATGATCACCTTTGGTAATGAGCGCACCCGCGATGAAGCGCAGCAATTAGCCGAGACCGCTCGGGAAGCACTGGACAGCGGTGATTCGTTTACAGATACCGCCTTGCGCTATTCTGACGACACGGCCAGTGCAGAAGAGGGCGGTGATCTTGGTGTGATCAGCCGTGGCTTCTTTGGTGACGCCTTTGATGAAGCGGCCTTTGGTCTCGAAGAGGGTGATGTATCCCAGCCTGTTGAGTTGGATAACGCTTTCCACATTATCCAGGTGACGGATATTCAGGGCCCTACTTTTGAAGAGCAGCGCGATGAGCTAGCGCGGGAAGTGGCACTACGTGACATTGATGATGAGTTTAACCAGCGGGTTCAACAACTGATCGACGAGAGCTTCGCTGCCGACGACTTGCAGAGCGTTGCCGATGAGCTCGGTCTAACGCTGCAGGAGAGCGACTGGCTTGCTCGTGATGATGAGACTGACGGAGTGCTATCTGAGCCTGGGGTAATGTCGGCGGCCTTTAGCAACGACGTATTTGAAGAGGGCTACAACAGCGAAGTGATTGAGCTGGATCAGGATCGTCGCCTGGTACTGCGAGTTGCTGAGCAGCGTGATGCGACTCTGCTGCCGCTTGATGAAGTGCGCGAGGACGTTGAAATGTCAGTGGCCGCAGAACAGCAGCAAGCGGCGCTGCGTGAAGAGGCACAGGCACTGGTTGCAAGTTTGCGAGACGGTCAGTCGGCAGATGTTGATTGGCTAGAAGCCAACAGCGTAAGCCGCCAAGCCGATAGCACTGTGCCTCAGCTGATTGTTCAGGAAGCCTTCCGCATGGAGCGCCCTGAAGAGGGTGAGAGCGTCTATCGCACGGTTGAACTGCCGCAAGGAGTGGCTGTGGTAGCGCTTGATAGCGTCAGTGTAGGTGAGGTCGATGAGCAGATGGAGACATTTGTTGCGCAAATGGCCGAGCAGTTGCGTGCCCAATCGGTATTGCAGGGATTGATTGATGACCTGCGCAGCGATGCCGATATAGAGCGCTAGAGTCGCTTAAGCCCAAGTTAAAAACAGCAAGAGCAAAAAGCCGATCACATGATCGGCTTTTTTATACTCGTAAATTGCGGTCAGGAATCAGGTAATTCCGTTAAAGAGAACTGACGTAGTCGGGGCGCGGTATGGTCGGCGCGCTCAATGATAATATCCCAGCCGTGCTGGGCATCCCAGTCGCCTAGTACATAGCGCTTGGCAGGCACGTCTTCAACCGTCAAGTCATGTACTCTGGGGCGGTGGGTGTGACCGTGGATCATGGTAGTCAAGCCATGGTGCTCCATCAGCGCAATGACTTCTTGTGGCGTCACATCCATAATCGCTTCAGCTTTATTAGCATTGGCTTCGCCAGATTGAGTACGCAAGCTTTGCGCAAGTGCTACACGTTGTTCCAAAGGTAGCGCAAGCATCTGCGCCTGCCACTCTGGATTGCGCGACTGCTTGCGGAAAGCCATATACGCTTCATCCTGAGTACACAAACTATCGCCATGTAGCAGTAAAACGGGAATGCCTTGGATTTCCACTTCCTCAATATCCGGTAGCAGAAATGCCTGGCACGCATTTATAAAGCGTTCGCCCAGCAGAAAGTCTCGGTTGCCGTGCATTAGGTACACCGCAGTACCGTCGCTGCTAAGTCTGCGCAAATGGCGAATTACTTCATGTGCAACAACGCTAAGCGGATGTGTATTGGCGTCCAGTAGATCATCGCCAATCCAGGCATCGAAAAGATCCCCAAGAATATAAAGCGCGTCGGCTCCTGGAGCAGTGTGCTCTAGGTAGCGGTAAAACCCCTGATTGATCTCGGGGGTATCGCTACTTAGATGAAGGTCGGCAACAAGCAGTGTGCGCATAAGGCTCCCGGCGTTATTCCGCGTCTTTGACGTACGCGCGCTCGATAATGACATCTTCGGAGGGGACGTCGGCGTGCATGCCGCGGCGAGACGTGGCTACGTTTTTAATCTCATTGACCACATCCATCCCGTTAACGACTTCGCCAAATACCGCATAGCCCCAGCCTTGAAGGCTTTTACCGCTGTGATCAAGAAAACTATTATCGCCCACATTGATAAAAAACTGCGCAGTGGCAGAGTGGGGATCCTGGGTGCGTGCCATGGCCAGGGTGCCAACGGTATTTTTCAAGCCGTTGTCGGCTTCGTTGTCGATAGGGTCGCGGGTCGGTTTTTGGTTGAACTCCTTATCGAAACCACCCCCTTGCACCATGAAGCCGTCAATGACGCGATGGAACAGGGTGCCATCATAAAACCCGTCGCGCACATACTGTTCAAAATTCGCCGCACTAATTGGCGCTTTTTCGTGGTTAAGAGCGATGGTGATGTCACCGTGGTTCGTTTGTAATACGATCATAGATAAATTCCTGTTCAATAAAGGCGTTCGCCTTGGCGCTGTGCATCGGCGTCACGTTATAATAGCGGTTTTGCCCTGCACCGCGAAGGGCCATAGGAGTATCCTATGTCCTCACGGCGCAGCACGCCATCCACCACGAGGTTATCAACACCATCATGACCAACGAGACCACCCCAGCGCCGAACTTCATTCGCAACCAAGTACGCGACGAAATCGAGGGCGGCCAGGTCACTAAAATCGTGACGCGCTTCCCCCCGGAGCCCAATGGCTTCCTGCATATCGGCCATGCGAAGTCGATCTGTCTAAATTTCGGGTTGGCGGAGCAACTGGGTGGCGAGTGTCATCTACGTTTTGACGACACCAACCCTGCCAAAGAAGAGCAGGCTTACATCGATGCGATCAAAGAGGACGTCAGCTGGCTAGGCTTTGAATGGGCAGGCCCGGTGCGTTTTGCGTCTGACTACTTCGACCAGCTCTATGCCTGGGCGCAGCACTTAATGCGTGAAGGCAAAGCCTACGTTGACGACCTGTCGCCGGATGAAATCCGCGAGTATCGCGGCACCCTGACGGCGCCGGGTAAACCCAGCCCTTATCGCGAACGCAGCGCCGAGGAGAACCTGGATTTGCTCGCGCGTATGCGTGAAGGTGAGTTTGGCGAAAGTGAAAAGGTCGTGCGCGCCAAGATTGACATGGCCTCACCCAATATCAATCTACGCGACCCGATTATTTACCGTATTCGTCATGCCAGCCATCACCAGACTGGCGACAAGTGGAAAATCTATCCCTCTTACGACTTCACCCATGGTCAGTCGGATGCTATTGAAGGTATTACCCACTCGATCTGCACCCTGGAATTTGAAGATCACCGCCCGCTGTACGAGTGGTTTTTAAATAATCTGCCAGTACCCGCGAAGCCGCGCCAGATCGAATTTGCACGGCTGAATCTCGACTACACCCTGACTTCCAAGCGTAAGCTGAAGCTGCTGGTGGATGAACAAATCGTCGATGGCTGGGACGATCCGCGGATGCCGACGATCTCCGGCATGCGTCGCCGTGGCTATACGCCCGCGTCAATTCGTAAATTCTGCGAGATGATTGGCGTCACCCGTGCCGACGGTGGCCTGGTGGATATCGCCATGTTGACCCACGCCATTCGCTCGGATCTTGAGGACAATGCCCCGCGCGCCATGTGTGTGTTAAAGCCGCTGAAAGTCGTGCTCACCAACGTGCCGGAAGATCACCAGGAGGTGTACGAGGTTCCTGGCCACCCCGCCCGTGAAGATATGACGGTGCGTCAGGTGCCGTTTAGTCGCGAGCTGTATATCGACCAAGACGACTTTATGGAAGACGCGCCTAAAAAGTTCTTCCGCTTGGCACCCGGTAAAGAAGTACGCCTGCGCAATAGCTACGTGATTCGTTGTGATGAGGTGTTCAAAGACGCCGCCGGTGAGATCAGCGAACTGCACTGTTCGGTGGATTTCGATACGCTGGGTAAAAACCCCGAAGGGCGTAAGGTCAAAGGCGTTATTCACTGGGTCAGCGCTGCACACGGCGTGCCAATGGAAGTCCGTCTTTACGACAACCTGTTCACCGTTGAGCAGCCTGATCGCGATAAAGATGTCGATTTTCTAGAGCATCTTAATCCGGAGTCGCTGGTCGTTTGCCAAGCCATCGGAGAGCCAAGCTTAGCCTTCGCAACGCCCGAGTCACGCTTCCAGTTCGAGCGCGTCGGCTACTTCTGCGCTGACCGTCACGACTCTACGCCAGAGCATTTGGTGTTTAACCGTACCGTGGGGTTGAAAGATAGCTGGGCTAAAATCAAGCAGAAGGGCTAAAACAAACATGGATAGCCATATGCATATTTACAATACGCTGACGCGCCGCAAAGAACCTTTCACCCCACTAGAAGCGGGTAAAGTGAGCATGTATGTCTGCGGCATGACGGTGTATGACTACTGCCACCTAGGGCACGCTCGCGTAATGGTCGCCTTTGATGTCATCACCCGCTATCTTCGAGAACGCGGCTATGACGTTAACTACGTGCGCAACATTACCGATATCGACGACAAGATACTCAAGCGCGCCGACGAAAATGGCGAAAGTATCACTGCGCTGACAGAGCGCATGATTGATGCCATGCACGAAGATGAGGCGCGCCTATTTGTATTGCCGCCCAGCCATGAGCCGCGCGCCACCGGCCATATCGACGATATCGTGGCAATGATTGAAACGCTGATTGAAAAAGGCTTTGCCTACGCGGCCGATAACGGTGATGTCTACTATCGGGTGCGCAAATTCGCTGATTACGGCAAGCTCAATAACCGCCAGTTAGACGATATGCGTGCAGGCAGCCGGGTTGATGTGGATGTTCATAAAGAAGACCCGCTCGATTTCGTGCTCTGGAAGGCAGCCAAACCGGGGGAGGCGCACTGGGCGTCGCCCTGGGGTAACGGCCGGCCTGGCTGGCACATCGAGTGCTCGGCGATGTCGACCTGCTGCCTGGGTGACACTTTCGACATTCATGGCGGCGGGCCGGATTTAACCTTTCCGCACCATGAAAATGAGATCGCTCAATCCGAGGCGGCCACTGGCAAAACCTACGTCAATACCTGGATGCACGCAGGCGCTGTGCGGGTGAATCAGGAAAAGATGTCCAAATCCCTGGGCAACTTCTTCACCATTCGCGACGTGCTGGCCGAGCACGACCCAGAAGTGGTGCGTTTTCTGCTGGTGGCGAGTCACTACCGTAGCCCGATCAACTACTCGGTTGATTCACTGACCGAGGCGCGTAAATCGCTAACGCGCTTGTACACCGCGCTGGAAGGTCTTGAGCTAGGCGCGGCAAATAGTGATGACGCTTCAGCTTACCGTGAGCGCTTTACTCAGGTAATGGACGATGACTTCAATACCCCCGAAGCTTTGGCGGTGATGTTTGAGCTGGCTCGCGAGGTCAATCGCGCCAAGCAAGAACAGCCTAATGAAGCTGCCAAGCTGGCGGGCGAGTTAAAGCAGCTTGGGTCAGTTTTGGGGCTTCTTCAGCAAGAGCCACAAACGTTCTTAAAAGGCACGCAGCAGCAGGGTATGCCGCTCAGCGAGAGCGAGATCGAAGCGAAAATTGCTCAGCGCATTGAGGCTAAGGCGAATAAAGACTTCGCCCAAGCGGATGCGATCCGCGATGAGCTTGCCGCTTTAGGGATTATTCTCAAGGACTCCCGAGAAGGCACGTCTTGGGTATTAGAAGCACCTTAACCCAAAAACCTTCATCTCTCGTTGGTGGCTTATGCGCTAACTTAAACGCTGATGGCTCTTATAATGACTATAAGAGCCTCGGTCGTTTAAAGCCCACTTCAAAAGGAATTCAAAGATGCGCTTTTCAGCCAATTCTTTCATTGCTAAGCCCTTAATCGCTGCTTGTGCCGTATCCCTCGCGGCATTCTCCCAAGTCAGCGCTAACGAGCCTGTGGTGGTGTCATCCAAAATCGATACAGAAGGCTCTGTTCTGGGCGAGCTGATTATTCAGACCCTGGAGCGCAATGACATTGCGACCGAAAACCGCTTACAGCTGGGCGGCACTAGCGTTGTCCGCACTGCGCTTGAAGCGGGCGAGATTGACCTTTATCCAGAATACACGGGTAATGGCGCGTTCTTTTTCGATATGACCGACAGTTCAGTATGGAATAATGCAGATCAGGCTTATGAAACAGTGCGCGAGCGTGATGCGCAGCAAGGCTTGATATGGCTGCAGCCTGCCAGCGCTAATAACACTTGGGCAATGAGCGTCCGCGAGGATGTTGCCGAGGAAAATGAGCTGGTGAGTCTAGAAGATCTAGCCGCCTATTTGGCCGACGGCGGCGAGTTCAAATTTGCTGCAAGCGCTGAGTTTGTCGAGTCTTCACAAGCACTGCCCGCATTTCAGGAAGCCTACGGTTTTGAGTTGAGTGATGATCAACTGTTGGTGCTCTCTGGTGGTAATACCGCTGCTACCATGCGTGCGGCCGCCCAACAGACCAGCGGTGTTAATGGCGCGATGACCTATGGTACGGACGGTGGCTTAAGTGCGCTGGGGCTGGTCGTGCTGGAAGATACCAAGGGCGTGCAACCGGTGTATCAGCCTGCCCCCGTGGTTCGTGAAAGCGTACTTGAAGCCTATCCAGAAATAGAAGCGCTGCTCAATGAGGTTTTCACTAGCCTTGATCTGGTCACTCTGCAAACGCTCAATGCCGATGTCGCCGTTAACGGGTTGTCTCCATCCCAAGTGGCCAGCGACTACCTCGATTCGCTTAATAATTAATGCCTGGTAATCTTATAATTTAATGCTAACGCTCGGGATAACTAATTAATGTCGTTGATGGATGCACTGCCCACCCCGCGGCTTCGTTGGGAAGGGTGGCACCCTAACGTTGTGCTCGTTAGCCTGAGCCTTATTATGCTGGCTGCATTCTGGTTACTTGATGTGGTCAGCATGGCCCCCAACCGGATTGTGTTAGGGACGGGGCATGGCGCACTGGAGGCTTTTGGCTGGCCAGGTGCGCTATTGGCAACGCTATTGCTCTCCTTTATCGGTATTCTCGCGTGCCAGCCAACCCATCGTCACTACCGAGCGCTGTTAGCGGCGGTGATAGTGATCATGGCGCTAATGCCAGTGGGGTTGATGGCGAGCAGCTATTTACTGATTGACCCTGAGATGCCTCAAGCGCGTTTAGGCATGGGAGCGGCGTATTGGGTTGTTCTGTTTGTACTGCTGCTGTGTTTAGTAGAACTACGCTTGCGCTTAAACCTCACGCGGGTATGGCCCACGCTATTGCTATGTGGTGTCGCGCTGATGTGGTGGCTCTGTGCAGCTTTTGGGCTGGAAACGCTTGCCCTCGTTCAAGAATTTAAAGCCCGTGATCAACAGTTTCTAAGCGCCGTCGCGCAGCACATTAAGCTGGTCAGTATCGCCGTCAGTGTCAGCATTGTGCTTGGGCTGGCACTTGCCATGCTGATGCGCCGCTATGCCCGGCTGCAGAAGGGCGCGTTTGCTGTGCTCAATTTTCTTCAAACCATTCCCAGTTTGGCGCTATTCGGTCTACTGCTGGCGCCGCTAGCCTGGCTTGCCACCAACGTGCCTTTTTTAGCCCAGCTTGGCGTTAGCGGTATTGGCACTACGCCCGCCTTAATTGCACTGATTGGCTACAGCCTGCTGCCCATTGTGCGCAACACCTATACCGCGCTTGAACAAGTCAGTCCCGATACATTAGAAGCCGCCAAAGGCATGGGCATGCGTGCCGGGCAGCGTTTTTGGCAGGTGCGGTTACCGCTGGCGCTGCCGGTGCTGTTGGAAGGGGTGAGAATTACCACTGTTCAGGCCATTGGGCTTACCGCCGTTGCCGCTCTGATTGGTGCGGGCGGGTTAGGTACTTTTATTTTTCAAGGCTTAGGTCAGGCCGCCATGGATATGGTGCTGCTTGGCGCACTGCCTATTTTAATGCTGGCTCTGGTGGTGGATGCGGGCTTAGGTGCCTTGGCAGAAGCGCTGCGCCCCGGAGGAACAAGATGATCGAACTATCCCACGTATCCAAGCGGTTTGGGGATGAAACCGCGGTGGACGATATTTCTCTACGGGTGGCGAAGGGTAAATTCTGTGCGTTAGTGGGTACCTCGGGCTGTGGTAAATCGACCACCTTGCGCATGATCAATCGCTTAATTGAGCACAGCGAAGGCGACATCATCCTCGATGGGCAGGCGATAGACGCGTATGACCCTGTAAAACTACGTCGCCGGATTGGCTATGTGATACAGCACACCGGGCTGTTTCCCCACTGGAACGTTGCGCGCAACATCGGTCTGGTGCCACGGTTATTGAAGTGGTCAGCAACGGACGTCCAGTCACGGGTGGCCGAGCTAATGCATTTGCTCGGTTTGCCAGTGGATGAGTTTGGGCATAAATACCCGCATCAGCTTTCAGGGGGGCAGGCGCAGCGAGTGGGTGTTGCGCGTGCCCTGGCGGCAGACCCGGATATTTTGTTGATGGATGAACCCTTCGGCGCGCTTGATCCTATTACCCGTGAAAAGCTACAGGATGAGCTGGCCAAGCTACAAGCACGGCTGCATAAAACCGTAGTGTTTGTGACCCATGATATGGATGAAGCGCTTAAGCTGGCGGATCACTTAGTGGTGATGCGCGAAGGTCGAATCGTGCAACAAGGTTCACCGCTGGCGCTATTACAAAGCCCTGCCGACCCTTTTGTCGAGTCGCTTTTAGGTGGGCTGGAAAGAGGCCTTAAACAAGCCGCGTTAACCCGTGTGAAAGATCATATGACCTCTATGGGGCCTACCTTGCCCGCGCAGTCGCGCATCCCTGGGACTTTCTCGCTACGTCAGGCGCTTTCCATGATGCTGCGCGATCATAGCGACCGGTTGACCGTTGTTGACCAACATGATGTGCCGGTCGGTGAGCTATCGTTGCGGAGAATTATCAAGGAGGCTCAACTGGACAATGGAAACCCGCGTGAGTAACTCGCTAAGCGTCGCCCAGCCCCACAAAAAAGCCCCACAATGGCTATGGCCACTGTTTTGGGGGGCGCTGCTAATGATGAGCGTCTTTGCCATGTCGGCTGCCGAGCCCCTATTTCGCTGGATTGAGCCCGATGCCCGGCAAGTCATCTACGATCGCGCCGGTTTTGTCACTTTGCTAGGCCGCCACCTCTTTGTCGTCGGCATTGCAGCGGTGGTGACCATTATCGTGGGAGTCGCGGCGGGTATCGCCGTTACCCGCAGGTGGGGGAGTGATTTTCTACCACTGGTGGCCCAGTTGGCATCACTAGGGCAAACGTTTCCTCCAGTGGCGGTTCTGGCGCTGGCGGTACCCGTTCTGGGGTTTGGCACCTTGCCCATTATTGTCGCTTTAATGCTCTACGGGCTATTGCCTATCGTGCGCAATACTCTTGCTGGTTTGCAGGGCGTCGAAGGCGATATTAAAACGGCTGCTCACGCTATGGGCATGAAGCCAACGCAAATCCTGTGTCAAGTTGAGCTCCCTCTGGCAGCACCGGTCATTCTGGCGGGCATCCGAACCTCGGTGACCATCAATATTGCCACTGCCGCGTTAGGGGCTACCGTGGGAGCAAGTAACCTTGGTGACCCGATTATCTCCGGCATCGTGAACGGCAATATGGCCTATGTGGTTCAAGGGGCGCTGACCATTGCATTGTTGGCCCTGACGATTGATAGCTTGTTCGAAGTGTTGCAGCGTCAACTACGTGCGCGTATCTCTGATGACTGATTTTTCTGCGTTTTAACCTCTCTGCATCTTAAGTAGCATCCCTAAAGTCCTTGCGCTGCGTTATTGTCCTAAATGTTGTGGTAGATAGATGTTGCGTTGACCTATGACAGATAAATCCACTGGCATAAACGGTCAATACCAACAACACTGCCCTCAAAAGGGGCAAAACAAGGACAATAATGATGACACAGTACGTACACCAGCCGGACTTCATGACCGGCGACGAATTTTCAATTCCTACTTTCAGCCTGCTTAACCCAGAAGGTGAGCTGCATAGCGACGCTGATGAGCCCGCGCTTGAGCGTGATCACGCCCGGCGTATCTATCAGGCGATGCTGGCCACGCGTATTCTCGATGAACGTATGATGGCTGCTCAGCGCCAGGGGCGGTTGAGCTTTTATATGCAGTGTACCGGGGAAGAGGCCGCTGTAGTGGGCGCCACTGCTGCGCTAAATGACGCCGATATGATTATGGCGCAGTACCGCGAGCAGGGCGCTTTAATGTATCGCGGCTTCTCGATCGACGAATTCATGAATCAGCTGTTCGGCAACGAGCTGGACTACGGCAAAGGCCGCCAAATGCCGATTCACTATGGGTCGCGCAAGCTGCACTACATGACCATCTCGTCCCCCTTAGCGACTCAGATTCCTCAGGCCACGGGCTACGCCTACGGCCAAAAATTGGCTGGTAACGGTCACTGCACGTTAACGTTTTTTGGTGAAGGCGCTGCCTCCGAGGGTGATTTCCACGCCGCGCTGAATATGGCCTCAGTGCATCAGGTGCCGGTGATTTTCTTCTGCCGTAATAATGGCTATGCCATTTCCACGCCTGCCGTCGAGCAGTTTGCCGCCGACGGTATCGCCCCCCGAGCCTTTGGCTACCACATGCACGTGATCCGGGTAGATGGTAACGATGTGCTGGCGGTCTACGAAGCGACGCGGCAGGCACGCAAGATCGCCGTTGAGAAAAATCAGCCGGTATTGATCGAGGCCATGAGCTATCGCCTTGCCGCGCACTCCTCTTCCGACGACCCCTCTGGCTATCGCTCGAAAGATGAGGAGGAGGTGTGGCGCGCCAAAGACCCACTGCTGCGGCTGCAAAAATGGCTCTTGAAGAAACAGTGGTGGAGCGAAGAGGAGGAGGCTACCCAGCAGGAAACCCTGCGCCGTGAAGTACTGGAAACCATGAAGCGGGCTGAGAAGCGCTCATCGCCGCCGCTAGAGAGCCTGATCAGCGATGTGTATGCCGATATAACCCCATCGCTGCAGCGCCAATTCGATCAGTTAAAACGCCATATCCGTCGCTACCCAGAGGCTTATCCCCGCGGGGCGCAGTCGTTGGATTTAGACGTGGGCACCGAGACTGATACTCAGGGAGAGGCGTAACATGGCTACCATGAACATGCTCCAGGCAATTAATAATGCACTGGATATCGCCATGGCAGAGGATGAAAAAGTCATCTGCTTTGGTGAAGATGTGGGTATTTTTGGCGGCGTATTTCGGGCCACCAGTCACCTGCAGGAGAAGTACGGCAAAGCGCGCTGTTTCAATACGCCACTTGTCGAACAGGGCATTATCGGCTTTGCCAATGGCTTGGCGGCCCAGGGCTCGGTGCCTGTGGCAGAAATACAGTTTGCCGACTATATCTTTCCGGCGTTTGACCAGATCGTTAACGAAACCGCCAAGTTCCGGTACCGCTCAGGCGATCTGTTTAACGTTGGTGGTTTGACGATTCGCACTCCTTACGGTGGCGGTATCGCTGGTGGCCTTTATCACTCTCAATCACCGGAAGCTTATTTCACCCATACACCTGGATTAAAGGTGGTGGTGCCGCGCAACCCATACCAGGCTAAAGGGCTACTGCTTGCCGCTATTCGCGACCCGGATCCGGTGCTTTTTCTGGAGCCTAAGCGTCTTTATCGTGCTTCAGTCGGCGAAGTGCCTGAAGAGGATTACCAGCTACCCATTGGCGAAGCCGAAATCACCAAAGAGGGCACGGATATTACCGTGGTGGGCTGGGGCGCGCAGATGGAGGTAATCGGCAAAGCGGTCGAGCTAGCCGAAGAGCAGGGCATCGCCTGTGAAGTGATCGACCTGCGCTCACTGCTGCCCTGGGATGCGGATACGGTGGCTGAATCGGTGTTAAAAACCGGCCGGCTGGTGGTGAGCCATGAAGCCCCGTTAACCGGCGGCTTTGCCGGTGAAATCGCTGCCACTATTCAAGAGCGTTGTTTTCTCTACCTGGAATCGCCCATTGCCCGGGTGACAGGTCTGGATACGCCTTTTCCACTGGTGCTGGAAAAAGAGTATCTGCCTGATCATCTGAAGATTTTTGAAGCGATTCGCGAAAGCGTCAACTTTTAGTGGCTATTAATGCCTAAGTACGCATGGGGAGAAAAACAATGAGCGATTTTTTATTGCCTGATATTGGCGAGGGTATTGTCGAGTGCGAAGTCGTCGAATGGCGCGTCGCTGAAGGCGATCAAATTGAAGAAGACCAGCCTATCGTTGAAGTCATGACCGACAAGGCGCTGGTGGAGATTACCGCCCCCGAAGCCGGTGTGGTGACCAAACTGTATGTGGCCCAGGGCCAAATTGCCAAAGTGCATGCGCCGCTGTATGCCTATCAAGTGGATGGGGATAACCAGGCCGTCGACCAAGTCAGCCAGCAAGCTAACAAGAAAAACAGCGAGGCCGAGTCAGAAGCTGCACAGTCGATTGGCAGTGCAAGTACACAGACGGCAGAGCCGCCTACTGCTAAAGGTACTCTGGCTGCTGGCCCATTATATAACAAGGTGCCAGCCAGCCCCGCCGTTAGACGTCTAGTGCGTGAACACGCTCTACAGCTCACGGAGATCGCTGGCAGCGGCAAAGACGGTCGGGTGCTAAAAGAGGACGTGTTGGCGCATCTTGACCAAGCATCGCAAACAGCAGCCTCATCTAGCCAAACCGTTGTGAACAACCAAACTGTAAAAAAACAAGCCGAAACCCAGGCGCCCAGAGTGGAGCCCCTCCGCGGTGTGCGGGCAGTCATGGCCAAGCGCATGGTCGAGGCAGCCAGCACCATTCCCCATTTTCACTACGGTGAAGAGATCGACGTTACTGCACTGTTGGCGCTGCGGGAGCGCTTGAAGCCGCTGGCCGAGGCTCAGGGCGAACGGCTGACGCTAATGCCGTTTTTTATGAAAGCCATGGCGCTAGCCGTCGCTGAAGAGCCCATCGTTAATGCCCAGTTAAATGCGGCTGGGGATGAGCTGTACTACTACCCTCAGTGCAATATCGGTATGGCGGTGGATAGCAAGACGGGCCTGATGGTGCCCAATGTTAAAAACGTTGAGCGCTTAACCCTGTTGGAAATTGCCCGGGAAGTCGGCCGGCTAACCACCTCGGCGCGGGATGGGCGGGTTGATCAGGCGGATCTAAAAGGCGGCACCATTAGTATTTCCAATATTGGGGCGTTGGGAGGTACCTACGCAGCGCCGATCATTAACGCCCCCGAAGCCGCCATTGTGGCAATTGGTAAAACCCAGTGGCTACCGCGCTTTGATGAGCAGGGCGCGGTGCAGCGCCGGGCGATCATGACCATTACCTGGGCGGGCGATCACCGTTTTATTGACGGTGGTACCATTGCGCGTTTCTGTAATGTCTGGAAGGGCTTTCTCGAAGCCCCTGAAACCATGCTGCTTCACTTGGGCTAGCAAGGCGACTTATGTCCCAGGCACCGCTTCAGCAGTTTTATATACCTGAAGAGCAGTCGGTCTATCTGCTGAGCCATCACGATGCCCGTAAGCTTAAAGACTGGGTGGCGCTATGCCAGGCGCAGCTCTCCCAGTTGGGCTATCAGGGCATCGAACTCATTGGTAAGGGCGCCTACGGTTTTGTATTTGCCGGCAGCACCGTCCACCAAGGCGCTAAAGCGCATTATGTCTTTAAATTCTCTCGCATTACTCTACCTGTGCACTTGCAGGAGCGCCTCGAAGAAGAGGCGTTTATGCTGGAACAGGTGTCCCATCCACGCATTCCAGGTCTTATTGCTTACCAGCGCTCCCGGGGGCAGTCCATTCTGGTAATGGAGCGCGCCCCCGGCTGGAATTTAGAGCAGGTATCGCTTAAGCAGGGGCGCCTCTCTCCACGCTTGATTGTGCGCATTGCGGCGCAGTTGGCCGACATCCTGCTTGCCCTGCGGCGGGAGTCAGGGTCCCAGGCACGTCCGGTGGTGCATGGCGATATTAAGCCTTCTAACTTGGTGTATGACGCCGAGCAGGAGTCTATTGCGTTAATCGACTGGGGCTCATCGGTATTTGCCCAACTAGACGCGCAACTGCAGTTTGTGGGCGCCAACGTGATGGAGCTGATGTCGGACAATTTGCAGCAAACCAATGCCCGCCTGGGCGATGTTTACTTTATCGGCGAAGAGCAGTTGAACGGCGCACTGTCATCGCCGCGATTCGACGAGCAGGGCGCGGCGGGTACCCTGTATGCGCTGGCGTCGGCGCAGTCGTGTCGATTTGGCCATCGGGCGATTCCCGCCAGTTCGCTGGGGTTGCCGATGGAGTTTGCCCGCACCCTGGATGGCATGCTCGACCCCGACCCTCAGGTACGGCGCAAAGCGGGCGACTACTTTTTAAAAAACATGCCGCGAATGGCCAGGGTAGTAATGATCGATCTGCCCACATCGCTCAGTGTCCCGCTGGTACCGGTATGGGCGCGTCCTGCGCATCAGGAGATCGATACCGTGGTATATAGCTCGCGCAAAGCCTTTCTACGCGAAGCGAATGCACAGGAAACCCTGAATGATGTCAATGATGTGCAGTTAGACCGCTACTACAAGCAGTTTATGCAGGGTATGGGGGAAACCGAAAAAGCCTTTTTGGCGTCGGTGAGCCGCCTGGGCAAATATCCGGTAGTGGGGGGCTTGGCGGTACGCTGGGAGCGTGAGGGTGTGTATATCGATTCGTCGTTAAATTTACACGACCCTACGCTGAAGCCCGCCTTTATTGAAGCGGTCAATAATATGGTGCACTTGGCGCGGGCGATTCATCGTCAGGGCGTGTTTAAAAGCTGCTTGTTTAATGCCCGCCAAACACTGCACTTAGAACGTACTTCCGTGGATGAAGCCTTCGTAAGCGAACCCAGCATGGCGATAGGCTATGAGTTGAGCGCAGTACCGGAGCTTGAAGATCGCACCCGTCAGCACAGCTACTTCGAAGATGGCCCCGACCCAGAAGAGCTATTGGTGCTGCCCGAGGCGATTATGCATGTGCTGCAGCAGCTCAATGACATTCACCATACCGGCATGATCATTTTTGAAGCGCTGCCACAACACCTCAAAATACATAGCTACTATCGTCTGCTGGATCCGGCTCGAGAGGACGAGTTCCGCACGCTGCTGGCGCGCATTCTCGCCTCGGTAGACCAAATCGAGGGCCTAGGCGTCTCGGGCTACATGAAAATGCCCTACAAGGACACTCGCTACTTTGCGCATCTGGAAAGCCAGCCAGAGCGCTACTACCCCCGCGACCCGCGGGAGTATGTCCGAAGGGCAACAACGTCCTAATTACACGGCTTAGTTAGGTCTGGTTTAGTCCGTTCTAGCTTAGTCAATGGTGGCTTCCTGCTGATTGGCCAGCCAGTTGACCAGCTGCTCAGTAAGTTCGTCGCTAGCAGCACCAAATGCATCAACCACATCAGGAATATCGGTGCTTATAGATTGCGCGCTGGTGGTAAAGCTCTGAGTAGCGATTGAAGCGCGGTTTTGAGTGCTGACGAGCTGAACATCGAGCTGAACCTTCACCGTGGGCGGACGGGTAGCGTAGTCGCTCTGAAAGTGACGTAGTTCACTCAGTAGCAATAGCTCGGAAGGCAGGCTATCGCTACCCACGCTGGCAAATAGGCGGCTCTGCTGTAACCCAGTGATCAAGCGCGATTGGAGTAAAGCAGGGGCATTCTCTTGCCAGCGGGCAGCTTCGTACACATTAACCACATTACCCTCTGGGTAAACCACAATGCGGTTGCTACTCAGTAAATGCCCCGCCTGTGGGGCCGCCACTGCCAGGCGTTGGCGGGTGGTCATAGAATCTGATGTGACGGGCTGTATATCGCTACTGGGCAGACGATACAGGGTCGCTGGCTCACTTTCGGGCAATATTGAGCAGCCACTGCTGAGTAGCAGCGCAGCGCTAACTAAAGCGATGGCGGTGGAGCGTAATGTCATGGGCGGAACTCCTCTACCTGATCACGGCCCAGGAAAAAGTCTGTTGGGCTCTCCTCTAGCTGGCGGGTAATACGATCCAATGTATCGAGCGTGGAGCGTAGCGAAGAGAGCGCTGGGGCAATATCTTGCGCGCCCTGCAGGCTGCCTTCGATGGCACCAGCGTTAGTTTCCACTAACTGCTCAATGCGTTGAGCTGCCCGGGCCACATCGCGACTCGCATCAGCGGCGCTCTCCATTACCAGCCGGCCATCTTGACGCAGTAGCTGTGTCGCTTCCTGGCTAAGTTCGTCGATGCTGCTAAGCGTGTTAGTTGCCTGGCGAGTGGCTTCGCCGAAAAGCGCCATATTCTGGTCTAGGGCGTTCTGCTGGGCGGCAATCATTTCGGTGATCTGAGCAATGTTGGTTAAAATACTGCCTGCCTGGTCACGGTTATTATCGTCAAACAGTTCGTTGACGTTTTGCAGGATTGAATTGATGTTTTCGATCATATCTTCGCCCTCATCAAACAGCGTAGCGATGGGCGAAGGGTCTGCGTTTATAAACGGTGCTTCGATATTGGTTTGGTCAATTAGCAGTGGGGCTTCAGGGGTGCCGCCGTGAAGTTGCACGGACATGCTGCCGGTGATACTGGCAAAGGCAAGTTTTGCCCGGGTGTCTGTCTTAATCGGTGCGTCATCGTAGACGCGGATATGGGCAATCACTTGCCGAGGGTCATCAGGATTAAGGTTAAGCTCGGTGACGTCCCCCACCTCAATACCGTTATACTGCACTCGGCTGCCGACCGATAAGCCGCTAACGCTGCGCTCAAATAGAATACGATAAGGCTGGTAGCTACGTTCGCCTGCTGCATAGCTCATCCATAGTGCAAACAGCAGCGCGCCAGCGGCAGTGGCCAGCGTGAAGAGACCGATTAAAACGTGATGCGCCCGTGTTTCCATGTGCAGTCACTCCTGGACGTTAGCGTTATTTGAAGAGCCGGTATGAGCACGCTGAGCGGCTCGACCTCGCGGGCCGTGAAAGTAGTCTTGAACCCATTCATCGTCGGTATCCGCCACTTTATCGATGGTATCCACCACCAGCACACGTTTCTGTGAAAGTACCGCGACCCGATCGCAGGCAGCGTAGAGCGTATCCAGGTCATGGGTGACCAGGAAAACGCTGAAACCCAGCGCATCGCGAAGGGTGACCAGCAACTGATCGAAGGCCGCCGCGCCAATAGGGTCAAGCCCCGCCGTGGGCTCATCAAGAAACAGAATGTCAGGATCAAGCGCTAAGGCACGGGCAAGGGCGGCGCGCTTGACCATGCCGCCAGACAGCGACTCAGGAAACTGCAGCGCGGCCTGTGGCGGCAGCCCGACCAACGCTAGCTTTACCCTGGCAAGATGCTCGGCGTCTTCACGGGGTAGCCTGGCGTGTTCAATTAGCGGTAGGGCAATATTTTCTTGCAGGTTCAACGAGCTGAACAGCGCACCGCGTTGAAACAGTACACCAAAGCGCCGCTCTATTTGACTGCGCTGTGCCTCGTTAAGCTCGTTAAGGGTTGTGCCTAGGACTTCAACCGTGCCGTCATTGGGGCGCTTCAAACCAACGATGCTGCGTAACAGCACTGATTTACCGGTACCAGAACCGCCTACAACGCCGAGGATTTCTCCACGTTCAAGGGTTAGGTCTAAGTTTTCGTGAACCACATGAGCGCCAAAGTGGTTCACCAAGCCTCGAACCTTAATGACCGGTAGGTCGTTTTGCTCTGTCGGTTTATCTGAATTGATCACCAGCCCATCTCCATAAAGAATAGCGCGGCGACGGCATCAATCAGAATCACCATAAAAATCGACTGAACGACGCTTGACGTAGTGTGTTCTCCCACCGACTGCGCACTGCCGCTGACCTTAAAGCCTTCAAGGCAGCCGATAACGGCGATCACAAAGGCAAACACCGGTGCTTTGCTAAGCCCTACCAAAAAGTGTGTCACCGATACGTCTTTTTGCAGCGTGGCCATGAACTGGGTAAGTGAAATATCCAGTGACAAAGAGGTGACCATGGCACCACCCGCTAAGCCGCTGAGCATGCCCACAAACGCTAGCATGGGCAGGCTAATTAACATCGCCATTACCCGTGGCAGCACCAAAAGTTCGATAGGATCTAGCCCTTGGGCCTGCAGGGCATCAATCTCTTCATTGGATTTCATGGCGCCGATCTGGGCAGTAAAGGCGCTGGCGGTTCGTCCCGCTAATAAAATTGCAGCAAGCAGAACGCCGAACTCTCGCAAGAATGAGAACGCAACAAGATCGATGGTATAAATCGTGGCGCCAAAATCCTGCAAAACGGTAGCGCCAAGGAAAGCCACAACGGCACCCACCATAAAGGTGAGTAGCGCGACGATGGGTACGGCATTAAGACCGCTCTGCTGAATATGGGCAACGGTGGCCGTTAGGCGCCAGTGGCGTGGCCGCAATGCCAGATGGAATAGGGTAGCCACGACGAGACCAATAAAGGCCAGCAGCTGGCGCTGCTGAGACCAAAGCCCCGCCATGTGTTGGCCCACGCTGGCAAGCGCTTGGCTAATACGCGAATAGGAGGGGGGATCAACGTCAAGCGGCGCTTCCATGGCTTCGGCAATACGCACCAGCAGCGCCTGCTGCTCTTTCGGCAGTTCTGCTGCCCAATCCGCTACCGCCTGTGCTTTCTCAACGCCAATCAGCTCTACAATGAGTATGGCACCGGCGGTATCAAGGCGAGTTATTGCGTCTAACGAAACCGTCGCACCCGTTGGCTTGCCAAGTTCGGTTCGAGTTTCACTGTGATTAAGCGCCGCTTTGATATAGCGGTAATTGGCAAGTGTCCACTCGCCTTTAAGGGTGACTGTTTGATCATGACGCGCTATCCACTCGCTTGGCATCCCCACTCCTCGGCGCTCTTGGTATCGCTGCGCTTGTTTAGAAGTCTATGATGCATTCAAACGGGCGTTAGTTAAAGTCTCCCTAGCTTGAATTTACCTTGCCGAGCGGTTTCTTGGCGCGAGTTCCTGCTTAATCTGATTAGCGACTTCTTTGAGACGTGGGCCTAAGTTATTAACCAAGCGGTCGTGATCCAAGCGCAGGCTGGAGCCGCCGCAGTTAATCGCCATGACCTCGGCGCCATCTTCTAAAATTAGCGGCATCGCCACCGCGCTAATATCGCGCTGCCAATCCTGCTCAGAGAGACAAAAACCGTACTGTGCATAGTCTTTGAAACTCTGTTGTATACCCGCTTCATAACGCGGCCAGTCGCTACCATACTCGCTGGCCAACTCTTGGAGCACCTGCTGGCGCCGTTCGTCAGACAAACCGCATAGCCAGGCACGACCAATGGCGGAAGTGGCAATGGGCAGGCGGGAGCCCGTGTCCAGGCGAATGATTAGCGGGCCATGGCCGTGGCAGGTTTCCAAATAAACCATGTCACTGCGGTCGGCCCCGCCCAGGCTAACGTTACAGTCGGTGGCATCAGCAAATTTCTGCAGATGCGGGCGAGCAATTTCGCGAATGCCCATATTGGCGAGAAAGCGATATCCCAAGGCTAAGACACCTGGCCCAAGGCGGTACTTTTCCAGGTGGGTATTGTGTTGGAGATAGCCCAACTGCGTCAGGGTATAGGTTAAACGTGACACCGTCGGGCGAGGGATACTCGTACGGTTGGAGAGCTCAGCATTGCCTAAATACTCTTCACCTGCGCCAAAGGCGCGCAGTAACTCTAAACCGCGCGCGAGGGCAGTCACAAAGTTACGATCTTTTCCTGGCAACTGCGGGTCGTCAGCATCAGTGTCGGTGGGGTGCATTCAATATCCCAACAATAGGTGGCTTATGGCGCCCAGTATCGCATATCTACTTAGACGCAGCGTTCATGCCTATCAACGAAATAGCGGCTGTTTGACGCTAAATCAGCCGTCCAGACGCTCGATAATTGTGGCAATACCCTGACCGACGCCGATGCACATGGTGACCAACGCGTAGCGCCCACCGGTCGCCTCAAGCTGTCGGAGAGCCGTAAGCGCCAAGCGTGCTCCTGAAGCCCCCAGAGGATGACCAATGGCGATGGCGCCGCCGTTGGCGTTCAAGCGTGGATCATCAACGGAGAGCCCTAACTGCTGCACGCAGCCAAGCACCTGAACGGCAAACGCCTCGTTGATTTCAATTACATCCATCTGCTCAAGGGTAAGCCCTGCACGCGCCAACGCCTTTTGCGAAGCGGGTACTGGCCCCAACCCCATAACCCGCGGTGCAACACCGGCAACGGCGCTGGCGACAATGCGCGCGCGTGGTGCTAGGCCCATACGTTCACCGGCGGCCATGGTGCCGACAATCATGGCAGCGGCGCCGTCATTCAGACCCGAGGCATTGCCGGCGGTGACAATGCCACCCTCAAACAGCGCGCCCAGTTGGGCCAGTTTGTCTTCGCTGCTTTGTGGGCGGGGGTGTTCGTCTTTATCTACCATCAGTGGCGGCTGTTTACGTCCTTGGGGCACCTCTACGCCAAACATCTCGCCGTCGTAAAAGCCTGAGGCCAGCGCTTGGGCGTAGCGGGCCTGAGAGCGGGCGGCAAAGGTGTCGCTTTCATCGCGGCTAATATTCAGGTCGTGGGCAATGTTATCAGCAGTTTCCGGCATGCTGTGGCTGCCGTACTCCTTAGCAATCCAGGGGTTGGGAAAGCGTGAGCCAATCACCGTATCGTACAACGGCTGGTTGCGGGCATAGGGAGAGTCCGCTTTACCCAACACATAAGGTGCACGGGACATGGACTCAACGCCGCCTGCTAAAAACAGCTCGCCTTCACCTAGCCGTGCCGCCCGGGCCGCATCCATCATCGCTGCCAAGCCACTGCCGCAAAGCCGGTTAACGGTTTGCCCTGCCACTTCGATGGGCAGACCTGCCAACAGTGCGCCGTGACGGGCTACGTTGCGGGAGTCTTCCCCCGCTTGGTTGGTGCAGCCTGCCAGCACCTCTTCATAGCTTGCTGGCGCGAATGGGTTGCGGGCTACCAGTGTTTTAAGCGTCAGCCCCAACAGCTCATCTGGGCGAATAGCCGCTAAGCTGCCACCGTGGCGACCAAAAGGGGTACGTAAACCGTCGTAAATATAGGCGTCTTGCATGGTGATGCTCCTTGTTATTGGTAGGGTTAAGCGGCGGTTAACGACATTTGCAGCGCGGCGCGGCGGCGCAGCCAGGGGCTAGGCCGATAGCGTGGGTCGCCGGTGGCCTCAAGCAGGTTGGTCAATATCGTCATGATGCGCGTGGCGCCGTAATGGTCGCCCATGCGTAGCGGGCCGAAGGGGTAGCCCAAACCCAGCTCAACCGCTCGGTCGATAGTCGTGGGTTCTGCCACGCCTTGCTGGGCAATGTCGGCACCGACGTTGACGATGCAGGCAATAATGCGCTGAAGAACGAAGCCGTTGCTGTCCTGCAGAGTACTTACCGGCGTACCGTCATGATTGAGCAGGCTTTGCGCTGCTTGAATGAAAGCGGAGTGGGTGATTGGCGTGGCCATGAGGCTGCGGCGTTTATCGAGCCCTGCGAGCATATCCACCGCTACACACTGCTCAGCGTCTAGCCTCTGGCGCAGGGCGCAGCTAGTGGCATCTTCTCCAAAGGGAGTCAGCAGGCATAGCGCTTGGGCAGTGGGTAGTGGGTCAGTTTCTAATGGCCAGCCCGCCGCATGCACCAGCGCGGTGAGTGCCTTGGCACTTTCGGGGTCTTCCTGGCTAATCCATACCGGGCAAGGTGAGGCAGGCTTGATGACCGGCTCATCCGGCATCTGCTGTTTGCCTTCCACATAGCGGTAAAAGCCTTCGTCGGTTTTACGCCCCAGCAAGCCCGCGGCCAAGCGCTGTCGGGTTAACGGTGAAGGGCGAAAACGCGCTTCTTCATAATACTGGTGATACACCGACTCCATCACGGCGTGGGAAACGTCCAGCCCGGTAAGATCAAGCAGGGTAAAGGGCCCCATCCGGAATCCGCCCTGATCAACCATAATACGGTCAATAGTGGCCGGGTCAGCGACGCTTTCGCCTAACAGTCGCAGCGCTTCAGTGCCGAAGGCACGACCGGCATGGTTAACCAGAAACCCAGGTGTATCGGTGGTTTGGGCCGTAAAGTGGCCCATGGCTTGTCCTAGAGCATTGACCCGCTGAGTCACCTCATCGGTGGTACGCAAGCCAGGGATGACCTCGGCAATCTTCATCAGCGGCACGGGATTAAAGAAGTGAAAGCCAATAACCCGCTCAGGGTGCTGGCAGGCGGCGGCAATGGCCGTGACGGAGAGTGAAGAGGTATTGGTCGCCAACACAGCCTGCTGGCTGAGGATTGCTTCTAAATCGCTAAACAGCCCCTGCTTGGCCTCCAGCTTCTCGACAATGGCTTCCACCACAATATCGCAGGGCGCGAGCGCGGCAAGCTCGCTGGCTTCAATCAACCGTTCACTATAGTGCTGAGCCTGTTCTGCGTTAATGCGCTGCTTTTCGACACTTCTCTGCCATAAGCCATTAATAAAGGCTTTAGCTTCTTGTACGGCACCCTCTTTAACGTCAAAAAGCATGACGTCTAGACCGGCCTGGGCAGCCAACTGTGCGATGCCACGCCCCATGGCACCGGTGCCGACGATGCCAAGCGTGGTAAAGAGGGAAGGTGTTGATTCGCTAGCCATACGCTAAGTCCTCTCTGCAAATGGGTGTATATTTAGTATTGTGATTCTGCATTGCAAAATGGTGTTTCAATTATTGACTGCCATCCTAGGCTATGCAAAAGTGCCTGACAAGAATAGTGGACAATAGTTTTGCTATGCAAAATGCACGCACTGTCCACGCCCAGCGCTACTTCGAATGATAACTCTAACTATAAAACCCGTTACCACCAGGAGCCGTCATGATTCGCGATCCCGAATTGATTAACCAGCTTGTCGATACCATCGCCCGCTTTGTCCGTGAGCGCTTAATTCCTAATGAGGCACGCCTAGCCGAAGAGGATGCGGTGCCCCCGGAAATTCTTGCGGAAATGAAAGAGATGGGGCTTTTCGGGCTATCGATTCCAGAAGAGTACGGCGGTCTAGGCCTGACGATGGAGGAGGAGGCGCTGGTGGCGATGGAGATTGGTAAAACCTCGCCTGCCTTTCGCTCGGTGTTTGGCACTAATAATGGCATTGGCGCCCAGGGTATTTTGATTGATGGTACTGATGAGCAGAAAGCCAAGTATGTGCCACGCTTGGCCACGGGCGAGATTCTTAGCTCGTTCTGTCTCACCGAGCCCGATTCCGGCTCCGACGCCGCCAGCCTGCGCACGACGGCGGTGCGGGATGGCGATGACTATATCTTGAACGGCACCAAGCGCTATATCACCAACGGCCCAGAAGCCGATCTGTTTACCGTAATGGCGCGTACCAACCCAGAGAATAAAGGCGCAGGCGGTATTTCAGCCTTTATCGTCGAAGGTAACACGCCAGGGTTAGTACGCGGGCCTGCGGATAACAAGATGGGCCAGAAGGGCGCCCACACCTGCGATATTATTTTCGACAACTGCCGGGTACCCGCTGAAAATATTATTGGCGGAAAAGAGGGGCAAGGCTTTAAAACGGCGATGAAGGTGCTAGACCGCGGGCGACTGCATATCTCGGCGGTCTGCGTAGGCGTAGCCGAGCGCTTAGTGGAAGAGTCGTTGCGCTACACCATGGAGCGTAAGCAGTTTGGTGCGGCGCTTGCCGAGCACCAACTGATCCAAGCCATGCTGGCGGATAGCAAAACCGAAGCCTATGCAGGCAAAACCATGGTGATGGACGCTGCACGGCGTAAAGACGATGGCGAAAATGTTTCGACACTGGCCTCCTGCTGCAAACTGTTCTGCGCCGAAATGGTTGGCCGGGTAGCAGACCGCGCGGTGCAGGTTCACGGTGGGGCGGGCTACATGTCGGAATACGCGGTTGAGCGTTTCTACCGCGATGTGCGGCTATTTCGTATCTACGAAGGGACTACCCAGATTCAACAAATCGTCATTGCTCGCAACATGGTGCGGGAGGCGTCCTAATGGCTTTATCGGTTTCCTACCAAGCGCCGGACGAGGCTATTTTTGGGCGCCTTGCCAGCGAGCTGGTGGCCGAGCTTCCCGAGCGCCTCAGTACCCGCGTGCTTGAAAATGCCAAACTGCTTGGCGAGCACCCCGCTATCGTGGATGGCAATGTGCGCTGGAGTTATGCGGAGCTTGGCCAAGAGATACACGCTGCCTGTGACTGGTTAAGCGATCTAGGTATTCGTCCCGGCGACCGTATTATGACGGTGAGTGAAAACTGCCGCGCTCTGGTCGTGCTGCTGTTGGCTGCCAGTGAATTGGATGTCTGGGTAGCGATTGTGAACTCGCGCCTGTCAGCACAGGAAGTTGACCTGATTCAGGGCAACTGCCTGCCCCGGCGAGTCTTCTATACCTGTGAAGCATCCCCAGAGGCGTGTCAGCACGCCGAGCGCCACGCGGCTGACTGCTACCAGCACCCTCAGTTGGGTGGGCTGGCCATTTCGAAGCTGTATGACAGCGAGCCCGAGCCGGTCTGCGCGAGCGGCGCCGAACAGGTGGCGGCGATGATCTACACCTCAGGCACCACTGGCACACCTAAAGGCGTCATGCTGACCCATCGTGGCATTCTGTATATTGCCTCAATCTCTGGGGGCATGCGTCATTTAAGCGAAGGGCAGCGGGTCTACGGCGTGCTGCCCATGTCTCATGTGTTTGGCCTCTCTTCGGTATGTATGGGGTCGCTCTATAACGGCGCCTGCCTGTATACCGTGCCGCGCTTCGATGCCGCCCATATGTTGGCGACGCTAAAGCAGGAGCACATTACCGTTCTCCAGGGAGTGCCGGCGATGTATGCCCGGGCGTTAGAGTTTTTAAAACGTGAACAGCGCCCGTTAGAAGCGCCTGATCTAATTTATATGTCAGCAGGAGGTTCACCGTTAGATAGCGACACCAAAGTGCGGGTAGAGGCAGCCTTTGGGCTGACGCTGCATAACGGCTACGGTTTAACCGAGGCCAGCCCTACCATCAGCCAGACCCGCATCGATGACCACCATGCAACTAGCACCGTTGGCCGGGTATTGCCTTTACTTGAGTACCGCCTGGAACCGCTTAGCGACAGCGGAACTGCCGAGCAGCCTGGAGATGAAGTGGGTGAACTATGGGTGCGCGGGCCTAATATTATGAAGGGTTACTTCCGCCAGCCGGAAGCTACCCGCGCCACCCTAACCGAAGATGGTTGGCTCAATACCGGTGATATCGCCAAACTCGATCACCATGACCAACTCTATATTGTAGGGCGTAGCAAAGAGCTGATTATCCGCTCTGGCTTCAATATCTACCCGCCGGATGTGGAAGCGGTGATTAACGAGCACCCTGCGGTAACGCTTACCGCCGTAGTGGGGCGTCAAATCGCCGGTAATGAAGAAGTCGTGGCGTTTGTGCAGTGTGAGCCAGGCGTTGACGTTGATGTGGCGGAGCTAAAGGCGTTTATCGCCGAACGGTTGGCGCCTTACAAACGACCTACTCAAATTGTATTGATGGATACGCTACCTTCCACTGCCAGCGGCAAAATTCTTAAAGGGCGGCTGCGGGATTTAGCCCAGCAGGAGAGCGCCTCATGAGTTCTTCGCAAATACACAGGCCAGATACGCCTCAACAAGCACTTATGGGCTATCACGAGTTGCTAGGTATGCAGGTGGTTGAGTGGCAGCAAGATCGTGCCGTGGTGGAGCTCACTATCGAGCCCAAACATCTAAACCGCAGCGGTAATGTTCACGGCGGCGTATTGGCTTCAATGCTGGATAGCGCTTTAAGCCTTGCCGGTCTGCACTGCGATGTACCGGGCAATATTCGCCGAGGAATGACACTCTCATTAACCACGACCTTTGTGGGCCCTGCCCGGCAAGGTGTGTTGAAGGCAATCGGCACGGTTCGCGGCGGCGGACAGAAAACCTATATGAGCAGCGGTGAGATAGTCGATGAGCAGGGCAGCTTAGTGGCCATGGGAGAAGGCTCCTTTCGGCGTCGCAGTGGCAGTGAATCCACAGAGGGATTTCCAGAAAACAAACCCCGGGAGCCAACTGAGTGAGCCCAGCCCGCCTGCGGGTTTCTCTGTTACTGCTGGTCACCTTGGCAACGCTGTTTCATCTGGTGGTTGGCAGCCTGTTTTGGCAAGCCGTCGGCATTGCCGCGCTGGCGCTCTATCTATTAACGCTTGTTGGCAAGCTAACGCGGATGGCCAAAGGGTTACTGCTAGCCGCGGGGATAGTGTCGCTGCTATCGCTCTGGCACTCGTCGAACCCAGGCCAACTGCTGTTTGAAGCCAGTGGGCGTTTTGCGTTTTTTGCTACCTTTGTGGTGGCGTTGAGCATGCTACGTTTGCCTGCCTACCGTTCACGCCTGGTGCGCCGCTGTGGGCAAAGCATGCTGCTTCAACCGCCTAGCCGCCGCTACCCAATTTTATCGCTCGGTTCAGCACTGTTTGGCATTATTCTCAATATCGGCGTGCTTAACTTGTTTGCTGCCATGATTGAGAAGAGTAACACCCTAGGCGCGGCCCAGGGGCGTGCCTGGGTGCGAGAGGCTCGTCAGCGGCGCATGATGTTGGCGCTGCTGCGCGGGTTTTCACTGGCGCCGCTTATTTCGCCCATGGGTATCGGCGTTGCCGTCGTACTGTCGAGCCTTCCCCAGGTCACTTGGCTTGAGCTTGCGCCGTATATTTTGGGTGCCGCTGTGCTAATTTTTCTGGCCGGATGGGCGGTAGATTTTCTCACCGGCCCGCATCCACCTGCCAATAAAGCCCCGGTAGCTGCTCCTTCGTTACGCCCGCTGGCTCAGTTCAGCGTGTTGCTGCTGGGAATTGTGGCGCTGGTGTTTAGCCTTGCCTGGCTATTAACACTGCGCTTACCCATTGCCGCGCTGTTAGGTGCGCCCACGGGGGCGCTGATTTGGCTTGCCTGGCAGCGGCGCAGGCTTGGCTTCGGCGGGCTGCCTGCAGCGGTTAGCGCGGTGCATCGTCAGTTGCCGTGGCTGCTTTCGCCCAGTGCCAATGAGATCGTGGTGCTAGGGGCGGCGGGCTATTTGGGGCATTTATGCGTTGGGCTGGTGGACACTCAGCAGTTGGCGCCGCTACTAACGGTGTTGAACCCGTGGGGCGCCTTCAATGCCGTGCTGGCGATGCTGATGGTAGTGGGGCTAGCCCAGGTAGGCGTTAATCCTATCGTGACGGTAACGCTGCTGGTGGGGCTGCTACCACAGCTAGCCATTGAGGGGCTAACGCCTGCGCTGATAGGTGCATCGCTGATGGTAGGCTGGGCGCTGGCGCTAATGTCGTCGCCGATGACCGCATCAATGCTGATTTTGTCCCGATTTACCGGTGTACCCGCCACGCGTATCGGCTACCGCTGGAACGGCAGATTTCTGGTCGCCTCGATTCCGCTATTGGCAGCGTGGTTTGTATGGGCACCCTTTTAAAGGGGGGTAAGAATGAGGAAGCGCTTGACCTTTGTGCAGTGTTTTTTTATTGTTCTTTTTATAAAGTGAAACATAATTCTGCTATGCGAAATAATCTAGGTTGAATATTTTTAATCGCCAGGAGCACGCCTTATGAAAGTACTCGTCGCGGTGAAACGCGTCATCGACTATAACGTCAAAATCCGCGTTAAGGCGGATCATTCGGACGTCGATCTTACCAACGTCAAAATGGCCATGAACCCTTTCTGCGAAATTGCC
>NZ_VCQL01000024.1:0-67354 GCF_005937175.1 Halomonas sp. ATBC28 | reverse complement strand
CAGCACGTCTTTGAGACGCTACCCTCTCTCAACGACGATGACCTCAACACGCTACTGCCCTGGCAGTGGAAAGAGACCTTACCGGTCTAGGCAATGACTGCCTAGATGGGGTTATTGGAGCGCTTACTAACTGCCCAAGGTAGTGAAAACTACTAAAGCCTACTCCAAAGTCGTCCAGTGCGATACGGCAACCCAGGTCGCGTACTGCTTGTAGTACGCCACGGGCAGTAGAAAAATCGGTTACCGCGGCAGTTTCCGTTACTTCCAATATAAGGTGGTGAGGATCAGCGCCGCTAGCCGTCAGCTCGTCTGCCAAGTATTGTTTCAACCCTCCGTCGTGAAGAGACTGACCCGAAAGGTTAACTGCCAGAGTGATACCTCGATCCTGCAATTGGCTAAGTGCTTTTAAACTGTGTCGCAATACCCAGCGGTCGATTAAAATAATCTGCCCGCTTTGTTCGGCAATAGGAATAAAGTGCGCGGGAGAAATTAGGCTCCCATCTGCGTCGCGCATTCTTAGCAACACCTCGTGGTGTTTTACGTCTTGATCTTCCAAACGCATGATGGGCTGCACCATCAACTCGAAGCTATCCTCCTCAAGCGCATTGTGTATGCGTTCAACCCAGTAGACTCGTGCTTGCAGTTCGTCTTTGGCATTCTCCGACTTGGAAAGTAAATGCCAGTGCTGAAGGCCACTCTCCTTCGCTTTGTACATTGCCACATCAGCGCTAGCCATTAGGTCAGCAGGCGTATTGCCGTGGGTTGGAAACAGGGCAATACCAATACTGGCCGTTACTCGATGCCGCCGCTCACCCACAACGAAGCCGATACCGTCTAATAGTTGGACAATATATTGCGCGACACTGACGGCTTGATCGGCGTTGGTATCTTCTAATAGGAGGGAGTATTCGTCGCCACCTAGGCGTGCAATAACGCCACGGGGGCCAAGGTTGCGGAAGAGGGTGTCAGCCACTTCACGAAGCAATTTGTCGCCTACATGGTGGCCACTTAGCTCGTTAACCTCCTTGAACTGATTCAAATCAAGTAGCAATACTGCCCCTTTTGTCTTCGATGGGCGTTCAAGGGCGGTTTGCAGTGCATGTTGGAAGAAGCGCCGGTTGTAAAGTTCCGTTAGCGGGTCACGTTCGGCCAGCCACGTTAGCCGAGCTTCGGCCGCCTTACGTTCGGTAATATCCAGACCAACCGATATACGTGACACCTTGCCGTCATTACCCGTTTGTAACGGCGCATGGTACCAAGCGATAGTATGAGTCCTGTGATCGGGCGTACGGAGTGTTTTCTCCTCTTGCTGGGGATGGGAGAACGTATTCACCTTGGTAGAGGCACCTGCCTCGAATACATCAACAAAATGACGCCCGAGTAGCGAAGCTTCAGTAAGTCCTAGCATCAACTGGGTATACTCATTGACCAAGCTAATTCGTCCAGTGTCATCCTGGGCAATGATAAATACCTGGGCCGTATCCAGCAGGCCATTAACGAAATCTCGCTCTTTGGCTAGCTCCCCAATGCGCACGGCTAGTTGGTCACCGCGTTCTTGTACTTCACTCTCTAACAATTCAAGTTGGCGTGAAAGCTCAAGGGTAATGCTCTCAAGTACATCGATCTCGTCGGGAATGCGGCGGCGGTGGTTGGGAATGGCGGCGTGTATATCGCTAAATTTTCCGTCAGCTAGGGCAGGAAGCAATCCAGCGACTCTCCGCAGTCGAGCCATTGGGCCCAGCAGTATGACCAATAGCAGTAGTTCAGCGGCAATCCAGCCGAGTACGCCTACGAACAAGAGTGTGCGAGTATCCTGGTTAATTGCCTTAATTTGCTCGGTAATGTCTGATATCAGCAGCAAGTATCCGATATTGCTACGTTCATTATCCTCTTCCATGCGTACTGCGCTGAGTTCTAAATGTCTGCCATCATGTTCAAGATTTAATGGTGTTTCCATTAAACGGCGAACAGGAGCTGTATCTGACGCTCGCTGCAAAGGTGCTAGGGTTTGCTCTTCGCTTGTGAGGGCTAGCAGTTGACCATTCCATGATTTTAGCTCTCGAGTTGCCGTCATCCCGCTATCTTCAGTGGGCCCGGTGACAAGTAGTGCGACTTCACTGCCAGATACCTCCTTGGCCTGCCGAGTGACATCGGCTAGCGAGCGGGTCAGTACGACTATACCAACGCTTTCTCCCGCCACTAGCACCGGCACGGCAGCGAACTGTTGGCAGCTAGCTGAACAACGCAATGTAGTGAGTGGCTGCTCGGTGTGTATCACCCGCCTGATCCAACTCAGAATGGGAAGCTGCGTTTGTGTATTGCCGGTGCCCCAATTACCCAAGACTTGCCCCTGGGTATTAATAATTAATATTTCATCGATACCCGCCTCAAGCTGTAGAGCGGGCCACTGGGAGTCTAGTGCTTGCTCAACTGCGGCGGTATTACCTGCTTGCAAGGGCGAGCCTAAGCTTGCCGAGGCCGCGGTTAACCCTGCCAACTGACGTAAATTTTCCGATGAGCGAACTAGCGCTAAACGAATTTCTCGCTGTTGGCGCTCATAGTGCTGGCTTCGGCTTTCTTGAAACTGACGGGTAAGATTGTCGTGGCCTAGCCAGGTAAAGAGCGTTACCAGCGCCAGCAGCAGCAGGCTACTTAACGCGATGACCCGCCATGTCAGGCTAAGGCGTTGGGGCGTTCGGAAAAGGGTAAATGGTTTCATCGCGGTAGCGTCCTAGCCAGGATCGAGGTAAACGTCAGAAGCGCAGCGATAATTGAAACAACCACATGCTCCATCTTCTGCTGGTCGCTGATGAATCTGGATTATCCTGAATAGGCAGCCAACCCGTGCCATCGACATGGTGGTATTCACCTGCCAGCATGACTTGAGGGTGCGGCGTCCACTGCAGGCCAACGGTTAGGTCATCTGCGAATTGGGTATGGGCTGGAACGCTTCCCCCTGTACTCGCCTCGAAAGATTTACCGTTGCGGTCTGCGCGGTTGCTGGTAAGGCTGTCATAACGCATTAACCACTGCCAGTCATTTGCAAAACGCCGAGCGTATTGGATATACCAACTTTCCCCTGTCGTGTCGAAGTTTACAGAAGACTGATTGAAGTTTTTTAACCCTGAACGGCGCAGGGCGTATTCAGTCGTTACACTCCAGAGTTCTTGATTGTATTGGAGTGAAAATACCCAAGGTGTAAAATAAAAATCTCCGTCGCTGACACCTGATTGATGTGACTCTATTTGGGATCTCACGTTGGCATTGCTAATCGCTGCAACGACACGACCTCCATCATGTTCATAACGAACTTGGGCAATCGTAGACTGCTGAGGATCGAAGGTGCCTGATATACGCTGAAGTTGAAGCGTATCGCTTAAATCGTCACCAGCCTGAGGCTTTCCTAAGCCAAACTGTCCTCGTAGTACTCCGTTGCTTAATCTCTGTTCCAAATAGAACGTTAGGCCGTCACCTGTGAGAGCCATTGAGCGTGTTCGGTCAAAATAGATAGACTGAGGCAGTAAGATGCTGGGACGGGTAAATGCCACATCGCGGGTTTGATTATAAAATCCAAAAGGGTTTTTAATCCGACCAAGCTGAACACCAAACGTACGCCCTTGGTCAGAAATCATTTGGTAATCAATGAGGCCGTAATCCAGTTTAGGTTCTGCGTCGCTGCTATTGCCTCCAGCTCGACGACTTAGCACCTGAGCAGCAACGAGTACATCCTGATGGGGGCGTAAGGAGACGTTGAGGCCAATTTCGGTAAATTCTATGCTGCCTTCATCCTGGCTGCTCTGACCAAAAAAGTTGTTATTGTCAGTCACGACCAGCGCCTGACTAAGAAACCCATGTACCTGTAAAGTATCCAGAGCGTGTTCGTCGCTTTGGGCGGGAGCAGATAAACCCATTACAACGATGCCTAGCAAAGCGGCAAGGGCTCTGCATTCATTCCATCGAAATGACTTGGACTCTATCATCCAGATACTCCCTTTCAAGATACCCAATGGCACCCGGCGTTGAGGCGACGCGCTCGCGCATTTCTTCCTGGTCATTTACTCGGTCGGGGGCTTGACCGGTACCTGAAAAAACCATGCGATCCCAGGCTAATTGAAGTTGGTGCGGGTAAACCGCCAACTGCTCTTTGGTAAAGCGAGCATGTACTGGGTTGTTGTTACTTAAAACGAAAACCCTAACCGCTTGACCATCCGGCCAGGTGCGTTGGCGCATGGCGAAAATCGCGCGGGTAGTATCACGGTTCAGCCAGTGGGTAGTGACGTCAGGGTGAGCCACTAAAAAAAGCGGCGCTTCTCGAGCGATGGCATTCGTTGTTGCGAAAGCGAGCCCCACCAACACAATAAAAGTAGTCGCTGCCAGTAAGGCCAATCGCATTAGAGAGCCGCTTATAATGGGTAATGGCATTGGTAGTGGCTTACTGGTTGATTGATGAACGCCAGGTTCACCCGCGGTGCCGTTCTGCTCTGCGCTGAAAATGTGTATGTATTGATGACGTGTTCTCCCTCGCAGCACTAACGAGACTGTTTTTATATTCAGTCATGATGGTATGACTGAAAGATACACATCTAAAGCAACTGTGCCGTATCGATACGGCGTATACGCAAACACTACATCAATTCAAGAAAAATAACAGAAAGTTATGTCAACGAATAACGAGGATAAGCTGTGGCTATTCCATTACCGTATGCTTGTACATAATAGCTAATCGTCTGTGCGACACTGCGAATGCCATCCATCTTAAAAGGATCATCCACCATGTTCACCGGCCTAAGTGCATTCCCGCTAACCCCCATGAACGAGCAGGGCATTAATGAGTATGAGTTTGTCCGTTTAGTTGCTTATTTAGCTGAGGCAGCGGTGGATTCCATTGGCGTGCTGGGCTCGACCGGTAGCTACGCCTATTTAAACCGTGATGAGCGCGCCCGTGTTATTCAGCTTAGCGTTGAAAATGCAGTTGGCGCGCCTGTCATTGCAGGCATTGGGGCGCTACGTACTCGTGATGTGCTGGCTAATGCAGAACGCGCTCAGCAGGCAGGTGCCAGCGGCGTGCTGCTAGCGCCGGTCTCCTACCAAAAGCTCACCGACGACGAGGTCTTCGATCTATACGCCACGGTTTGCCAATCGCTGAGTGTGCCGCTCTGCGTGTACGATAACCCTGGCACAACCCATTTTGAATTTAGCGATGAGCTGCATGGACGAATCTCCCAACTGCCCCAGGTTCGCTCTATCAAAATTCCGCCGGTGAGCAATGATATTGACTCCGCAAAGGGGCGAGTGGCTGGGTTGCGCAAGCTGATTCCCGCTGATGTCACTATCGGCATCAGCGGCGACGCGGCAGCAGCCACTGGCCTAAATGCGGGATGTGATGCCTGGTACTCCGTTATCGGCGGGTTATACCCTAGAGCAGCGCTGGCGCTAACCCGAGCTGCTCAAGCAGGAGATGTTCAACAGGCCAAGGCGCTTTCAGACGGCCTTGAGCCGCTGTGGGCACTCTACCGTGAATACGGCGGTAGCCTGCGAGTGGCGGCTACCATTGCAGAAATCACCGGGAAGGTGAGTCAGCCCTGCTTGCCCCAGCCGCTTAAAACGCTGCAAGCGGGCGATCGTAAAAGAGTAGAGCAGGTACTGGGGCAGCTTGGGCTTGAGTAAAACCTTATTATAAAAACGCCCGGTCAAGGCCGGGCGTAATATGTCATTAAACGATGGTTACTCAACGAGCTTAAGCAAGCGATCTGGATAATTTGTGAACAGGCCGTTTGCGCCCATTTCCATCAAACGCTCCATCTCATCGGTTTCATTGACGGTGTAAACGTGCACCGGCAGGCCATTTTCATTTGCTTGACGAATAAAGTCGGCATCGATGACTTCTTGGCCTTCGTAGATATAGTTAGTTCCGATTCCTGACGCGTATTCCGCTACCGCCTGGAAGTCTTCATCATTAATCTCTGCTGGGCCCGGTGTCACACCAGTCCACTCCACTAAACGCGATTCGTCCTCTTCACTGGGGTAGTACCAAACGAGCTGGATTAGCGGAATGTCATCGTTTAGTTCCTGCACTTTTAACAGGCTCTCCTGCTCGAAAGACTGCACTAATACTCGGCCACTCTCGACCATGTCGTACTCTTCCAGCGTTTTTACCAGGGCTTCTTCCAAGCCTGGGTTTAGCTGCGGTGACTTGGTCTCAATGTAGTAGCGAGCATCGTGACCGAAACGCTCGAAAAGCTCATCCAGCGTGAGGATCTGTGCCCCTGCAAAGTCCGCGTCTGCTTTATCAGCATTGGCTTCATTGAACCAAGAGCCGGTATCCAGCGCTTTCAGCTCTTCCATGGTGTAGTCGTTAATCTTGCCTTCACCATCGCTGGTGCGGTCAATGGCGTCATCATGAAATACCACGACTTCACCATCGGCGGTGATTTGGGCGTCCAGCTCTAAATAGTCGACATTCCACTCATGGGCCAATTCATAGGCCGCCATGGTGCTTTCCGGCGCGTGGCCGCTGGCCCCGCGGTGGGCGATCACTTGGAATGACTCAAGCTCTTTGAGCTGCTCCTCCAACGTTGTGGACTCCGCCAGCGCGGTGGTTGTGGCAGCACCAGCAAAAAGCCCCAGTGACATTGCGGCGAATAGCGAATGACGTTGCATTAAAGCACCTTAATTGAATGTTCGTTCAATAAGCGTACATGGCCTGGAGCGTTAAAGCCAAGTGACGAGAACTGTTCGGTGATTCATCGAGAGCCGAAGAGAGCAGCCATCAAGCGAATACGCAGTGGGGCTATATAGTCACCTAAGGGCTAGGTACCCATGTTGAGACTCTTCACCAACGCTTGCGCTTCTTTTATAGAGGTCAAACGTACAAATTGAATAGGCGCATAGCGTGGATTCACCATATCGGCAAAGTAGCGTTTACGGTTTTGCCGCCACGTTTTTAGTGACCATAGCAGAACCGAATCACGGCTTAGAAATGTTTTGCGGAAGCTTTCGTGATTACCTGTACCGGGCCAAAGCTCCTCTTGGCTGATGATGCGTTTAACAGCACGGGTGAGGGCTTGGCTAAATACTCGCCAAAAGGGGTAGTCGATCCACACCACCATATCCACTTCGCGCCACTTTATATGCCGAGTACGGTCAAAATTACCGTCCAGTATCCACTCTTGAGGTGAGGCTGCTAAAGCCTCTTCCAGCTCGGCGAAGAACTCATCGTCCGGTGCTCCTTGCCAGTTAGCGCGCCAGAATAATTGATCAAGCTGGACGCATGGGGCGTTCAAGGCATCTGCGAGCTGCTTTGCAAGGGTACTTTTGCCACTGCCACTCGTACCAACCACATTAATTTTCATGGGAGTTCTCTTTAGGTGGCGCAACATTTTAATAAGTGCTCAAAGAGGCAGCAAGCGCACCATACAGCGTCAATGAGTACCCTGGTACCGTACCACCACTTTTAGAATGGACGCCCTCTATTGCCCCTCGGGGATAGCGCTTTACAGCGGCGAGCTGTTCCCGCAGTGGCAGGGCGATATACTGATAGGAGCGCTGGTAAATAACGAAGTGCGCCGGGTACGTTTATCTAACAATGCCAGCGATGCCGAAGGCCTGTTTGGTGAGCTAGACGAGCGTATAAGAGATGTGCGGGTAGGCCCAGAAGGTGAAGTGTACCTACTTACCGACAGCTCCGAGGGCAGGCTACTTCGAGTAGTGCCAGCAAAATAGTTCATGACCTTAGATGCTATTGTTGACTTGGATGCGCCTCACAGAAAGGAAAGCCCATGATCCATTCAGAGCACCATCGATCTCACCGTTCCGGCTGGCTGCGTGCCGCTGTGATGGGCGCCAACGATGGCATCGTTTCTACTAGCAGTTTAATACTGGGGGTAGCCGCAGCCAATACCACTCAAAGCGGTATTATGCTGGCGGGTATTGCGGGCCTGGTGGCTGGCGCAATGTCGATGGCAGCGGGGGAGTATGTTTCGGTAAGCTCTCAATCGGACACTGAAAATGCTGATCTCGATATCGAACGCAAAGCATTGGCAGAGCACTATGAACTAGAGCAGGAAGAGCTTGCCGCTATCTATGAAACGCGCGGCTTGACGCCCGAGCTGGCGCGGCAAGTCGCCGAACAGCTGATGAGCAACGATGCCCTGGGTGCCCATGCACGGGATGAAATTGGCATCACTGATACTGGTCAAGCGCGCCCGCTTCAAGCAGCCCTCTCATCAGCAGCGACCTTTACCACGGGCGCGCTGTTGCCGCTGTTGGTCGCCTGGTGGGCACCATCATCATTATTGACTCCTCTGGTAGCGCTGTTTTCACTGCTCTTCCTGGCTTTGTTGGGTGCTCTTGCGGCTCGAGTGGGCGGTGCACCTATCTTGAAAGCTGCAGCAAGAGTGATGTTCTGGGGCGCGCTTGCAATGGCGTTAACTTCTGCCATAGGGCGTGTGTTTGGGGTTGTGGCTTGAGTGCGTGAGCGCTGAATGTAGTGTTCTTGTCGAAAAGCTGGATTTCAGCGAGAAGCTTTTAGATGCACCACCAACATCCAGCTCGCGTATCTCTGGCAATTATCGACGTTGAAGTTCTTAGGTCAGACTGCAGCATTGCTGCGGCCAGAAGCCTCAATAATCTCATGGTGTATGCGTTGCTGCTGCTCAACTGAGAGGTTTTCGTACGAACAACCAAATAGTTGCTGAGCGTATCGCTCGAAAAGAGCAGCAAGGCTAGGTGGTGTTTTTTTTATTTGCTCTGCTCTCGCCAGCCCCTGCACACTTGTCAGTTTCCTATACTCATCCATGACTTGGTTGCGCATCGCATGACAGTACTCTGCTGCCTCAAGATAACTGATTCTGCCTGCTGAGATGTCTGCTTTAGCCGTCGAAGAAATACGCTGAATTTGCGATATATAACGTGCTCGGGTATGAGCATCGTTATTCGCATCAACACCGACACTGCGTTCTGCCTCGGTCATAGAGCCCCTCCTGGTAACGACTAGGCGCAAAGCGCTCACTGATTCATTATAGCTTTACCATCTCAAGTTTTACGCTTAAGCCATTCTGCCAGCGGCTCGCTGCGGGGCCATCGGCTTGCTCCGCCGGTTCAATCACCGAGTCATATATTCGCGACAACCTAACCGACGGTGCGAAAGGCCAGGTTCACAACTCCCGCAAGTATGTCTATCGCTTTAAAAAACCGTTAGATAGACCACTCGTGCTTGATGACACCCTGATGATAATTCACCCCAGCGTAAAAGCCCGCTATGAGCGCGACGCTAACTACCGGCCTCTCTACTTAAAAGCGTTGGTGGAAGAGTTCGGGTGGCAGGGGCTCACTGTGGGTAAGTGATCAGTACGGGTTGAATTTCGCCTAAGTGCCTGCATTGATAGAAGGATAAGCAATTCACAAGGAGTCGTTATGACAACGTTAGTGATTGGCGCGAATGGACAGATTGGCAAGCAGTTTTGCGAACTGGCCCAAAAAGCGGGCACGCCCATCAAGGCGATGATTCGCAGTGAAGAGCAGGCAGCCTGGTTCAAAGAGCACGGTATTGATACAGTGATAGCCGATTTAGAAGGTGAGTTTGAGCACGCCTTTGACGGTTGTGACCAAGTGGTCTTCACTGCGGGGTCAGGGCCCCACACCGGGCCGGATAAAACCTTGATGATTGACCTTTTCGGCGCCATTCGTACCGCCGATATCGCCAAGCAAAAAGGTCTCTCCCGCTACATCATGATTAGCGCTATGCGGGCAGAAAACCCTATAGAAGCGCCCGAAAAGCTGCGCCCCTATATGGCTGCTAAATTTGCCGCCGATGCTCATCTTCGCAACAGCGGTGTTCCCTACGTCATTCTCAAACCAGGGCGTTTGACCGACGAAACCGCCAGCCAGCAGTTTGCCAGTTCACTGGATGAAGCAGGTGACAACCAAATCTCACGAGCCAACGTGGCCCATGCGTTACTTCACGCTGTGCAAAAGCCCGATTTGGTCAATCAGGAGTATCTGCTGCTGGATGGCAAACGCTCGATTGGCGAGATTATTCAGTAGTAGCGTCTTGCACGGAAGTTATCTGGCGGCTTAATTCACCCACCCCAACAATCGCCACCAAAGGTAGTCTAATGGCATCAATAGAAAGATCGTTATCAGCGCTAACGGGATGATAATCTTCAATAATTGGCTAAGGGGCTCTTTAGATAGCTGCATTGCCATAATCAGCGGCGCCACCTGATAAGGAAAGATTACCGTAGAAAAGCCGACGACCTGAGTCATCAATACGGCGGGTAGAGAGAGCCCTGAGGCGCCAGCGAGTTCTGCTGCCATGGGGGAAAGTACGGTAGGAACACTGGGGGTGGTGGCCACTACTCCCGTCAGGGTGGCCATCAGTGACAGCGATATAAAGTCCCCAAAACTGCCGCCATTGTCGGTTTCCATCAGTTGGGTAAAGCCTTGGCCCACAGCACTGCCAATGCCTGAAACGTTGACGAGTGTACCCAATCCCAGTGCCGCGGCCACAAATATCACAGTGCCAAAATCTACCACTGTGTTGAATGACTTCGGGTCTACGGCACCAGCCTTTGGCATCATTAGCACTACCGCCGCTACGAGTCCCACCCACGCCGGGTTTGCGCCGTGTAGTGTATCTGTTACCCAGAGGAGCAGGGTAATGCCCATGACTACAGCTACCTTTTTTTGCTGTGTAGCAGCACTGGTTGTTTTGATCGTCTCGATGGGCAGTTGGCATTGTGGTGCGATGCGAGCGGGAAATACCACGAGTACCAGTACCACGATTAAGATCGATTTCAGCATTCCCAGAATGGGAAAATGCAGTAGTAGATACTCCGCATAGCCAATATGAATGCCATACAGACTTTCACTCGACCCTGCCAAAATCATATTAGGGAGGTTGGATGGAAGCACCGCAAAACTTGGCATGTTACAAGCGGCAGCAAGAGCGGTGGCTACGCCCAGGCGTCCAGCACTACCCGGCTCAAAGCCCACTCGTTCGGCTAGCGCTAAGCCGATAGGGATCAATACCACTGCTCGCCCCCCGGAAGAAGGCATCACAAACCCCAATGCCATAGCGGTAAACACTAACCCGCCAATCAACTTCGGGTAGCTTGCGGTGAGGAGCGGCGACAGCACTGCTGCTAGCCGATCGCCAAGCTTGCTAGATGTAATGGCTGAGCCAATGACAAATCCTGAGATAACCATCCACACGGCTGTCGAGCCAAACCCAGCGAATAGTTGCTCCGGCGGGAGCAAGCCGAATACGCTAACCAGCGCGAAAAATAGCAAACCGGTTAGGAAGGGAGGCAGCACGCCGGTACTCCATAGAACCAGCGTAATTACTACCACACTAGCGGCGTAAGAAAATGCTGTGGGATGGGGCGCTATGGGAAAAAGTGTCAGTAGCAAAGCGGCCAGCAAGGCCGTTGCCACCATGGCATGAGAGAAACTAAGCGAGCGAAGCATGGCGAGACCCTAGCTGTGGTGAGCCAATTGCGCGGTGCGCGCAGCTGGGCCTACAATAGTTTCTGTATGCTGACGTGTTAAGGGTAAGATGTGACAATAAATAGCGATAATGCGACAATGTCGCTGCCCAGTGATATAGCGTTCATCCTTGACCCTGCTCGTCCTGTATTGACCCATGCTCGCAGTATGCAGGCGGAAACCGGTGTCTTGCCTCACGCCCACCCACGCGGGCAATTGCTGTGGGCCAAGCAGGGTGTGCTGCGCGTTACTAGTGAACAGGCGGTGTGGGTTGTACCCTCTACCCACGGTGTATGGATACCCGGTAACTGCAACCACCAAGTGAGCTGCGAAACGCTGGTGGAAACCCGCAATCTCTACATTGACCCTACTTACCCGGTACGCGATCAGGACACCCAGGTGGTGATGGTGGCGATGACCGCGTTGATGCGCGAGATTGTGCTCAGGCTAAACGATTCTCCGAAGTGTAGCGGCGATGCCAGTACCGCTCGCCTAGGCTTAGTCGCTATTGATGAGCTCAATAGCCTATCCGCCGCGGACTTGTCGCTACCTGCTGGTACTGACCCGCGGTTGCGGCGCATTATTAGCCACATGGTTAGCCACCCAGACACCCGGCATATATTGGGCGAGCTGGCCAGCTTAGCTGGGGCTAGCGTGCGCACCTTGGAGCGGTTATTCAAGTCCGAAACCGGGTTGACCTTTCGTCAGTGGCGCACCCGTTTCAAGCTGATGAACGCGCTCGAAGCCTTGGATAGAGGCGAAAGTTCAACCGCTGTGGCCTATACGGTAGGTTATAAAAGCACCAGCAGTTTTGTGGCTGCCTTCAAAGCAGAGTTTGGCTATACACCCCAAGTCCACGCTCGCCGACTGTGACCTGACCCACGTCAAGACGTCAACAGACCCTAGCAACATATTGCTAGGGCATGGCGGACAACAGGCCCTTAACTCATGAATTCACCCCCTTCATGCCCTCCGGTGTATAGCGCTCGCCGATGACAGGAAGGCGAGCAGTGGCCGCCTCAAGTTGTTGCTGCTCATCAGTGGTCAGGGTGATGGACGCCGCTGCTGCATTCTCTTCAAGGTAGCGCAACCGTTTGGTGCCCGGAATCGGTACGATGTTGTCGCCTTTGGATAGCAGCCAGGCCAGCGAGAGCTGCGCAGGGGTGCAGCCTTTGAGTGCTGCCATGTCACCAATCACCTCCGCGATTCGGCGGTTAGAGTCCATGGCCTGTTCAGAGAAGCGCGGCAGGTTAGAACGAAAATCGTCTTCGCCGAAATCAGCGTTTTCTTGAAACCTTCCCGTTAAAAAACCTCGGCCGAGAGGAGAGTAGGGCACGAAGCCGATGCCGAGCTCCTTGCAGGTGGGCAGTACCGCTTGCTCCACGTCCCGTGTCCAGAGCGAGTATTCGGTTTGAACCGCCGTCACCGGGTGCACGGCGTGTGCGCGGCGCAGGGTCTCGTCGCTAACCTCGCAGAGGCCAATGTGGGCAATTTTTCCCTCTTTAACCAGTTGTGCCAAGCCCTCCATGGTCTCTTCGATAGGGGTTTCCGGGTTAACGCGGTGAACGTAGTAGAGATCGATCTGTTCGATGCCCAGCCGCTTTAGCGACGCCTCGCAAGCTTGGCGGGCATAATGGGCGCTGCTATCCAGGCTACGCTGATACTCACCAGGGTTGCGAACAATGCCGAATTTGGTGGCGATACGTACGTTTGGCTTATGGCTGGCAAGAAAACGGCCAATCAGCTCCTCGTTATGGTGTGGCCCGTACATATCCGCCGTGTCAAAAAAGTCGATTCCCAGCTCCACCGCCTGAGCCAACACCCGAAGCGACTCGCTATCGTCTCGGGGGCCGTAGAACTCGCTCATTCCCATGCAGCCTAAGCCAATGGCAGAGAGGGTCAGGTCGGTGCCGAGTGTACGTTTTTGCATGCTATATCTCCTGTAATGACTTACGAAACTATTGCCCATCAAGAGAGCGTGAGCCGTTTTCGAGCGCTTGTTGAAACGCGCAATAACAGCGTGGCACTATCCAATAATGAAAAAAATGAACGAGTTCGGTAAACCATTTTCCAGTTATGAAAACCAGATGCCCCGCGGGTGGGTCTGGGATGACACACGCGCCTTTCTGGCGGTGGCCCGCCAAGGCACTTTGAGCGGCGCGGCAGCGGAACTCCACCTGGGTATCGCGACGCTCTCCCGGCGTATCGAGCGGCTGGAAAAAGCCTTGAAGCTGCCGTTGTTTGTTCGTCAGCAGTCGGGCTATCAGCTTACTGAAGAAGGGGCCGGGCTAATCGAAAAAGCCGAAGCGCTGGAAGCCGCCGCAGCGGCCTTCTCTAGCGAGGGCGCACTCGCTACGCAGCTGAGCGGCAGGGTGCGCTTGGCCACCGCTGAAAACCTGGCCACGTCGTTGATTCTGCCCGCATTGCCACAATTTTATGCTCAGTACCCCGGCATCACACTTGAGCTGGTGACCGATATCACCACCGTCAATCTGCACCGTCGCGACGCTGATTTGGCGCTCAGAATGGTCAAGCCCGAGCGGGGTAATGTCACCCTTCGCCGACTCGGCTCGCTGGGGTTTGGGCTTTATGCTAGCCCCGGTTATGTGGCCCAGCGTGAGGTTCATCATGACGCGGGCAATTACGACAGCGACGCCTTTATTACCTGGGGAGAAATGCAAGCGCACCTGCCTGCCGCCCAATGGGTTGAGCGGGTTCTGCAAGGGCAGGAACCGGCGTTAACCACCACCTCGCTGGCGACCCAGCTAGCGGCGGCGAAAGCGGGGCTGGGGATAGCGGTGTTGCCGCATTTTCTGGCGTTGGAGGCTGGACTGGTGTGTGTCGCTGCGGATATTGGCGTGGATCAGCCCATCTATCTCGTTATTCAGACGGATCTCACCCAATCAGGCCGTACCCGGGCCGTGGCGGACTTTCTGACTGAGCTGGTGGCCAGTAACCGCAAGCGCTTGAGTGGGTGATATAGTCACTAAGTCTTCACTTTTTATCCGACAGGCCATCCATGACACCCACTGATATTGGCAGCGCCTACGATCAGATCACCCACCTCTGGCAAAGCGACAAATTCAATCTCGCTAACGGGATAGAGGCGCACAAAAGGGCGCTTTCGTTTGTGAAGGGCCGAGGAAAGGCACTCGATATCGGTTGTGGGTGTACCGGCCGCTTTATCGACTTCTTGCAACAAGAAGGCTTTACGCCTGAAGGCGTGGATATTTCCGATGAAATGCTGCGCCTCGCTAAGCAGAAGCACCCTGACGTGACCTTTCACCACCAGGATATTTGCCAGTGGCAGCCGCTGGAAAAATACGACTTTATCACCGCCTGGGACAGCATTTGGCATATTCCGCTAGTGCAGCAGGAAAGTGTGATGACCAAACTTATCGGAAGCCTGAATAAGGGTGGGGTACTGATCTTCTCTTTCGGCGGTACCGACGAACCTGGTGAGCATACCGATAGTTTTATGGGGCCCGAGGTCTACTACTCTACGCTTGGCACAAACGGCTTCGTATCCTTATTGATGAAGTTAGGCGCGGTGTGCAGACATCTGGAGTACGATCAGCACCCGGAGTTGCATACTTATTTGATAGTGCAGAAAAGGTAGCGTCGTGCTTTTCATCAATTAACTATTATCAGGACTGATCGTAATGTCCGCCGATGGCAAAAATATAAATAGCTTTGTCATCGAACCGGTAGATCAGCCGATCTCTTTGTGAAATGCGCCTTGACCACAAGCCAGAAAGATTGTGTCTGAGTGGCTCGGGTTTTCCGATACCAGCCGTTGGATCGTCAGAGCGGAGCATTTCTTTTAAGAGTTTGCAGAGCGCTTTATGCAGCTTCTTATCTGTTTCACGCATTTTTTCATAGGCTTCCCACGTACGGCCCTCAAATACCAGTGATCTCATTCATCTGCTCATTATCAGGTTGGTATCCTTGACCACGACTATGGGTATCTAGAGAAGCCGCAATTTGTTGCATGAGGTCTCGGTTCTGAAGCACATGCAGTGTTTCTTGCTCTCTTTCCCAGTCCTCAGCGCTAATCACCACAAACGCCTCTCCGGCACGACGGGTTACCTTTAAGGGTTCGTGCTGGCTAATCACTTGTTCTACTACGCTTTTCAGGTTGTCTCTGAATTTGTTAACACTGATAATATCCATAACGTCACCATAATGTACGGAAATTCCGTACAACTATATCTCACTAGCTCCGACAAGGCCAAGCGCAGCGATAGCTTTATCGCTGCGCTTGGCCTAGATTTCCTGAATTCATAGTTGCACGTGCTGGTAATATTGTGCAGCTAATAATACTTTGTCTGCATGATGTTGCTGTCTAAAAATCTGCTAATGGTCGATGTGAATGGTCAGTCCCTCTTTCCCCATAGCAATATGGTCAGCGAGTATATTTTGCTGATACTCCCCACCATTTTGCCGCCGGAATGGAATAGAGGATTCATTAAAAAGATTTTCGAGGCGTAGACGCCAAGCGGCTAGCTCCTTCGCTACGCTGACTTTCGAAAGTTTGCCGGTGCCATACACGGCATGGGTTGGCAGTACATCCATACCTGGGAAAAACAGGGCGCCGTGGGTGATGGGGAATAGCAATTCCTCCAAGGGGCCATTAATACCTCGGGGTGAATAGTCCTCCGCTGGGCCACCCACCATTACCGACAGTAATGCCCGTTTGCCTTTGAGAATACCGTCTCCATAGCGATAACGATTGCCTTCATCTTTGTATCCGTAAGCAAATCCATAGGCGTACACCCGGTCTATCCAGCCTTTGAGAATGGCGGGCATACCAAACCACCACAAGGGAAAGTGGAATATGACGGCGTCGGCGGCAAGCAGCTTGTCCTGCTCTGCGGCGACATCCTGCGTCTGCTGGTGAGTGGCATAGGCGTGCTGCGACTCTTGAATAAAGCCTAGCCGGTCATTATTTATACGGTTGGGGAAATCGTGCTCATCAAACGTCGCTTTCCAACCCATGCCATATAGGTCTGACTGCAGCACGGTTTGGCCTTGTCGCTCCAGTATTTGTACCGTTTCAGTTACGAACCGGCGGGTCAATGATGTGGGTTCTGGGTGCGCATACACAATCAATATGGTCTTGGACACTCTAATGCTCCTACAGGCGAATTTACTTGGTGGATACGCTAGAGATTGTGGGCAAGAATAAGCTATCAATGAAATTAATAGTTTTATGATCTACTATATAAAATATGGATAATAAAAGGCTGGATCTTAATTTGTTGGCGACCTTAGAGGCTTTGCTTGAAGAGCAAAATGTCACGAGAGCCGCCGCACGCCTGCATCTTAGTCAGCCTGCCGTCAGCGCTCAGCTGAGCCGCCTTAGGGATATGTTCAACGACCCGCTGCTCATTCCGGCTCACCGCGGGATGATGCCTACCACCAAAGCGTTGGAGTTACTTACCCCACTACGTATTGCACTGGATCAGGTGCGAGAGACGCTGATAACGCACCAGCACTTTGAACCTGCCCAAGCGTCGCTGACCATTACGATTGCATGCACCGATTACCTTCAAGCGGTCATTGGTTTGGCGGTCATGAACGAATTAAGGCGTCAAGCACCTGGCATTAGAATCGCCATACGTAGTCTGGAGCCACCCAGGCTGGAAGCTCAAATGGCACGGGGTGAAGTGGATCTTGCACTCATGACACCCGAAGAGGCGCCCAAGGTTTTACGAATCAGGCCGCTGTATGATGAGAACTATGTGCTGGTTGGATGCTGGAATCACTCACAGCTAAGTGAGGAAATGACGATTGAAAAGTATGTCCAGCTCGAGCACGTAATCGTTTCGCTCAGCGGAGGCGATTTTTCCACTCAGGTGGATCAGGTCTTACAAACATTGGGCTATAGGCGCAATGTTGTTCTGTCTACATCTTCATTCCTGTTCGTCCCAGAGATTGTTGCGCACTCACGTTTTGTGGCACTGGTGCCACGGCGTTTAGTTGCCCAGCGTTCCGACCTTAAAGTTGTTGAATCCCCCATTAAATCACTGGGATTCAAAGTCGGTATGGTGTGGCATGAGCGCAATCATGGTCACAGCGCACATCGTTGGGTGCGTGAGCAAATAGCACACGTACTCTAATCTTAGCTTAAGTAGTCACAGGCAACGTCCGAAAACGACCTATCTGGTCGATCACCAATTCAACCACCGCCTTAAGATCCTTTTCGGTGGCGCCATCGCGTGCTTGCACGGACATCCCTTGGATGATTGCCCCGACAAAGCGGGCGAGTGCCGCAACATTCGTATCGACACTTAACTGTCCCTGCGAAATTCCTTGTTCAATCCTATCCCGCAAGGCATTCATCGTTGCTGCGCGCTCTTGCGCCACCATATCGGCAATAGCGTCATTGTCGCGGGCGCAGGTCAAAACAGCCGTCGAGATCATACAGCCACGGGGCCTATCCGGGCGGCAGAACTGCTTGGCTGCTTCCATCAACAGTTGCTCGAAGGCAGCCACCACATCTTCTTCTTGCAGGGCGGCAACCGCAAACGCACCAACCTCAGATTGATACCAGTCCAGTGCTTCTCGATAGAGGTCTGCCTTTGAAGTGAAAGCTGCATATAGACTCTGCGGTGTGATGCCCATAGCGGCTGTCAGCTCAGCGATTGAAGCACCTTCATAACCGAATTGCCAAAATGTCTTCCCCGCGATGGCTAAGGCCGCACTGCGGTCGAAAGCCCGTGGACGGCCACGCGAGCGTGGTGGATTACTAGTGGTGTTTTTCACAATGATCACTCTTGAAATAAATTGGGTTTACGTTAATTATGGAGTGGTCGCTCCTTATTATAGGTATTCCCATCATGAATAGGTATTTGATCGGTCTTGCAGGCATCATGCTGGCTACGTCGGCATCGGCCAGCGATGCCCTTACAGGGCAGTTGGATGCCGTCATCAATCGAGCTATTGCGGAAAATAGAATCGTTGGGACGGTCGTGTTAGTGGCTCAAAATGGCGAGATCGTCTATCGCCGCGCGGCGGGTCAGTCGGATCGTGAAGTGGGGGTTCCCATGCATGAAGACGCCGTGTTTCGATTAGCCTCTATCACTAAACCCATCGTATCAGCGACGCTAATGCGGCTCGTTGAAGAGGGCAAACTAACGCTAGATGACCCTGTGACAAGGTGGTTACCGACGTTTCGACCTCAACGTGAAGATGGCAGTGAGCCGGTTATTACGTTACGCCAGCTTTTGACGCATACATCGGGCCTAAGCTACCGCTTTATGGAACCGACAGGCAGTGAGTATGACCGTCTCAATATTTCGGATGGTCTTGATCAGCCAGGGCTTAGCCTCAATGAAAATCTGCGTAGGCTCGAACAGGCGCCTCTTGTCTTTCCTCCTGGCGAGGGATGGCGCTATTCGCTAGGGCTTGATGTGTTGGGCGCCGTTATTGCTGAGGCTTCGGGCAAGACGCTTCCTCAGGCGGTGCAGGAGGCCGTTGTTGGGCCCCTTCAATTGGCAGACACAGCCTTTGTGGCCTCCGATCCCTCTCGGTTGGTGACGCCCTATGCAGATGGAGATCCCGAGCCGGTTCGTATGACGGATGGCATGGCTGTGCCTATTTGGCAGAGCGCCGCACATTTTGCACCCAGTCGGGCAACGAATGCTGATTCTTACCCCTCAGGCGGGGCTGGCATGGTTGGAACTGCGGCTGATGTTTTACGTTTTCTAGAAGTTATTCGCAGTGGAGGAGAGCCAATCCTAGCGCCCGATACGGTATCAGCAATGATGCAGAATCAGGTCAGTGCTCAGGCGGAAACGCAAGGGCCTGGCTGGGGGTTCGGTTATGGCTGGGCGGTGCTGAATGATCCTGATGCGGCGGGTACACCGCAGTCAAAAGGCACTATTCAGTGGGGAGGCGCCTATGGCCATAGCTGGTTTGTTGACCCGGTGAAAAAGCTCACTGTTGTCGCGTTAACCAACACAGCATTCGAAGGGATGTCGGGAGCCTTTCCGACGGAAATACGAGATGCGGTCTATGAAGGGGCTGACTGGGCTTCTGAAACGGATGACACCGCACATTGATAGGCTTTAATGCGTTAAAGCTTTCACCTATTGCGCAAAAAAACGCTGATAGAGGAGCCATATTAGCAGCGGTCAGCCTCCAACTCCCGCTTAAGCCACTCCGCCAGCGGCTCGCTGCGGCGGCTATCGGCTTGGCTGGGCAACCACAGGCAAAGGCGCGCAGGGGTTTGGATACTTCCCCAAGGGGCCACCAGCCTGCCACTCCTCAGGTCGTCTTCCACCAATAGACTTGGCGCGATGGCGATACCCAGGCCTGCCACTGCCGCTTCCATCAAGTAGTAAAGGTGATCGAACCTCTGGCCTCTGCTGAGCGCCGCCTCAAGCTGTTCCAGCGCCAGCCCTTTGGCGGTGGCCCACTGCGGCCATGCCTGGGGGCGGGAAGATGTATATAAAAGCTTATTGGCAAGCAGCGATCCGGGCTTAGTTGGATCGCACTGGGCCGCCAACTGCGGGCTTGCCACCGCACATATCTGCTCTTCCATCAGCTCGAATACCTCAACACCTGTGGGCCAGGGCGGCGCGGCAAATGCTAGGGTGGCGCTGGCATCCGTTTGTGTGCCCGGCTGCTCTCTTTCACTCACCACCACCTGCAATTTCAGCTGGGGCAGCTCGCGGTGCAGACGATCCAGGCGGGGAATCAGCCAGCGGGCCAAAAGGCTGCCAGGACAAGCCAGGGTGAAAGGAGCCTCTTCAACATCACGCTTGAGCGCTGCGCAACTATCCTTCAAGCGTGAGAACGCTTCACCCACACCACTCTGCAGTCGCTCCCCGTGCGAGGTCAGTACAATACCTCGGCCCGCTTTGGCAAAAAGTGCTACTCCAAAATGGTCATCCAGGCTCTTTAGCTGGCGGCTGACAGCACCGTGAGTCACGCTTAGCTCATCGGCAGCGGCGGTCACGCTACCCAAACGGGCAGTGGCTTCAAAGGCGCGCAGAGCGCTAAGCGGCGGCATGCTGTGTTGCATGAGACATCCTGCTGATAGTTGACTTAAGATCACATGTTGCTGACATCTTATCGATTTTTATCTCCACCCGCTTGCGCTATTTTCACTGCATTGTTTTCACTGAACTGTTTTTACTGAACAGTTCGATAACGCATTCAGAGGTCGCGATGAATCAACCTGTAGACGTATCCAAGAGCCTGCCCGATGCCAACGGGCTATTTGGCAGCTTCGGTGGCCGCTTTGTCGCCGAAACGCTGATGCCACTGATTCTAGAGCTGCAAGACGAGTACACCATCGCTAAGAACGACCCCGAATTCCAGCGCCAGTTGGCTTATTTTCAGGGTGATTATGTGGGGCGGCCAAGCCCGCTCTACTTTGCCGAGCGGCTGACCGAGTACTTTGGCGGGGCGAGTATTTACTTGAAGCGCGAAGAGCTGAATCACACCGGCGCGCACAAGATCAACAACTGCATCGGTCAGGTATTGTTGGCCAAGCAGATGGGCAAAAAGCGCATCATCGCGGAAACCGGTGCAGGCATGCACGGCGTTGCCACCGCTACCGTTGCGGCGCGCTTTGGCTTGCCTTGTGTCATTTACATGGGCGCAACCGATATCGAACGTCAGCAGCCCAACGTATTCCGCATGAAGCTGCTGGGCGCGGAAGTCATCCCCGTTACCTCGGGCACAGGCACGCTAAAAGATGCCATGAACGAAGCGTTGCGCGACTGGGTAACGAATGTCGACGACACCTTCTACATCATTGGCACCGTAGCGGGGCCACACCCATACCCGGCCATGGTACGTGATTTTCAGGCCGTGATCGGTCATGAAACCCGTGCGCAAATGCTGGAAAAGAAAGGGCGCCTGCCGGATTCGCTAGTGGCCTGCATTGGCGGCGGTTCAAACGCCATGGGGATGTTTCACCCGTTCCTCGATGACCTTGATGTGAAGATGATTGGCGTAGAAGCGGGTGGCAAGGGCGTTAAAAGCGGCCTGCATGCAGCCAGCCTGAACGGCGGCACCCCCGGCGTGCTGCACGGCAACCGCACTTACTTGCTGCAAAACGAAGATGGCCAGATTATCGACGCTCACTCGATTTCCGCCGGGCTGGATTACCCCGGTATCGGGCCGGAGCACGCATGGTTGCACGAGCAGGGGCGGGTCGAGTACGTCTCTGCCACGGACGACGAAGCGTTGGAAGCCTTCCAGGTCTGCTGCCGCCAGGAGGGCATTATTCCAGCCCTGGAGACCGCCCATGCCCTGGCCGAAGTGGCCAAGCGCGCCCCCGGCCTGCCCCGCGAGCACTTAATGGTGGTCAACCTCAGCGGCCGTGGTGACAAGGACATGATGAGCGTGGCCCATCACCTTGGTGAAAAATTCGGGGTTAAACAGCTATGAGCGCAACACAGGAGAACGTCATGACCCATACCTCTCGTCTTGAACACTGCTTTGCCGCTCTCAAGCAGCAAAACCGCCCGGCGCTGGTCAGCTATCTCACCGCTGGCGATCCGGATGCCGAGACCTCCCGCCGCCTGTTGCACGGGTTGCCAAAAGCGGGGGTGGATATCATCGAACTCGGCATGCCGTTCAGTGACCCGATGGCCGATGGCCCCGCCATCCAGAAAGCCGCGCTGCGCGCCTTGAATAACGGCCAGACACAAGCCAAAACGCTGGAAATGGTGCGCCGCTTCCGTGAAGAAGACAGCACCACGCCCATTGTGCTGATGGGCTACTACAACCCCATTTACTGTTACGGCGTCGAGCGTTTCTTGACTGATGCCGCCAAGGCCGGGGTCGATGGCCTGATCGTGGTAGATCTGCCGCCCGAGCACGATGAGGAACTTTGCCAGCCAGCGGCGCAACACAACATCGATTTTATTCGCCTGGCCACGCCGACCACCGATGCCAAACGCCTGCCCAAGGTGCTGGCGAATGCCTCCGGGTTTATCTACTACGTTTCCGTTGCCGGTGTCACTGGTGGAAGTGCACCCACGCCAGAACGGTTGGAAGGCGCAGTAGCCGGGCTTCGTGAACATACGGAGCTGCCCATCGCCGTTGGTTTTGGCATCCGTACCGCCGAACAAGCCGCCACCATTGGCCGCTTCAGCGATGCAGTCGTCGTCGGCTCAGCACTGGTTGACTGTATCGAAAATGCCAACACGCCTGATGAAGCCGTTGAGCGTGTGCATGGTCTGGTAAGTGAACTGGCGGAAAGCGTCAGGGCGTGCCGGGAGGTGATTGAGCCGCAAGTTTGCTGATATGGGCACATGGGCTTCGTCCCTCACCGATTAACGCTGTTGTTGGGAAATGTATCGCCTCTGTTTGGTATCAAAGATTGAGCCAAGCCTTCGTGAGCAGCTAATCTAAGCACTTGGGCATATAGTCTAATGCTAATGAAGTACTTTGCTGCGAGCCTAGAGAGGCGATTTTCATGAATCTAACCACGCTGCTGTTGTTTATTCCTGCCTGCTTCGCCCTCAATATGGCGCCAGGGCAGCTTGTCTTGCAGGTATTGGGCGGCTGGCAGCCTTTGTTGGCATGATTACGCTTGCTGCAACCGGCTTGGCTACGCTGCTTTACACCTCTGAAAAGATTTTCCTGGTCATCAAGGTAGTTGGTGGCCTCTATCTGTTATGGCTGGCGTATCAATTATGGGGTGCCGACAGCACTGAAAGTGTTGACGGAGACACCCAGCCCAAGAGCCTATTTGAGCTGGCGCGACAAGAGTTCCTGCTTGCCGCCGGTAACCCAAAAGCCATCCTGATTTTTACCGCATTCCTACCGCAGTTTGTGGAGCCCAGCGGCCATGTAGGGCAGCAGTTTATAGTGCTAGGTGCGCTGTTTTTGCTGCTGGAATGGGTAGCGATTGCCGGTTACGCCTATGCAGGCAGCTTTTTAAGCCACTGGTTTTCACGCCCCGCCATGCGTCGTTTATTCAACCGCGGCTGCGCAGGCTTATTGGCCAGCGCAGGAGTAGGGCTGCTATTGGCTAAGAAAGAATGAGCAAGCTCTAACATGGGAGACACGCATTGAACCAAGCCGTTAACCATGGGCACTGGCTCAACGCAGATGATTATCTAATGCTAAGGGAAAGGAATGACTACAAGGTTGATAATAAAGATGATGACGGCGGTTTTTGCGCTGATCGGGTTCATAAGCGTACTGCTCCTATGTATTGGCTTCATCATGGATTTTCGATCCTTCGATCAGACCCAGGGCGGTTACGAACCCCCTTACACTGACTTCACCGGCCAGCCGATACGCTGGCAAGAGCTTGATACCACGACAGTGGGCATGGTTCATCGCGGTTATGTGGTAGACGTTCTGATCAATTGCCGCTCGGGTATGATGACGTTTGATGTGTTTGGCATGGAGATCCCGTGGCGTAGCTTTTCTGAACGCGCCTTAGTGGTGCATAAACCTCGGGATGCCTGCGAAGATCGGGGGTTCTCACCGAGGTTTTAAGAGAAAACTCTCAGCAGATGACGAAACTGATTAACTAAGTAGTGAGGTAGAAACAAGTGGCCTTTTCGGATCCAGAAAGAGACGCTCTGTTGAGAGTGAAGGGCGTTGGCCCTACCGTCATTAAGCGTTTTGAACAGATCGGTATTGATTCATTTAGCGAACTTGCCACCCGCCAGATCGATGAAATAGCCGATTTGGTTGCATCTATGCTGCACACGACTTGCTGGAAAAATAGCCCGCAATCGAAGTCAGCCATTGCTGCCGCCATTGCGAGAGCCCAGCAAGGGCTATAAAAACAGCAGCAGTGGGAGGCAGCTTTAGCTCGTGACCTTCCCAGGCTGTCTATAGACGTTGGGATAGCGAAAAGACAATAGGTGATATACCTTCAACTTGATGCATTAATAAGGTAGCGCTATGAACATTCAAGAGCTTGTTAGTGAAGCAGAGTCATTACCCGTTGAAGAGCGCGTAAGAGTAGTCGATGCGCTGCTGCGTAGCCTCAATTCTCCAGAATCAAGTATCGACAAGCAGTGGGTCGATGTTGCCCAAAGTCGTTTAGACGACATTCGGGCGCGTAAAGTAGCTACTGTTTCAAGTGAGCAAGAGTTTGCTAATTTGCGCGCTAGAATGCATTTACATTGTGAGCCAAATTACGGGAAGTAATCAGCTATAAGTTAGGTTTCCACTTCCGCAATGACGGATTAATAAAAATAGCCTTTTTGCCGCTAACTAAATATTTTGTGGCTGAAGTGAACAAAATATTTAAAGGCGAGGCGTGTTGAAATGAAACCCAGAGGCACACGCGGCACCACTATCGCACTCGCTCAACTACCCGTAGTAAAAGGTGCAGTGGCCGAGAACCTTGAAATGCACCTTGCCTATATTCAGAACGCCGCCGTGCGAGGGGCCGATCTAGTAGTGTTCCCTGAGCTTTCGCTGACCGGCTATGAGCTTGAGCTATTAGAGCAGCTAGCGTTGCTGAAAGATTCAGAGGTGTTCGACACACTTTCCACAGCCGCTGTTGCCCATAATATCGTCGTGATAGCAGGCTGTCCGCTCATTAGTGAAGGCAGAAAGCCGCAGATAGGGGCAGTTATCTGCTTCCCGAGCGGCGAGCGAGCATTCTACGCAAAGCAGTACCTGCACGAAGGGGAAGCGGTTTACTGTTCGACTGGTAACGAAAGTTATCTATGTACGGTTAACGGTACTCGAATAGCCTTGGCCATTTGTGCAGACTTCGCCAATCCCTCCCATGCAGAAGCGGCATCCGCCCAGCAAGCGGAGGTATATATTGCCAGCGCGCTGATATCTGAAGCAGGGTACGAGGTCGATGCGCAGCTACTCGCTGCCATGGCGAAACGCCACCAGTTCCCGGTGCTACTTGCTAACCACATTTCCAACACAGGTGGCTGGCAAACCTGCGGCAAAAGCGGCGCCTGGAAGGTAGATGGTGAACTCGCGATCACTGCTGACGGCACTGAAGCCTGCATTGTGATTTGCGCTATAAACGGAGGCGCACTCGACGCCTCGCTAGTGACCAATTTACCTATCGAGAACAGCTGCCCAGTAGGCTAGCCCGCCCGCTTTATGATGGGTGTGCGTCAAGCGAATCCTTCGGTGCCTCGCGGCGGTCATTCATTCCGTAGTCCCGGATGACGGAAGCGACGCGGAGCCGGTAGTCGGCAAAGATATCCTGCCGGCCTGCTTTCTGGACGGAACGGTGAGGTTCGAACGTGCGCCACTGCTTCACGGCTTCTTCGTCCCGCCAGAAGGAGAGCGACAGGATCTTTCCAGGATGTGTGAGGCTCTCGAAGCGCTCAATCGAGATAAAACCGTCGACGCCTTCCAGGTGTTGGCTCAGTCCGCAGGCAGCGTCCAGGTAGTCCTGTTTCCGTTCTGAATGCGGTAGCACTTCAAATATCACGGCGATCATAAAACACTCCACGGATAGACAGATTCAACGCCCAGTGTGCCGTCCACCACCTCAACGAAGCTGCGCTCCTCCTTGAGAATAAACTTCTTCTCTTGAGCCATGGTGAAGTTCGCGTGCCCGCCTTCGTCAGACTTCAGCCGGGCACGGTAGGCCTCATAGGCAGCCAGGCTATCGAATGCGATTAGCCCCCAGGCAACATTGTTAGTGCCCTCGTAGGGAAGAAAATAACCGATAAGGTGGCCACCGCACCGGGGTATGATTTGCCCCCAGTTCTCGGCGTACGCCTTGAAAGCGTCGCGTTGGAAAGGATCGATCTCGTAGCGGATAAAGCAGGTAATGCTCATAGGGGTATCTCCTTTGAACGGTAGCTAGGACGATACCGCGTTGTCGGCCCCTGGTGGTTCGACTAGAATCGAACCATGAGTGAAGGCCCTAACATTGTGCGCGTTGCAGCGCTTATCGGCGATAACGCTCGGGCGGAGGTTCTCTCCGCCCTGATGTCTGGTCGTGCGCTGACGGCGACCGAACTGGCGGACACGGCCGGTGTTACCAAGCAGACCATCAGTTTTCATCTTGGCAAGCTACTGGATGCAGGGCTGATCACGGTGGAGCAGCAGGGTCGTCACCGCTATTTCCGGCTGATGGGTCCGGAGGTGGCCAGTCTCCTGGAGTCGCTGATGGGCCTCGCTTGCCGCAGTGAGGGGAACCGCCTTGTTACAGGGCCACGCGATCCCGCCCTGCGCAAGGCTCGTATCTGTTACGACCACCTTGCCGGGGAGTTGGGTGTTTCAGTGTATGAACAGATGCTGCGAACGGATATCCTTCATCAGCACCCAGGAGGGCTACAGCTCACTGAGCAGGGAAGGGTGTGGTTTAATCAATTTGGCATCGATACAGACGCGCTTGCTTCTTCAAAACGCTCATTTTGTAGGGAGTGTCTCGATTGGAGCGAGCGCAGGCATCATCTAGCGGGCGCGCTCGGCAGTGCACTGCTTACCCGAATTCAGGCGCTTGGCTGGGCGAGGCGAGAAAAAAACTCTCGCGTTATCGTCTTCAGCGCCCAAGGGGAGAAGTTGCTGTGGGCAATGCTCGCACCGCAGAGCACGCCACCGGTTTCAGCCCGACAAGCCGCTGTAACCCTCTAAGATTCTATAAAACTGAGAGAAATAATGGGAAAGCTCTTTTCACTGGTTGTATTGTTAGCGCTTGGCTATGCCGGTATTTACTTCTATTACGGCGTTGTCGTTGAACGGGAAGTTCAGCAGCAGTTGGATGACCGTGGCCTCACCGCAGTTAGCGTGGATAACATTGAGTATGGTGTGCTGGCGCCCATTAACACGACTGCGAATATTGAAGTGAGCGTCACTTATCGCGGCTCTCAGGCGACGCTGGATTTGATAGTGCAGGGCCATCCCTTATTCTCTGACGAAGTAAGTGTCGAATTCGACGGCTTACAAGCCCTGCGACTGGGGATCAATTTCGGGCAGTAAGTGGTACCCACACATGCTCAACACCAATCGAAAGCGCCACGGCCACCAGCAAAGCTGCCATCAGCCAATTAAAGCCCTTAACGACGCCTGGTTTTTTAATACGGCTGCCCACCACGCTGCCAATCACGATATAGCTGCCGGGGGCGCCGGCGGCTAACATCGACAGCCCTAATGCCCAAAACATCAAGCTAAGCCCATGAATGTCAGCGGCAGGAAACTGCAGTGTGGTAATAGGCAGGGTGGCCACAATGGCTTTAGGATTAAGCAGCTGCATGACCAGCCCATCACGATAACTGACTAGCCGTGGGGCGTTGTCTGGCTCGCCTATATCAACACTTGAACGGGCAATTTTGCTCGCGAGATAAACGATATAGCCGCAGCCCAAGGCACTCATCACGATGAGTGCTTCATCATCGATCCATGCAGCACCCACCCAACCCAATACCAATAAGTACGCCAGCATCGCAGTACCCACGCCAAGGCAAAACCCAATCGACTGCCTGGCTTGCCCATTGATGCCAATATTCAAGCCAAGCAGATTCACAGGCCCAGGCGAATACATAGCGCCTAGGGCATAGGCGACAATTCCTAACATGGTTAAACCTCTATGCTGGTATTTAGGTGTAAGGGTCTGTCGAAAAGTCGGCGAGCGCAGGCAGTTTTCGTGCAGAGCCTAGCGTGCGATATCACGCTGGTACTGATGGGGCGTCATGCCATAAATTCGCTTAAAGCGGCGATTGAAATGGCTGAGATCGGCAAACCCATAGCGCAAAGCGACCTCTGTTAGAGAAGCGCCTAGGTCTAGCGCCGAACGGGCCGCATTGATTCGGCAATTAATCACATACTGATGCGGCGTAATGCCGTAATGCTGACGAAACAGGCGTAAGAAGTGGTACTTGGAGATATGCGCCGCTTGGCTGATGTCATCCAGGGAGATATCCGTATCCAAGTGGGCGTGAATATAATCTTTCGCCAGGCCCAGCAGCGCATCGGGGCGGGTGAGCACCTGGTTGGGCTGAGAAATTCCGCCGAGTTGCACAGTACGCTCGATTACCTGATAAAGCGCATTCTCCTGATCGATACAGCTACCAGAGTGAGAAGTGACTAAGCGCGCCAGTTCCAAAATGGCATTGCGTAGCCGAATGTCCTGAACAAGAGTGTTATTTGAGCGAAAGTCCGCCGTGCGCTCGTGGCCTAGAGCATCAGCAAACAGGGCATTAACCTGCTCGGGATGCGCATATACCATCAGGTAATCCAGTGAGCGATCTCCGCCCGGTTGGCCGTCGTGAACTTCCTCAGGGTTGAACAAAATTACGTTGCCCGGTGGGCTACGATGAAACTGCCCGCCGCTGAAGAAATCCTGACGTCCCGCCAGCGTAACGCCGAAGGCATACTCCTCGTGGGCATGGCGGTCGTAGCTGAAATCCTCAATAGCAGCGTGAAGTACCGTCAGCGTTGGCACGTGCTGGCTCTTGATGAATTGAAACCGGCTTGCGTTACTCATGCCGCCCCCTCCTGATTAGTCACACCACCTAGCTTATGCCAACCCCGCACCCGGATGCTTGTACATAATTGCTAATCGGCTGCGGGGGAAGGAGGCGAGATAACCGACAACGATGCATTGGCATCTATTGCGCTATCGAAAGGTAGCCATGCGAAGGGATTTAGCAGTTGAACCTTCAGCCATCGGTCGAGCGCGTGAGTGTCTCCCATTCACTGATTTCGTCGGCAAGCGCCGACAATTTGCCGCGCACCAGCGCTAGTGCATCGCTTCCCAGCAGCAGATGCTCCGGCGGCGTGTCGCTGGCTATTGCGTCCAGCATTGCGCAAGCTGCCTTTGCCGGATCGCCAAGTTGCTGACCGCTTTTCTCGACGCGGGCATTACGAATCGGATCAAACAGCGCATCGTATTCGGAGATCGAGCGCGGCGAGCGGGACATCGAGCGACCAGCCCAGTCGGTACGAAACGAGCCGGGTGCCACGGCAGTGACATGAACATTGAACGATTTCACTTCCTTGCCAAGCACCTCCGAAATACCTTCCAGTGCAAATTTACTACCACAGTAATAAGCGATGCCTGGCATCGTGATGAAACCACCCATAGATGTGATGTTGAGGATATGTCCGCGCCGACGTGAGCGCATGTATGGCAACACAGCCTTTGTGACGGCAACAGCTCCGAATACGTTCACGTCAAACTGCCGACGCATTTCGGCCAATGAGGACTCCTCCAGGATACCTTCATGGCCGTAACCGGCGTTGTTGACGAGAACATCGATCTCTCCGACGTTTGCCTCTATCTCGGCCACGACCCCGTCGATGGCATCGAAGTCGGTCACATCGAGCACACGGCCCACTGCTTTCTCCGGATTGAGTGCCTCAAATGCCTGCCTGGCCCGTTCGCTGCGTACCGTGCCGACCACCTGATGGCCGGTAGCAAGTGCTTCCTGAGCCAGCGCCCGGCCAAAGCCGCTACTGACGCCCGTGATGAGTATAAGTTTGCTGGTAGACATGCAAATAGCTCCTGTGTATCAGTGGAGGATGCACATTACCCCTTTGTATTGCCTGCTTTCAGGCATAAAATTCTTATATTATTGCCTATTCTGATAATTCCAGTCGGTATCGCGTGAAAAAGACACTTTCCACTCCGCAGACGGCTGAACAGCGGCACATGGTGACGCTGCTTCAGGCGCTGGCGCCGGAAGAAGGATACAACCTCACGGCCCTGCCCGACGTGCGCATCCTGCGTTCGGATCGTCCCTTGTCTCGTACTCCCGTGCTGTACGACCCCGGTATCGTGATTGTTTGCCAGGGGAGAAAGCGGGGTTATTTCGGCCATCAGGTTTATCTTTACGACGAGCAGCACTATCTGGCGGTTGCTGTGCCGGTGCCCTTCACGATGGAAACCGAGGCGACGCCAGAACACCCACTGCTAGCCATATATATGCATCTGGACTTTCAGCTCGCCGCGGAGCTGATGATCCAGATCGACCGCCATCAGTCTCCTACCCAGAAAAACGTGGCCCAAAGCCTAATGTCCAGTCCCATGGATGCTGCGTTGCGGGTGTCCGTGACATGTTTTCTCGAAACGATGAGTCAGCCGCTTGAGGCGGAGATTCTCGGCCCCGCGCTGGTGAGAGAACTGTATTTTCGCGTGCTCACCGGTGCGCAGGGCAATGCCATGCGTGCGGCGCTGGCAATGCAGGGGCAGTTCGGGAAAATCGGCAAGGCGTTACGCCACATCCACGCGACCTACGCTCAGCCGCTTAACCTGTCGCAACTGGCTAGCGAGGCTGGTATGAGCGTTCCGACGTTTCTTAATCACTTCAAAGCCATTACGCACACTTCACCCATGCAGTACGTTAAATCCACGCGACTGCATCAAGCACGACTGCTGATGGTTCGTCAGAGCATGACGGCAGAGGCCGCTTGCCACGCCGTCGGCTACCTGAGTGCTTCGCAATTCAATCGGGAGTTCAAACGGCTTTTCGGATTGACGCCAGCTGCCGAAACGAAGCGAATGCGGGAGAACTTCGCGCTACCGCCTGCTTTCACCAAGTCGGATTACGTCTCGTCGCATTGAGGTTGACTTGAGTTTAGTCACAACGCCGCCATGCGCAGGCTAATGAGTTGCGCTCCCAACGCAAATAGCACCGTTAGTGCTGGCTCTTGATGAATTGAAACCGGCTTGCGTTATTCATGCCGCCCCTCCTGATTAGTCACGCCACCTAGCTTATGCCATCGCTACCTCTCAATGCTTGTACATAATTGCTAATCGGCTGTGAGAATAAGCGCTCAGTGTCAGGTTAGTGACCAGGTAGATTATGATGGGGGGAGCTAACCTCGCGAGCCTTTGCGGTTGTGCAAAACCGGCGTGATAACCTTGGTGCTATATGTAAAAAGAAGGAGAAGACGTGCATCAGTTAGCGGCTCAATGGATAGTGGGGGTACTGAGAGATAGAAGTATCCCTTTTCAAATCTGCGGAGGGCTCGCAGCAAAGGGGTATGGCTCTGAACGAGCGTTGAACGATATTGATCTGTTCGTACCCAGCGAGCATTTTTTGACGATGGTGCAGGCTGGCCAAGCGAACATATCCAAACCCGCTACGCACTACTGCGAGGAGGGCTGGGATTTAACCTATGTCCAGTTCAAGTATGAAGGCATCAAGGTGGAGGTTGGCAACGCCGACGGCGCGCAAATTTTTGATGCAGCCAGCCAGGCCTGGGTGCCACTAAATATAGCGTTTGACCGCTATGAAACTGCCAGTTTACTGGGCCTGGAGCTCCCCTTGATGTTGAAGGAAGACTTGATTCGTTATAAGTCTGTGCTCTCAAGACCCGTCGATATCGACGATATTCGCGCCATAAGATAGGCAAGCGCCATTTCACCGCCATCCTCAAGCGACGGGCACGGTGCCGCCATCAATCACGTACTCCGTGCCCGTAATAGTGGCTGCCAGCGGTGATGCCAGAAACGCAATCAGGTTGGCCACTTCTGCAGGCTTCGAAGGACGGCCAATCGGGATGCCACCCAGCGATTCCATGATGATCTGCTTGCCGCCTGCGTAATCGGTGCCGGCCTGTTGGGCGATTCGCTCGGCCAGCGCAACGGCGGCTTCCGTCTCGATCCAGCCCGGCGACACCCGAACCACACGCACCCCTTTGGGTGACACTTCCTTGGACAAGCTCTTGCTATAGGTGGAGAGCGCCGACTTGGCAGCCGCATAAGCCGTGGTCGACTCGGGCAGAGGGAGTTCACGCTGAATGGAGGTCACGTGGATAATCACCCCATCGCCTTGGGCCAGCATGCCGGGCAGCAGGGCGCGATCCAGCCGCACGGCGGGAAACAGGTTGATGTCGAGTTCGCGCTGCCACTCCTCCTCGCCCAGTGCCGCGAAGCCGCCGCCGGGGGCGGATGAACCGCCCAGCACATGCACGATAATATCCACGCCGCCCAATCGCTCATTGACCGCATCGGCCACGTTGGCACAGCCTTCGGCCGTCGTCAGGTCAGCGGTGACAAACAGCGCATCGGGTAGGTCAGCGGGGCGAGTACGGGCGGCGGTCAGTACCTGCGCGCCTTCCTCTCGAAAGAGTGCCACCGCGGCCGCGCCAACCCCTTTGCTGCCGCCGGTGATCAATACACGTCGCCCGTTCAAGTTCAGGTTCATTAGTGGATCTCCAATGACTGGATTTGCGACTCGGCAAGCTCAAACTGGTGGTCAAGTTGCACCGGACTGCCGGGGAAGTTGCCGGTCACGGTGGCGGTCACCACCATCTTGTTGCCTTGTTGGGAAACACTGACCGGCTCGACGCTATACTCAATCTTGTCACGGGTGGCGTGCATCCAAGCTTGAATAGCGGTGTGGCCGCGGTGCGTCTCGCCTTCGTCAAACACACGGGCATCGTGGGTAAAGCATTCCGCAATATGGCTAACATCCGCCCCGTTGCTGATACGGAAATAAGTGCTGATCGCGTCTGGTAGTGACAAACTCATGATGGTCATCTCTCGCAAGGGTTAATATGCGAGAATCTTCTGCCTAGACTGACGCGTTATCAAGAACGCACAAAAAGGTAAGTGGCTCACTCATGAGAAAGATTTATACGCCCGCTACCGCCGCAGGCGATGTGGAAAATGTATTAAAAATGCTGGATGGGCGCTGGAAGCTCATTATTCTCTTTCATCTCTTCGATGGAAAAGTGCAGCGCTACTCCGATTTCGAAAAGCTCATCCCCGATATCTCCCAGAAAATGCTCGCCCAACAGCTGCGCCAACTGGAAGCGGATGGCATCGTGGCGCGCAAAATCTATCCCCAGGTGCCGCCGAAAGTTGAGTACCGCCTTACCGAATGGGGGCAAACGCTCTGCCCGGCGCTGGATGCCTTATTGAAATGGGCAGAGCAGAAGGATCACTTCAACAACCCTGACGAGAAGAACGAACAAAACGATGCCGCCACCCAATGAGAACCGCCTGATGCACTACCGCACCATGACCATCAACGACTATGAAGCCGCCATTGCTCTGTGGAGCGAAAGTGAAGGCGTGCGGCTGCGCGATGCCGATTCACGGGAAGGTATCGAAAAATACCTGCTGCGTAATCCTGGCCTAAGCTTTGTGGCAGAAGTAGAAGGAGAGCTGGTGGGAACGATCATGGCGGGCCACGATGGCAAGCGCGGCTATGTTCAGCACTTATCGGTAGCGAATTCTCACCGTCGGTTAGGCATTGCAACACGGCTGGTCAGCCTCTGCATGGAAGCGCTGAAGAGGGAAGGCATCCAAAAATCACACCTGATGATCCTTCCCGAGAACGAAGCAGCCCAGACGTTTTGGGCAAGCCAAGGCTGGGTCTATCGGTCTGATATTCTGCTCTATTCATTTGTGAGTGGAGATAACCAAAACGTTTAGTTTTAGTAGCGCTTTATACGTTATGGGGTTGGGTTGACGCACGTGAGACTACACCGGGTCGGTTGGCATGGGGTCGCACAAGATATTGGCGATTTTTAAGATAAATACTCAATGTTTCTGAACGTGAGCCGATAATGCTAAACGGTGACTAGCAGGATACGTTCTGTATGAACACTTGCAGTTACCGAGATGGCTTCCACCTGCCCAATGCAGAGCGCTGCGGGCTTTCACGAGATCCTTCCCATGCTACTTCTAAATCGAAGCGTTAAACTGCGGCTTGCCGTGAGTTTAGGCGCGTGCATCCTGATGTTAATCGTCGTCGGTACTTTAGGTCTCTATAGCCTCAGTAAAACGAACAATGCACTCAACCGAACCTATGAAGAAAACGTGCTCACACTGGGTATTTTTAGTCAGGTTAATGAAGGCTTATTAAGCAACCGAGTGAAACTGACAGCCGGACAGAGTGACCGCAATCCGGCATCCGCCATCGCCACACAGCAAGAGATCGCGGAGAACGATGCCCTCATCGACGCTGCTTGGAACGATTACTTCCCTGAACGCGTTTCCAACGATGATGAGCGTGCAGTAGCCGAAGAGTTCATCACCTCACTTGCCAGTTTGCGCGTCGGTATCGACGAGATGAACGCGGCAATGATCGACAATGAGTTCGACATCGCAAGAGATATCGCTTCCTCCACACTAGACGTCGTTTATCCCACCGTGCTCGCTGCAATCCACGACCTTATCGACCGTAACAGCGCCCAAGCGGCTGCCAATAATCAACAGGCCTCAAGCGACTATGCTTGGACACGTAATTTCGTCATAAGCGTGATGTTAGCGGCGATCATCTTCAGCATTCTGCTCGCAATATGGTTGATTCGCGGCATCATGACCCCGCTGAGCAAGGCGCAAGAACTCGCCAACGCCATGGCACAAGGAAACCTTGATAACAACATCGACATTACCTGCAAGGATGAGTTTGGTGTAATGCTCACGGCATTAAAGAGCATGGAGACCAAGTTCTCACAGGTGGTGATGTCCGTTCGTAATAACGCCGAGTCAGTGAATGTAGCCGCCGACGAAATCGTGCTAGGTACTGACGACCTGAGTCGCCGTACTCAGGAGCAGGCCGCAAATATCGAAGAGACCGCGGCATCGATGGACGAAATCACTTCGACCGTGCGTCAGAATGCAGACAACGCTTCCGAAGCAGACAAGCTCGTGCACGAGGTCAGTCAACAAGCCAACGCCGGGGGCGAGATTGCCGCTAAAGCCATCACCGCGATGGAGGGCATCAACGCCTCGAGCCGCAAGATTGCGGGTATCGTGGGCTTGATCGATGAAATCGCCTTCCAGACGAATTTGCTGGCGCTGAACGCTTCAGTGGAAGCCGCCCGCGCGGGCGAGCAAGGCCGTGGCTTTGCAGTGGTGGCCAACGAGGTACGCAACCTGGCAGGGCGCAGTGCTGATGCCGCGAAAGACATCAAGAAACTCGTCGAGGACAGTATCGGCCAAGTCGATACCGGCTCAAACCTGGTCAATCAAGCAGGCAAGTCGCTCGAAGGTATCGTTCATGGCGTTAAGCGTGTTTCGGTGTTGATGGGTGAGATTGCCACCGCCAGCCGAGAGCAGGCCCAGGGGATCGATCAGGTCAATACCGCCGTCTCGCAAATGGACAGTGTCACCCAGCAGAATGCGAGCTTGGTGGAAGAATCCAGTGCAGCAGGGCGTTCACTGCAAAGCCAGGCAGAGGCGTTGATGAACGAGGTGTCGTTCTTTAGAGGAGCGACCACTGGTCAAAAACAACGCGCGCTACCCGCTACGCCAAGACCGCGCGAGAACCAGCCTCGGGTCAGTAAACGCTTACCGACTCATGTTCTCGGTAGTAAAAAAGAGACCGAAGAATGGGCATCTTTCTAAACGCCTGAAGCAACCATGAAGCGCCCCGCCAGGGCGCTTTTTTGTGAGCCGAAAGCCTCCGCAAGAAAATTCTGAGCCTACCGATCTGATATTTTCTTTACTCGTTTGTTAATGGGGATAATTCAAATATCTAGACCAGGACTGTCATAACCTTGTTGGTTCGCCGTCATTATTTGTATGATGGTACGTCTTTCCACGTTAAGCAGAGGTAGTTGTCCAATGAGCCATTGATGCCCGCCGTTGCAATAACGGCCAGTCTCCATTAGCCCCTAAAGCAGGGGGAGTACTTGGCATCGCTGGAATCAACTATGACCACTACCCATCTCACCTTAAAAGGTGTCTCCTACGTTTTGCAGGATGGCAGACCGCTTTTCACCGACCTTCACGAGCAGTTCGACACACGCCCCACGGGGCTGGTGGGTCGCAATGGTGTGGGTAAAACAGTTTTAGCCCAAATTCTCGCGGGTCTGTTGCAACCAACCGCTGGCTATTGTCACTGCCCCAATAGCGTGCATTACCTTGCCCAGCAAGTGGCCCAGTCGAAGGGGGCTTCTGTCGCCGATCTCGCAGGCATTCGAACAACCCTGGACGCATTGGCGTGCATTGAAGCTGGCAGCACCGCACCAGAGGATTTTGAAGCAGTCGATGACCGCTGGGATATGCCCCAGCGGTTTCGCCATGAACTTGAACGCAACGGTTTGGGCTATCTTGAAGCCACAACACCGGCCAACACACTGAGCGGTGGGGAAGCCATGCGGGTTGCCTTAATGGGCGCCATGCTCTCGAATGCTGATTTCCTGATTCTTGATGAGCCAAGCAACCATCTCGACCGACCCAACCGCCAAGCACTCATTGAACAACTGCAACGCTGGCCGCGTGGGCTGATTGTGGTAAGTCATGACCGGCAATTGCTGGAGGCCATGGAGCGTATCGTAGAACTGTCCCCCTCAGGGCTGCACAGTTATGGCGGTAACTACACCTTCTATGCAGAGGCGAAAGCACACGAGCAGCAAAATGCGATTGACCAACTCAATAGACACAAGCTAGAGCGCCAACGCCAAGAAAGGGCGATGCGTAAGCAGCGTGAACGCCAGGAGAAACGGCAGGCCCGCGGAAATCGGCAGGGCAAGGAAGCCAACCAGGCCAAGATACTGCTGGATGGTCAGAAAGAGCGCAGCGAGAACTCCACCGGCGCATTGCGCCAAAAGCAGGCAGCCAGCCGTGATCAGCTTAACCAGCGCGTGCGGGAAGCGGCAAAGCAGGTTGAAAACGAAGCGCACATCACCCTGCATGGGATACCCGTTAATCAGGCCACAAAGCGCAGTTTGGCAGAATTGGAGAGGGTAGAGCTACCGTTCGTCATGGGAGCCACTCGTCACATTAGCTTACTGCTGAGAGGGCAACAGCGCATAGGGGTTGTCGGCCCTAACGGCTGCGGTAAATCCACGCTACTTCGTGTGCTTGCAGGTCAAATTGAGCCATTATCCGGAACCTGCAAAGTAACCTCTAAAAGCGTCTATCTCGACCAGCGACTAGCGAATCTTGAGCCGGATAAAACCGTGCTCGAACAGTTGCAAATGGCTAACCGCTCAACGACGGAAGGCGAGTTGCGTATGCTACTGGCCCAACTAGGCCTGGACGCGCAGAAGATCACCACACCCAGCGGACTATTAAGCGGAGGTGAACGTCTGAAAGGTGCACTGGCCTGTCTCCTCTACGCCGACTCACCACCGCAACTATTGCTGCTGGATGAGCCAAATAACCACCTCGACCTGCCATCGGCACAAGCGCTGGAAACGCTGTTGCGCAGTTACCAAGGCGCGTTAGTGGTGGTATCCCATGATGATGCGTTTCTGGAAAACCTCGCCCTGACAGACCGCCTGCTGGCAACCGAACAAGGGTGGCATTTGGAGCCTCAATCCAGCTGAGCTTCTATTGCGGTCTTGTCGATCACCGACCAGACTTCCTGAATCTTATTATCACGGAAGAGGTAGAACGCGTTCTCGCAAAACGTCACTTTTTTGCCGTCCACCGCAAGGCCGAGGAAGCTACCTTTGGGTGTGACATCGAATCGCAACCTGCACGCGACATGGGGTGAATCAATGGCCAAAAGCTCAATGTTGAAGTGAAGATCAGGTATCTGCTCATAATCGGCTTCCAGCATGGCGCGATAACCATCAAGCCCTAGGCGCCTGCTGTTATGGTGGACATCGTCATGCACGAACTGGTCAAGGTTCGTCCAATCCTGATTATTGAGGCAGGTGATGTAATCACGGTAGGTTGCTTCCAGGTCACGTTTGTTCATCCTGGTTCTCCTTTCATGGGCTGGCGTGAAGGCATTCGCCAAGGGTACACAGGCTCATTATCATAAGCAGCCTAAACCAAGCCACAAAAGTCATCATTCATGTCGTGCCCACCTTGCCCCAATTGCCAATCCGAATTCGTCTATCAGGATCAAAGCCTGTTCATCTGCCCCGAGTGCGCCCACGAATGGAACCCTTCTGAGACTGAGGTGGAAGACAACGTGACGGTAAAAGATGCCCATGGCACGCTGTTAGCGGAAGGCGATAAGGTAACGATGATCAAAGACCTCAAGGTCAAAGGCAGCTCACTGGTACTCAAGGTGGGCACCAAAGCCGTTATCAAGCGGCTCTTGGATAGCAAGGATCACCAACTGGACTGCAAGGTCGACGGCGTCGGCGACATGATGGTGACCGCCCATTTTGTGAAGAAGGCCTGACTAAAATCTGAACTTACATGACAACCGTGCCGCCGATGACTGCTAGCCGACATTACCGCTGGATCATTTTGCTGATAGCCACCCTGGCTCAAGCAGCGGCATGCTTTTTCGTTCAAGGCATCGGCGCCATAAGCGTTTATATACAGGCAGATATGGCGCTCTCTGCATTTCAGATTGGGACGCTGGTCTCTGCTGCTCAACTGGTGCCTTTAGTCGGGCTGTTAGTTGCCGGGGAGTTGCTAGACAGATTCAGTGAGCGTTTGGTGGTGGGAGTGGGAACCCTCGTTGTGGGCATTGCGCTTAGCGCTGCCGTGCTGGCGGAGAGTTACTGGGCCATGCTGCTGTTTTTGGTCATCGTAGGGGCAGGCTACAGTACCGCCCAACCCGGCGGTAGCAAATCGGTAGCCGCTTGGTTTGATAAATCCCAGCGCGGCTTTGCCATGGGGATTCGTCAGGCGGGATTGCCGCTGGGTGGTGCGCTGGCGGCGATTATACTGCCAACAGTTGCGATCACCTGGGGGTGGCGCGCCTCTTTTCTGGTGGGTGGGCTGATTGCGATCTTCGGGGCGTTGGTCTTTATGCTCTTTTACCGTGCCCCGGGTGGCGTGGTGCCGGTTGCAAGAGCCTCTGAAGGTAGCGTAAAAAAAGTCGTCTTATCGCGACTGGCGATGATTCGTGAACCGGCCATGAAACAGATCATGGCGTCCGGTATTAGTTTGATCTCGGTTCAGTACGGCATTTTGATTTTTACCGTGCTCTATCTGCATAGTCGTTTGCAGATGGAGGTACTGCAGGCGGCGACGTTGCTATTCGTAGCCCAGGGGGCTGGGATAGCCGGGCGTATTTTGTTGGCGGCCTGGAGCGACCGATGTCGCTCGCGCTATTTTCCGGTAATGGTGTGCATGGTGGCGGTAATAGTAGGGCTGCTGGTATTGGTTTGGCTGCCGCTACACTCAACGCTCATGCTGAGCGGTTTGATGGCCTGGCTGGGCTTTTTTGGTTTTGGTTGGTACGGCCCTTGGGTAGCTTATGTGGCTGAGTCTGCACCTGCTGATAAAACCGGTTTTGTACTGGGATTGGCTATGGCGATTAACCAACTGGCGATTGTATCGATACCACCACTCCTTGGGTGGCTGTTAGATATAAGTGACAGTTTTATGCTCGGCTGGAGTCTGCTGATCGCCATGACGTTATTGGGGCTATTAATGACCATCCAGCGGCAAGGAGAAAATAATGAAAGCCATCGTGTTTGACGTATTTGGCACTATTGTTGATTGGCGCTCCAGTTTGATTCACCAGTTCAATGAGCTAGAGAAAGAGTTGGGGATTGAACTGCCTAGTGAAGTGCTGGCTGATCAATGGCGTCAGCTTTATGCGCCTTCCATGGACAGGGTACGCAGAGGGGAAATCCCCTGGACGGTATTAGATGATCTGCATCGAGAAAGCTTAGTCAAACTACTCAATCAACATGGGATTGCGCTAGACGAAGCGACCATTGATCGCGTCAATTACTTTTGGCACCAATTAGAGCCCTGGTCCGATGTCCCACATGGCCTACAGCGCTTGAAAGAGCACACCATCATCGCAACGCTGACCAATGGTAATGTCTCATTAATGGTCGATGTTGCCCGTCACGCCAAGCTACCGTGGGATATGATTTTTTGCGCCGAGTTATTCGAGCACTACAAACCTGATTCGGAGGTTTATTTAGGAGCTTGCCGTCTGCTACGCCTACCGCCTGAAGAGGTAATGCTGTGTGCGGCGCATAATGCTGACCTGCGTGCTGCCCGTGCATTAGGAATGAAAACAGCGTTTATACCCCGACGCACAGAATATGGCCCTCAACAGAGCAAAGATTTAGAAGCAGAGGAAGCATGGGATTTTGTGGCTGAAGACCTCGTCGCGTTGAGCGAGCGGCTAATAGAGTGAGCCAACAATAAGTAGCGTAAGCGCAGGGCAGGGGTTAGTACTATTAAGGCCCTGCATCCACCATTGCATCACGAAACGTTTCAGCGAAGCTTGCCAGGGCGGGTATCCAGGTTTCCGATTCGGAGGCGACAAAATTGGTATCGACCTTGGCGATGTATTTGCAGAGAATGGCATAAACCGCAACACTCTCGGTAACCTAGGGTATCCTCCAGCAGCATTTTCTACGTACCTAAAAAAGGTAGTCACCATGTCAGCTACGATGAGCAAAGACGACGCGCACAAGCTAATTGAGCAACTTCCCGTGAATGCCACGTGGGAAGACCTTATGCATGAGATCTACGTTCGGGAGACCATCGAAAAGGGCATGGCAGATAGCCAAGCGGGTAACATTACGAGTGTGGCGGATATTCGCAAGAAATACGGCTTGCCTGAATGAATGTGTTTTGGACAGCAACAGCAGAAGCCCATTTGGACGCGATTTATGCTTATATCGCGCAGGACTCAGAAGCTTATGCGTTGAGCACCGTTGATAAAATCACCCGAAGGTCACAACAGATTGGTGATTTCCCCGCTTCAGGACGTAAGGTGCCGGAGTACGATATCGCTCAAATAAGGGAAGTCTTGTGTGGCGCTTACCGCATTATTTACTACATCAAACCAGATCAAATTGACGTTCTCGCCGTTTTACACGCATCTATGAACCGACTGAAAAGCGAATAGGGCAACGTTATAGCGTAGTGTCGACGCCCACCTCACGACGCAGTCAACTGAGGCTCACCGACCACCACCGCATCACGCAACGTCTCAGCGAAGCTTGCCAGGGCGGGTGTCCAGGACTCTGGTTCGCAAAATAGGTAGCGATCATGGCGATGGACGTGGACAACTCCAGGGTGGGAATCCCACCCCGGTGTTGGTGGGCTGCGACTGTCCTATACCAATGGATATGATTAGACTGTTCAGTCGTGGCACTTTCAAGGAATAGGCCATCATAAGTTCAGCGAGATACTGGTGCTTGTTGGCCGTGATGCAAATTATCGCCACTCCCAGTTTTTCACCTCTGCCATTCTGCCTTCTGAGCAGCCTGAACCGACGGTCGTTCACCCACACGTGATACATAATTTGTCAGCGTCGGCCAATGACCCAGGTCAATGTCGAAAAACCGACACCAACCTAACACTGTGAATAGATAGGCATCCGCGACAGAAAAGTTTTTGCCCATCAGGTAAGCGTTGTACTCAAGAACACTGTCGAGATAGTCAAAGCGCTTGAAGGACTTATCGTGAAACACACGCTTGGCCTCTTCGGCCAGGCTGGTGTTAAACAGTGGCGCTAATCCAGCGTGAATCTCGCTATTAATGAAAGCCAGCCACTCTTGAAGACGAACTCTCCCCCAGCTTCCTAGTGGTGGAGCAAGGTTCGCTTCCGGCGATAGATCAGCTAGGTACTGGAGTATGGCAGGCCCCTCGGTCAGGATCTGCCCATCCTTTAGCTCCAAAGCCGCTACATAGCCCTTGGGATTGATGGTGAGGAAGTCTCGGCCATCCTCTGTTGTTTTTGTTTGGTTGTCGACACGCACTAACGTGAAAGGCAGCGCCAATTCACGCAGGACAATATGAGGCGATAACGAACAGGTATCGGGGGCGTAATACAGCTTCATGGGATTCCTTTATAGTGATAAAAAAGAGATTAGCTACCGCTAACAATTCAAAAGTGTGCAGATCCTTTTAATCACCGTAAAATTAATATCTCACGAGTTAGCCATTAGCTGAGCTACTGACATGATGAATCTCTCCCATTGGCGCTTGATTGTCGCCATCGCGGACACTGGCACTATCACACGAGGTGCCGAGCGTGTTGGCATGACTCAATCCGGCGCCAGCCAGGCGCTCGCACAAATGGAGGAAACGCTGGGGGCACCGCTATTTGCCCGTTCGCGACGAGACGTCAGCATGACGGCCTTTGGAGATGCGGTTGTCGAGCACGCGCGTGGTATGTTGGCGAGCCTCAACGCGATTGGTGGTTTGGCCGATGAGCAGAAAGGTATAGGGAGTGGCCGTCTTCGATTAGCTAGTTTCCCGTCTGTAATCTCGACTCGTCTCCCTGCACTGCTCGGCTCCTTTCGACAGCGCCATCCCGGTATCGACATCGTCGCTCTGGAAGGTACCGATGAAGAAGTCGAGACATGGTTAGCTAGTGGCGCCATCGACCTTGGCGTGGTGCTGAATCCTACGCCGGAACGCCAAGCCTTGATACTCGGCTGCGATGCTTGGGTAGCCGTGGTGCCAACGGCTCACCCCATGGCGCGCCGTGCATCCGCACGAGGTGTCGACTTTGCAGAACTCGCTACCCAGCCGTTCATTCTCGCAACGGGGGGCTGCGCGGTGAATGCCCAGCATTTGGCTCAAGAGAGGGGAGTAGCGTTGAGCAATATCCGTGTGACGGTACGTGACTGGGTCAGTGCCTGTGTACTGGTTCGTGAAGGAATGGGAGTCGCCATCGTGCCGGAATCAACACTACCCGAAGATAAGCGTGGTTTACGCGTGTTATCGCTGACACAGCCGATTTATCGAAGGTTTGGGCTCGTCCCTGCAACGGCCACACCGGTCTTGAAACTTGTCGAGACTTTCTGGCAACACGTAGCAAATCACAAAACGCCACCATAGGATACCCACTTCACGACACAGTAAGCTGAGGCTCATCCACCACCACCGCATCACGCAACGTCTCAGCGAAGCTTGCCAGGGCGGGTGTCCAGGACTCTGGTTCGGGGGCGACAAAATAGGTATCGACATTGGCGATGGACGTGGGCAGTTCCAGCGTATGAATCCCGAACCGGTGCTGGTGGGCTTCAACCGTCCCACGGGGTAGCACCGTGTAACCCATCCCGGCAGCAACGCAGCCAAGCATCGCGTCCAGGGAGCCGAACTCAAAAATCCGGCCTGCATTGACGCTGTAGGAAGCCAGCAACAGCTCAATACGCTGGCGGTAGCTGCACCCCTGGCGAAACGCCAAGAAAGCAGACGTCAGCAGTTCTTGTGAAGAGGGCATTCTCGTCATAGGTGTTGAGCCGACTAAGACAAGCTGCTCGCTAAATGCTTTGAGCAAGTGGTAGCGGCCATGTTCAAGCCGACCGGCCACGAAGACACAGTCCACCTGCCCGTTAAGCAACAACTCGACCAGCTCAGCCGTGGGCCCGGTCTTTATCTGGATATCAACGTCAGGCTGCGCTGCGTGGTACGCCGCCAGTATCGGCGGAAGGCGCAACGCCGTCGTGGTCTCCATGGCGCCTATACGCAGCCGCCCACACGCCTTCTCCTGGCCTTTGAACAGCGATACCGCTTCGTCGTGGGCTGTCAGCATGCGCTCGGCGTACTCCACCAGCGCCGATCCGGCACTCGTAGGGCGAACGCGTCCTGCACGGTGAATCAGCTGTACGCCTAACTCTTCCTCAAGTTTCTTGATGTGGGCCGTCACATTGGATTGCACCGTGTGCAGTTGCTTAGCCGCCGTCACGAAGCTGCCGGTTTCGGCTACGGCCATGAATAGTCGCAGTGATTTCAATTGCACGCGCCGTCTCCCTGTCAGGTTATCTTTAAACAAGATAGTAGCTATCAAAACTAATCGTTTCTAGAAATAGTTCCTTACGCGTAGTCTGACTGTGCACTAACGCGCTGCCCACCTTGCCCGAAAGGCGGCACGAAAAGGACACCACATGATGAATCGATCACTCACTACTCACGATCTGCCTGCCCTGATGACAGGTATAATGGCGACCCTGGCGGGAATTGGCATTGCGCGCTTCGCCTATACGCCGCTATTGCCTGCGATTATTCAAGAGGGTTGGTTTACCGCGAGCCAAGGCGCCTACCTGGGGGCCGCCAACCTGCTGGGGTATTTTATCGGTGCACTCGCAGCTCACTCGCTGAGTGAGCGCTTTTCTCCTCGCTTGGTGATGGCCGCAAGCTTTGCGGGTATCGCGCTAAGCTTTGTGCTCTGCGCCGGGGCAGGTGGTTTCCTCTGGTTCTTCTTCTGGCGGTTGGTCTCGGGGTTTGCCGGGGCCATCTTAATGGTCGTTGGTCCCTCGCTGGCGTTGGCGGCCACACCACCTGAAAGGCGAACGCGTGTCGGTGCCATGGTGTTTACCGGTATTGGCTTTGGGGCACTGCTTTCGGCCTTCATCGTACCGTTACTCCTTGGGTTAAGCCTGACAGTCACCTGGGGCACGCTGGGGCTGCTCTGTATTGCCGCTGGCCTTTTGTGCGACTATTTTTTGCAACAACAGGGAGTAGCGCACTTAACCTCACCCATAACGGCTAGCTCGGTGGGTAATAGCTCCACAGGGTATGCGGGTGTAAAGGTCGTTGTGCTGCTTGTCATTGGCGCTTATGCCCTGGATGCAATTGGCTTTGTGCCCCATACCGTGTTCTGGGTGGACTATCTCGCCAGGGAAAACGCTCTGGGTAACCAAGCGGCTTCCCTGCAGTGGGGAATCTTCGGGTTGGGCGCCTTGTGTGGGCCGTTCATGGTAGGCGCACTGGCGCAGCGAGTGGGCTGGCAGGGGGGCTTGATGATCGCCTTTGCGGCGAAGGCCGCTGCCGTCTTGCTACCGGTGTTCTCGCTCGCACTGCTCAGCCAGTCGGTTTCCTCCTTCATGGTAGGGGCGATGATCCCCGGTATTGTTGCACTCACCTCTGGCCGCCTTGCTGAGTTGGTAGGGCCAACCGCCCACAAGAAGATCTGGGGGCAAGCCACCGCCGCCTTTGCAGCCGCCCAGGCAGTGGCGGGCTATGCCATGTCCGCGCTTTATGGCGCTTGGGGCAGCTACACGCCACTGTTTGCCATCAGCGGCCTCATCCTAGTCGCTGGCTTTTTGCTGGTGCTGCTTAGCCGTGGCGTACAGCAGCGTCACTCGCATCTTTCTGCCCAGCAACCTACACAGCAATCTTCAAACCAAGGGAGGCAATAATGGAACTCTACCTAAACGCAACCTCGCCCTATGCGCGCCTAGTACGCATCGTATTACTGGAAAAAGGCTTGATGGACGCCGTGACGCTAAAGTGGTGCGACCCCTGGGCAGATGATGTAGATCTGTTAAAAGCCAACCCCGCCGGGCGTATTCCCGTGCTGGTAACGGAGGAGGGCACCACGCTTAGCGAATCAATGCTGATTGCCGTTTACCTGGATAGCGTTAGCCCCAACAAGCCGATGATTCCCACGGCTGGTTTAGGTGAGGTGCTGCACCTGGCGGGGTTGGGTCAAAACCTGATGGATGCCGCGTTCAATACCGTGATTGCCAGAAAGCATTACGGCAATGGAATTGATGATAGCGAGCTGGGGCAGAGGCGTTCGCGGGCCATTCAGCGGCTATTAAAGCAGCTGGACGGTGAGCTTGGCGAAAAACTGCAGGCCTCAACTATCAATCTGGGTCACATCGCCACTGCAGTGGCGATGGATTATCTCGCCTTCAGGCTGCCAGAGGTGAGTTGGAAAAAAGACTACCCGCAGCTTCTGGCATGGCACGCTAGCGTTACTGCGCGAGAGAGCTTTCAGCAGACGGCTTTCTGTTAGGACTTTCTATTAGGAGAAGTGGGGGAGGAAGCGAGCTCAGTGCTGGATCTCAGCCCGCAACTTTTCCACTTCTTCAACCGGCAGTTCTTCAATATCCGCGATCATCTGATCATCCATTTCGGTGCGAGCAATCAGTTTACGTGCAGCACTGCGCTTGCTTTCCAATACGCGATGCACTGCTTCTTGACGACCTTTCTCAATGCCAAGTTTCTCGCCTTTCTCAATACCCAGTCGTTCAATCGTGTTGATGTAGGGCATGTGCTTCTCCTCCTGTATGGCGTAGACCGCTCATGAATTTCCCTCGTATCAATGCGTTACGCTACGGCATTGCAAAAGTAATATGCCTAAGAATAAATAGCGTGTCATCGATAATCAACTATTGGCTCATGAGAGAGAGGAGATACCCATATCAGGGCTGGGTATTATTTTAGACGGGGCTGCAAATGAATTTACGTATTACTGGTGACTAAAGTAGTCCCGCATTACCGCTAGCACTGTATCAATATCCTCATCGCTAATATCACGGTGTACGACAAAGCGGGTCGAGTAGAGCAGTTCAATCTGTATGCCGTGCTTCTTTAGCCATGCGGCAAGCGGCTTTACATGCTCTTGGGGGATACGAGCAAACACCATATTAGTGGCTTGTGAGTCAATCTCGACGCCGGGAAATGCTGCTAACCCTTCCGCCAAACGTGCAGCACGAAGATGATCCTGGAGAAGATAAACCACGTTATGGTCAAGTGCGTAATGGCAAGCGGCGGCGATAATGCCTGATTGGCGCAACCCGCCACCGACAACTTTTCGCCAGCGTCGTGCTCGGTCAATAAATACCTTAGAGCCCATCAATGCGGAACCCATCGGCGCGCCTAGCCCTTTAGAAAAGCACAGTGAAACGCTATCAAATGGTAAACAGAGCCTTTCAAGCGATGTATCGGAAGCCACCATAGCATTGAACAAGCGTGCACCGTCTAAATGGGTGGCTAAGCCATGCGCGCGGGCTAGCTCGGTGGCTTGCTGTATGTAATGTGGTGACAATATTTTGCCGCCAATAGTGTTTTCTAATGCCAGCAATCGAGTGCGAGCAAAATGAAAGTCATCCGCTTTGACAGCAGCGGAGATTTTATCTAGAGGAAGGCTTCCGTCAGCGGCGTTTTCGATAGGTTGAGGTTGTATGCTGCCTAACACGGCGGCACCGCCCCCTTCATAGCGATAAGTGTGCGCGGATTGGCCCACGATGTACTCATCGCCTCGCTCACAGTGGGTCATTAAACCTACTAAGTTGCTCTGGGTGCCACTAGGGAAAAGTAGTGCCGCTTCTTTGCCTGTTTGTTCGGCTAGCGCGTCTTGAAAGGCGTGTACCGTTGGATCGTCTCCCCATACATCATCACCCAATGGAGCTGTCATCATCGCCTCTAACATGGCGGGAGATGGTTTTGTCACTGTATCGCTACGCAAATCGATCATCGATATTTTCCTACCATTAAAAGTCAACGTTTTCTAACAGATAACCGTTAGTTGAAGACTTAACTGTAAGCGCTTGCACGCTATATAAAAGCGATTTATCGTGAAGCAAATCTGATAGATTTCATCGAGTATATGAAACTTCCATCTCTTGCATCATTCCGCTTTTTTGAAGCGGCCGCGCAGACAGGCAGCTTTGTAAAAGCCGCCGAGACCTTGCATGTCACACACGGTGCAGTCAGTCGCCAGGTACGGCTTTTAGAAGATGCTTTGGGGGTCGAGTTATTTGAACGGCGTAACAGAGCCATTTTCCTCAATGCCGCAGGCCGCTCATTACATGAGGTTACTCATTCCGTTTTCGAGCAACTCGAGGGTGCTGTTTATCGATTACAGCATACTGCCCAGAATGAAGTGCTGACGTTATCTTGCGAACCAACCATTGCCATGAAATGGCTGATCCCAAGATTACCGGCATTTCATGAAGCTAATCCCGACATCAATCTTCATCTAGTTGCTGCAGGTGGCCCAATCGACTTTGCACGAAGCGGTGTTGACTTAGCGCTTAGACGCGATGACTTTCACTGGGAACCTGACATTTATGCAGAGAAAGTATGTGAGGAGTGGGTAGGGCCAGTAAGTCGAGTTAAAAAGAGTATTAATGACAATTTTGAAGGTGAGCGTTTGCTACATGCTGGTACTCGCCCTAATGCCTGGCCAACCTGGGAAAAGCTTTCCAATATATCGACCAAAGGAAGCGGCCGAGTTGAGTATGAACACTTCTATCTATGTATACAGGCTGCTGTTTCTGGTTTAGGTATCGCTATGGCATCTTTCTTAATGGTTCAGGACGAATTGGAAAGCGGGCAACTCCACGCACCTTATGGTTTTCTGTTGGATGGCTCAGCCTACTATCTCTTATCACCTGAGCCGCTAGGCATGAATAATAAATGCGCGCGTTTCGAAAGTTGGTTAAAACAGGAAATGGCCGACTGCCTGCAGAAGTAACCAGGCTTAATGATTAGAAGCCTGAATCCAGGAATACTGATTGCTTCAACGCTATCTTCTAGCTCCTAACCGTTTGGCTCCCAGCGAACGATGAGACTCGCTTGGGATTCACTCGTGCCCAGTGTTTATCTTCGATACGCAGTTTAGAGCTATCCTCCACCAAGCTATTGAGCTGCTCCAGATTCACTTCCGCCCCAAGCTGCTGCAGGTGACGCTTAATCCAACGTGTAATGACCTTACCATTGATCTCAATGTCCATAATTTACCAAGACGCATGCACCTCAGCGTCTGGTTTTCTCTTCACCGTGCGATAGCCTTGGCTAGCCATTATCTAAATTGACACTTCCTGCGCTTATCACTCATTTCAGACTGCATATTCAAAATAAGAATATTAAAAATCTTTTTTATTCTTTTTGGCAAATTAAGGATGCACTAAAATGGTGCCCTTTCTGAGCCAGGCCACTGGGCGCCTGCTGCTGTGTTAGGCCAAAGATAGGGATATCACCATGAGTGAGCCAGCAAGTGATCAAGAGGGTGCGCACTTCAAGCGCAGTATGCAGACGCGCCATTTGGTGATGCTCTCACTGGGAGGCGTGATTGGCACCGGGTTGTTTTTGAGTTCCGGTTATACCGTGCAGCAGGCCGGGCCTATTGGAGCGGTGTTGGCCTATCTGGTGGGTGGCATCGTTGCCTGGCTGGTGATGATGTGCCTGGGCGAGCTGGCGGTGCATATGCCCAATTCAGGCGCCTTCAGCGCCCATGCCAGCCGCTATATCGGCCCCGGCACAGGCTATATGGTGGCCTGGATGTACTGGCTCACCTGGACGGTGGCGCTAGGGTCTGAGTTCACCGCGGCGGCGGTCTTTATGGGGCGCTGGTTTCCCGATATCCCCGGCTGGTACTGGAGCGGCTTGTTTGCGGCGATTGTTTTTGGCGTTAATGCGTTTACCTCACGCTTCTTTGCCGAGTCTGAGTTCTGGCTTTCACTGATCAAAGTGATCGCGGTGGTGGTGTTTGTGCTGGTGGGCGCCGTGGCGATTATTGGCTGGGTACCGCTGCATGATGCCACTGGCGCTGAGGTCGCCTCACCGGGGCTATCGGCCCTATGGGGAGAGGGCGCCATGCCGCCCAACCTGATGGCCATTGGTACCGCCTTACTGGCAGTGATGTTTGCCTTTTCCGGCACCGAGCTGATTGGCATTGCCGCCGGAGAAACGGTGGATCCGGCCCGCAATGTGCCCAAGGCCATCCGCGCGACCCTGTGGCGGTTAATCCTGTTTTTCGTCGGCACCATCGTCGTGATTGCGGCGCTGTTACCTCAGGATCAGGCCGGGCTCAGTCAAAGTCCCTTTGTGGCCGTATTCCAACGCCTTGGCGTGCCGGGCGCAGCCGATATCATGAATTTCGTGATCATCACCGCGCTGCTATCGGCGGCCAATTCCGGGCTTTATGCCTCGTCGCGTATGCTATGGACGCTCGCTGACCAGGGCACCTTGCCCAAGTCGCTTGGCCGCCTCAACAAGCGTGGCATTCCGATGAATGCCCTGCTACTCAGCATGGTCGGCGGCCTGGGCGCGCTGTTCTCCAGCGTGTATGCCCCTGAAACCGTCTATTTGGTGCTCGTCTCGATTTCCGGATTGGCCGTGGTGGTGGTCTGGATGGCGATTGCGCTTAGCCAGTTTAACTTCCGGCGCCACTACCTCCGTGAAGGCGGGCTACTGAAGGATCTGGTTTATCGCACCCCGTTCTACCCCTGGGTGCCGATTATTGCTTTTGCAGCCTGTCTGGCCGCGTGCATTGGCATTGCCTTCGACCCGCATCAACGCGTTGCGCTCTATTTCGGTGTGCCTTTCATTGGCCTGTGCTACCTGGTGCACTATGTGCGCCACCGTTCGGCCTCCCAACGTTCTGAACACTCGCCCAACGCCGTTGAGGAAAACACCGTATGAATGAGTCGAACCCGATCAAAGCCCTGTTGGCCGACATGCCCTTTATGGTTATCGACGGCGCCATGGCCACCGAGCTGGAAGCGCTAGGCTGTGACCTCAATGACGCCCTCTGGTCGGCGCGTTTGTTGGCACAGGCCCCGGAGAAGATTCGTCAGGTGCATCAGGCTTACTTTGAAGCCGGTGCCGATTGTGCAATTACCGCCAGCTATCAGGCCACCGTGCCGGGTTTTATGCAGGCGGGGATGACGGCAGAAGAGGCTCGGGCGTTGATTCAGTTATCGGTCACGCTGGCGCAGCAGGCGAGGGATGCGGTCTGGCAGCCCGGTCAAACCGACCGCCCCAAACCGTTGGTAGCCGCATCCGTTGGCCCTTATGGCGCGTATCTGGCGGACGGCAGTGAATACCGAGGAGGCTATGACCTGGATCGCGCCGGGCTGGTTGAGTTTCACCGCGAGCGGTTTGAACTCTTACTGGCGGCGGGGGCGGATCTACTGGCTGCTGAAACCTTGCCTTCATTGGAAGAAGCGCTGGCGATCACCGATTTGCTGGCCGAGCATCCGGGCGCGCAGGCCTGGATCACTTTCTCGGCGAAGGATGGCCAACACCTCAGCGACGGCACGCCGATCGAGGAGTGTGCAGCTGCCCTGGCCAACTGCTCTGGTGTAGCGGCGATCGGTGTGAACTGTACGGCCTTGGCCCACATTGAATCGCTGATTCAGGCGATCCGGCGTCAGTGCGATCTGCCTATATTGGTCTACCCCAACTCTGGGGAAGTCTACAACGCAGTGACCAAAACCTGGCACCCCGCCCAATGCGATCATACCGCTGCGGATATTTACGGTCTGGTACAAGGGGGTGAGCACTGGCTGGCAGCAGGCGCATCAGGCATTGGCGGATGCTGCCGGACTACACCAGAGGATATTCAGGCGCTGGCTGAGTGGCGGCGGTCACGCCAGATTGTTTAGGCCTTAATGCCGAGTCTCTGCCCGTAACTTTTCTACCTCTTCGACGGGCAGTTCTTCGATATCCGCGATCATCTGATCATCCATTTCCGTGCGAGCGATCAGCTTACGTGCTGCGTTGCGTTTGCCTTCTAAAGCACGCTGTTCAGCTTCCTGTCGTCCTTCTTGCCGTCCTTCTTGCCGTCCTTCCTGACGCCCTTGTTGGCGCTCTTTTTGCACCAGATTTTCTAAGTTTTCTGCCAACATATCTTTATCCTCCACCAAACTGTTGAGCTGCTCCAGATTCACCTCTGCCCCAAGCCGTTGCAGGTGACGCTTGATCCAACGTGTAATGACCTTATCAATGCGCTCTTTGTTCGGATCCGCTTGAATGATGGCCACAATACGATCAACGGCTCGCTGCAAGGTTTCCCAACTCTCCCCTGCGTTTTCGACGCTGAACACGCCGCTTAACGGTGTCTGAACCAAGCCTAGCTGTTTATCAGTGTAGCGCCCTTCATCGACCAGGTAATAGCGTAGGTGGGGCTGATAAATCTGTAGAAAGTCGGGCGGTTCCGGGGTGATCATCTCGAAGATGTCTAACGGAGTCGTCCAGCGCTCCGAGCCGTTATACAATACCACCGGAAACACGGGCGGCAAGCCTTGGCCGGGCGTGATTATTTTCTGTTTGAGTAGTTCGCTATAGAAACAGGCGGCGTAGTGCAGCAGCCGAATGGGCATGGTGCGATCCACCGAGGACTGAAACTCCAGCAGTATGTAGAGAAACACTCGTTGTGTGAAGCCTTCCCAGGCCACTTCAACCGACCACACCACATCCTCAATCTTCTCCTCAAACAGCGGCGTAATGTAGTTGCCGCTGTGGCTCTTCAGTGTGGAGAAATCCATCAGCTTAGCAATCTCACCAGGCGCAAAGCCTTCGATCAACTGCTGCACAAACTCGGGGTAGCTAAACAGCTCCTTGTAGCCGGTATCGTGGTGGTTGTGGATGGTGTCTGCCATGCACGCTCCTTGTTCAATGTGTTAGCGGGATAGCATCGCAAAAAACAGCATTTCTAAGAATAAATAGCGGTGTACAGACAAGCAACTATTGGCACTGAGCTTCGCCCATCCTGCTCACTTTAACGTTGCATTCCGTTGAGTCCCTTTACTCAACCGAACGAATAAAGGCTTTAACGGAAGGAGAGAAGTGGCGGTAACCCAACACGAGATCGAAGTGAGCTTCAGAACCCGGTAACGAACGATAGCTGATTCGGTCTCTCTGAAAGCCCCCCATGCTTTCGGGAACAATAGATACGCCGCCTCCGACTGCTACCAGGGACAGCACGGCATGCATCCCGTATGCTTCTTGCGTCACCCTGGGTACAAAGCCTGCATTGGCGCAAAGTCGGATAACCTGCAGGTGAAAGCCGCGCCCCTCCACCATCGGCCATAGAATGAACGGTTCGTCAGAGAGGTCCGCAAGCGTTAACGTTGGCCGCCTGCAGAGCGGATGATCTTTCGGTAAGGCCATGCACAAGCGGTCACCATCGAAGTGTGTCTGCTCGATATCTTCAGCATTCGCAAGCGGTGGGATCAAAACGCCCACGTCCAGTGTGCCGTCGCGCAACGCGCCAATCTGTGCAGCAGTCGTTGCCTCACGTAGCTCAAGACGAACCTCAGGATGGCTTGTCCGAAATTTACGAATGACATCAGGTAGTCGCCCATAAAGTGAACTTCCCACATAGCCTAAGCGCACCAAGCCTGTTCTGCCTGCTGCGACATCCTGTGTTGCGGTAATGGCTTGTTCTGCTCGTCGAAGCGTTTCGTATGCTTCATCAAGGAATTTCTTTCCCGCAGGGGTTAAGCCAAGAACACGGTTGCCACGCTCAATAAGGGTGACATTGATATCACCCTCCAGTTTGCGGATCGCGCTGGTAAGAGGGGGCTGCGACATATTCAATCGCGCAGCAGCACGGTGAAAGTGTAACTCTTCCGCCACAGCCACAAATTGCTCCATTGCACGCAAGGTGATACGAGCTTTGGTGTCTGACGTCATGCGGCAACTCCGAATATGCCATTAGTAATTCAATACTCTTATGATATTTAAAATATATCAAATAACTATGTTATTAGTATTTTATGTATTGTATTGCCCATTTCATACTTTCACTCGTGTTCTCAGGAAGAACGGAGTGTGAAATGGTGAATTTTGAAGGGCAGGTGGTACTTATCACTGGATCAGGTCGCGGGCTTGGTTTTTCGTATGCTCAATGCGTTGCACGACTTGGTGCAACAGTTCTAATCCAGGATAACGGTGCCGGTTCTGATGGTAATGGCGCGGATCCACAGGTTGCGGAGCGTGCAGCAGAGCAACTTCGGTTGGAAGGTCTGGATGCACGAGCAGTATCAGCAGATATTGCAACGCGTGAAGGCTGCCATGCGCTAGTACGCAGTGCTCTGACAATCAACGGACGGTTGGATGCTCTGATTCATAATGCAGGGTGGGTAGCCTATGAAAACATTGACGCTATAGAGGAAAGCGCCTTTGACCAAATGATGGCCATCGCCGCAAAGGCACCTCTTTGGTTCGCACAGGCGGCGTGGCCTGCGATGAAAGCAGCAGGCTATGGCCGCATCGTCATGACCACTTCTTGTCGAGCGCTCTACCCACAGTATGTTCAGAACGGGCTCGCTTCCTACGTGGCTGCCAAGATGGCGGTGGTGGGAATCATGAATGTGCTTGCAGCTGAAGGCAAAAAGGATGGGATTATCGTTAATGCGGTTTCGCCCGTTGCCAAAACACGCATGTGGGGCATAGAGGGTGAACCCGATGAATTGCGTCCTACCGATGTCGCGACAGGCGTGGCGTATCTTGCCTCTTCGCAATGCGACGAAAGCGGCTGGATACTGCGTGCCGCAAACGGGCAATTTCATGCCACTAGGGCGATGGAAGCCGAGGGTGTGGACTATCCGCGTGACCTGCGTGCGGTACGTGTCTCAACAGCGGACGAGGTAGCGGCAAATTGGCCGCTGATCGCCGTTCCTAGCGTGGAGCCTCGCTCATGAACGAGGTGGCCGTGGTACTTGCAAGCTAAGCTGTGCTAGAGCGAGATAGAAAGAGCGCCTGCATCGGGGGTGCTGCTTCGAATTGGCTATCGACAGGTGACGGAAAGCATTTTCGACTACAGTTAGTTACATACTCTTGAGGCCGCAGGTGATGCTATGCCTAAGAATACATAGCGCATCCGCTGCACTCAGTCAGCGGTAATGAGCACTGTTCAAGAGTGCGCATCATCCTGGGGAACACAATGACAAAACAAAAACTGATTCTGCTATTTGATGGGACCTGGAACGACCCTGAAGACCAAACCAATGTTTATCGTATTACCCGGCTGATCCATGATGACGATGATGGTATCAGGCAGCGGTTCTATTACGACCCCGGAGTAGGGACATCCAAGTTTCAGCGCTTTACCGGCGGAGCCTTCGGTTACGGGCTGAGCAAAAACCTTCGGGAAGACTATGATTGGCTGGCAAGGCGTTACAGTGAAGGCGATGAGATATGGATATTCGGGTTCAGCCGCGGTGCCTACACCGCCAGAAGCTTGGTGGGGCTGATTCGTAAATGCGGGCTAGTGCATGTCGTCACGCCAGGGTTGCTCGATAAGGCCGAAAGTATTTATCGAAACCGCGATTTGCACCCCGATTCTGACGTGTGCAAAGGGTTCAAGGAGAGCTTCAGCCGCCAGCCCAGGATTCATTTCATTGGTGTGTGGGATACCGTTGGCGCGCTGGGCGTGCCCGGAACCAACCTGTTCAAAAGCAAATACGATTGGCACGATACCGAGCTTTCCAGCATTGTCGATCGTGCCTATCAAGCAGTCGCGCTGGACGAACACAGAGCGACCTACAACGTATCGCTCTGGACAAGCAAGGATGGCAAGCAGAAAACGGGCAATCGCGACGTAGAGCAGTGCTGGTTTATCGGCGCCCACGCCAATGTAGGCGGCGGGTATGGCGCTGACGACACACTGGCCGATTTATCGCTGAGCTGGATGTTAGCCAAGGCGCAAAAGGCAGGCTTAAAAGTGGCACCCTACGAAGTTGCTGAGGATGCCTGGAAGACAGCACCCAAAGATTCGTTTTCTGATTTCCTGAAGGGGTTCTACGCCAGATACAAACGCCTTGGAAAGACAACTGACGGCCGATTTTACCGACAATATTCGGAAGTGATGCCAGAGCAGTGTGCGGTGAATATTTCAGTCGATGAGAGTGTTTGGAAGCGCTGGGCTGATACAACGTGTGAGTACCGGCCACGTACCTTAACCGATGCCCGCCTTTCCCCACCGGAGGAGTAGATCGGGCGGGCACTTTTGATTGGCATAGGCGGCCTTCACGCCAGCACCCAACCAGCTAAGCGATAATTATGATCACCACTTTAGCCGACCCCATCACCATTGCCCTTGCTCAACTGCCCGTTAGCAAAGCAGCGGTAGATGAAAACCTGCAAATGCATGTGGCCTATATAGAACGCGCCGCCGCGTTAGGAGCGCATGTCGTTGCCTTTCCCGAGCTCTCGCATGAGATCGCTCGAAAATTCCTTGAGGAACTGCGGAAGAAAGCGGCAGCTAGTGATGATGGTTCCGTTTACGGTGAGCGAGACAGAGCGCTTCAGGATATAGAATTCTTGCTTAGCAATCCGTCAACGGATGGCGTAAGGCGCCTGTTGTCGCCAACAGCTAACCTTCAAGAATTATCGTTGCAGAATGGCTGGGGTGACGAGTTCAACGAGCTGGCATCTAAACTAGAGTCAGTGCTGGGGATTTGCTAAGGTGTTGGGCTTCGATCACCGTATAAAGCTCAACAAATCAATCAAGTACGTTCCGGGCCTGACGGCCCTGCACCGGACAGCCTTGTCGCCGCTTCGCTCTGCCAAGGCTGCCGCTTATTTTCAGCGTTAGGACGTATGAAACAAGTTCTAAAAGTCTTACTGGCAATCCTGCTGGCGCCGATAGTTCTCTACCTTTCAATAGCCGGGTGGTCATATCTCAAGGGGCAAAGTCTGCTGCCTGAAACTGAAAACCTTGAGACAGTTTATCTATTTCGGTTTCAAGACGATCGCGAGGTGGTGATTCGTGACCCGTTCGGTCAGATACGGAGATCGTGGGGCGCGAGCGCAGACTCGATCGTGGAAAACGGTGGCGTTCGCACTGTAGTTTTCACTGCGCCAGCCATACTAAAATCGTCGGTTGATTCAATTGAGCCCCAAGAGACAACCGTTCGAGTCAAAGGGTACATGGGCGTCTCCACTGACGACCTGTCCTTTACTGTTGACGAAAATGGCGTCATCAGCAGTGATAACTGGCATGGGGGATAGAATGCCTAACCATTTAGTCAACGGGACGCCACCTGCATTGCGCTCCGTTGAACTCTATTGCCAGTAACATTATGAATTTCAAGGACTTTAAATGAAAACTAAATTTCTAGCATTAGTGAGTGGAATTATATTTATCGCTAGCTATGCATTTTTCCTCAAGATTGCTGGGCCCGTATATACGCCAGACCAAGATGTTAATTATCTAATTGAGATAGCTTACTCTCTCGTCACGGTAGGTTTACTCTCTGCTTTTATATCCGCACTAATTTAGGCTTTTAAAAGATCAAATTATTTACAGTGTTTACTTGTTTCTGTGTGTATTACATGTGGTATTGGTATAGCCCTCTTACAGTTCATGACATTTCTAATTGTGAAAACGTCAGAGTACTATTCATAACAAGACAAGCGATCAGGACTTATTTTGCTGTCGCTTCGCTCCAAAAAACGCAAAATAAGCCTCTGGAGGCTGTAGCAAAATCCCACTGATAGCTAATCGGGCACATTCAAAAAATTGGGCGATAAGAGAGGATTACCAGGATGGCTCAGTCAGATGACAGGCTGAGCCAAAAAAAGGACGACAGGCGATAGACGTGACCCGAAATCGGGTTTTTATGTAGCCTCGTTAGGTGTAGGAGATACTGAGATGTTTGAGTTACTCATAGCGGGAGTTTCCATATTTGGTGGGGGGAGTTGGAGCTGCACCCATGAATATGAGTACCCTCAGCAAAGTGTAAGAGAAACATTTGTAAGCAATATTCAATACGCTGAAGATCTTTCATATGTTGCTTCAAACAAAATAATTTATAGCCATCTAGATGATGAAGAGGTGTTTGCTCAGTTCTCCTACGAAGAAGAGGGTGTGGCCAAAGTCCAGGGTAACCAGTTTTACCTGGACGGGCGTGCGTTCAATGTAGTAAAGGATTTCGACAAAATCGGACATTTCAAAGATGGATATACTAACAAGGTTACGGAATTTCTTAATGCGCCGCTGAGCTCTGAAGAGAAGACCCTGACTGTAATCTCAAGAAGTAGCACCAACATGGTAGTTGAACATGAGCAGTCCGGGACAATTACGCAGTGCTGGGCTCTAAAAAGTGAGTCGTAAAGCAACTAACCATTCCGCGTCACGCGGACACTATCTTGGCTGGGACGGCTTAAGCGTAGCTTTAAGACCGCTCCTGGCCGAATACCGCAGCTAGCGAACCTGAGCGGTCTTTCACTATGGCCGGGAAACGGTTGATGGCCGCAATTAAGAGCCGACCTGAAAAGATCCTTTGACGGTCTTCAAAACTTACTAATTGAGGGGGGATACCTCACGGCGCCGTACCTACTCGCACTGATGGAGACATAATACATATCGAAACCATTATGCCGCATGCATGGAAATAACGATACTAGGCCTTAGCACCCCTAATATGAATCAACAGACTACTTCGGATCGGCCGAGTGATCCTCATCATCAAAAATTTTCTCGATGGGCAAACCGAATGCGCGAGAAATTTGAAAAGCAAGTGTCAAACTTGGGTCGTACCTGCCATTTTCAATCGAATTAATCGTCTGACGAGAGACACCCAAGACCGTAGCCAAACCTTGCTGCGACCAATCATGCTGAGCTCGCAGCTCTTTAAGCTTGTTTTTCATTGATATCGTTTCTTAGCGATCATTAAACCAACAATCCACATCATCGCCATTACGGGCCAAACCCATAACCATGGTAGATGAGGCGCGCCGATGTTTTCCATGAACCCATAGCTAAACGTCAACAGAGCGGAGGCTGCGAAGGCGAACCCCAGAGCTTCGAACTGAATGCGCAGTTGCATCTCATCTAGCCGTCGCAACTGCCGAACTACCGCCCAACACATAAAGGCCGCAGGGATAACTGGGGAAAGGGTGATGGCCGCACGAACTACAAAACCGGCATCCTGAAATTGTGTCAGAGCGATCAATGATGCCACCAGCACAACCATGTAACACGCTAACGCAGCGCCCATCTCGTAAAGGTATTTCATCTATGCAGCCTCAAGTGTAAAGCAGGCTTTACGTTAGCTAATTTCAGACTGATAGTAAAGCTCGCTTTACATAATTTGACCGTCGCACGATGCGCTTTTGGAAGCACAGCCCTGAAAATGGCTACGGTAGCTTGAATTATATTTTGGGGGCCAACGAGAAATGGAAGAGGATTATCCATGGATAATTGGTACCACTCAGCGCGGGCGACACATGCTGTCACTGAAGGCACTATAAAAGGGGCTCGAAAGATCTTTTCGCGATGTGTTTCCTTCATTCGTCCCTCGTCTCAACACACCACCGCTCCCGCCCCGCAAATAACAGTATACTTAAGAAAAAATAGCGGGCCTTCAGCAAGCAAGTTTGTCGGGTTGGCGTCAACCGACACCCATATCAGGGCGATGTAGCAGCGGCTAGGGGAGGGCTGGCGCCTGTGACTTCATCGCCGAGGAAAGCGTAAGGAAGTCCGCGAGTTGCTGGGTGGCACGCTTTTGTGACGCCTGCACCATCACGAGTTCAACCATAGGCAGCTCCGGAAATCCCTCCCGCTTGCCTAGAATAATGTGGTCTTCAGCAAGCGCACTGGCGGGCAGCACGCCAATGCCGAGACCAGCCGACACAGCGGCACGAATATTGTCATAAGAGGCACTGACATAGGCGCTATAGCCGTGCTTCCCGGGCTGATCAAATGCGGCGAGCGCTGCGCTACGGTAGCAACAGCCATCAGGAAAGATAACAAGTGGTATATCAGACATACGGTCAAAATCATGCCGTTGCGTGGTCACCCAATGGAGAGGTTCTCGCCGCAGCAGTTGACACTGCCAGCGCGGGTCGCTTGGCGTGAAGTTTCCCACATACTTAAAGATGACGAGATCAAGGCCGTTGTTGTCGAGCTGGTGGAGCAGTTGCGAGGAGAGCGCAGAGACAACTTCCAGGCGCAGATTGCGGTTTAGCTCGGCGCACCGGGAAATGGCTCCATGTAGATCCACCACCTTGAAATCATCGGGAACACCAATCAGCAGGCGTCCGGCGATTTCCGGTTGTTGCATGGCACTCACCGCCTCAGATGTGCGGGAAAGTATCTCATTGGCGGCGGGAAGAAACCGCTCGCCGTCTGCCGTCAAGCCAAGGATGTGACCTTGACGACGCTCAAGTAACTTACAGCCGAGTATTTCCTCCAGCCGTTTCAGACTTTGCGTGACCGCAGACTGGCTGCGGTACAACTGAAGACCTGCCTGCTGAAAACCATTGCCTTCGGCCAACAGTACGAAAGCGCGCAGGTGTTCCAGCGTGACTCGCCTATCGCCCAAGGGGGAAGGTTGGCAATTAAACACACTATCTCTCCGTACTTAATATTAATTCAACTAATTATGGCTGTTTGATAATTAATTTCCACTGCACGTAACTCTCATGCACCATCAGTCTAAAGGTGATGGTGCAAAAGCAAGCTGGCGCTTTTAGGGGGCTGCATGAACAATTTCGTATTAACTGGTTTGGTGGTCATTTTCAGTATCGTTTGGAGTTCGGCTTTTATAGCCGGTGCCATTGCACTGACTGATTTCGACCCCTTTATGCTGCTCACCATCCGGTTTTTATTGAGTGCGTTACTGATGCTGCCCATTTGCCTTAGCTGCGGCGGCTTCCGGTTATCAACTCATGGCGATCGCATCGCTATTAGGCGCGGATTGCTGCTTGGCGTTCTTAACAACGCTCTTTACCTGGGGCTGAGCTTTGCCGCATTGCAGACGGTTCGCCCCCAGGTCGTTATTGTTATTGTCAGTTGCGCACCGCTGGCAACCAGTTTGCTATCAGCATGGTGGGGCGTAGAACCTCTTTCCCCAATGAAGTTACTCGGCGCGGCGCTGGGATTAGTGGGCGTGGTGGTCATCTCAGGCGTGGCTAGCGGGGTGCAGGTCGATATTTGGGGAGTGCTTATGGCAACTGGGGGCATGTTCGCCTTTGCCAGTGGCACCGTGTTCTTCCGCGGCCAAGGCGCAGGCCTTCCCGTCTTGCAGGCCAATTTCTGGCAATCCATTGCTGGCGCTGTTGCTCTTCTTCCCATGGCAATGGTGTTCGGGCAGCCGCTTGCCGTGCCTTCTACCGCTACGATGATAGCGATTGCACATCTGGTACTTGTCGTCACTATCGGTGGGATGAGTCTCTGGCTAGTGCTGATTCGCATCAGCGGCGCCTCGACGGCATCGAGCTATCACCTTCTTAATCCGTTCTTCGGCGTACTACTCGCTTATCTAATACTTGGGGAGCCGTTGCGCATGGTGGATTTCATTGGGGCTGGGCTGATTGTATTCGGCCTGCTCCTTACCACCCAGGCAGTGGGAGCAGTAAGGTAGAGTTAACTACCAACACGGAATCCTGCGTAGTGCTCCATCACGCCAGCCAAAGACAGAGGACGGGCGGGTATAGCGAAATAAGCAATAGTGGCATAAACATGATCCAGGTCATCCCCGTAGCCTAAAGTTTAAAGAACCAAACATGGGTTTCAACGGACTTAGCTGCTAGTCTGAAATGACTAGAGCGAAAAATCGCCGCAGGGACAACATATATGCAAAATGCCTCACTCATTGAGCCTCATTCCGTTATTCGGCGTTTGCAGGTGCATGTTGATGGCAAGCTGTTTGCCGACTCCATCTACATCCTTGGACTCCGTTAATGTGGCTGCTCCCCAAGGCACTACTTTCCCGCGAAGACTTGCGGATGGGCTTTCTCACCACTACGTCCTGTTTAAAGGCAGCTTTATATATTCCCGCTGAGTAATATACACAATATTGCTTGGAGCTACGAGCAGCTGATTAATGGTATTGAAGTGATAGTAGGTAGGATGGCGTTTGCTGAGGAAATAATAGGGATGCGGGCTTGGTGATTAATCCTTGACGAAACAACTAGTATTATTGAAACAGCAAAACACGCCGATACATGCATCCAGGTTGCTAAATTTTTTGTAATCACTGTTACCTGGGAAAATACTGAGATCTAGGTAGTCATAATGATTAAGGCAATTACAATACGAAACGTAGCAAGTTACGACTCCCTGGGAGTGTTTGTTAATGATCTTAATAAGATTAATTTTATCTACGGCTCTAATGGTAGTGGAAAGACAACTATTTCCAATTTTCTTTCAGATAATACTGCGGCGCGTTTTTCTGGCTCACAAGTATTATGGCAGCACGATATTAAAGCTAAGACTTTAGTGTATAACAAGGCGTTTAGAGAAAACAATTTTGGTAAAGGAACAATTGAAGGTGTATTTACCCTTGGTGAGGCTACTAAAGAGGAGATAGAGCTAATTGACGAAAAGAAAAAAGAGTTAGAAGAAATTAAGATAGTTGGCATTCAAAAGAAAGAAACATTAGAAAAACAAGAGGCGGATAAGAAGGAAGAGGAAGACGCATTTAGGGAAAGTGCATGGTCGAATGTGTATAAAATTCATGAGAAAAATTTCAAGGAAGCATTCAAAGGGTTTATGCAAAAAGATAAATTTAAGAGTAAGTTGCTGGATGAATATAAAAACAACAAGCAACCTGTTCTTGAGTTAAGTGTTTTAGTAAATAAATCAGAAACTATATTTGGTGAGATACCGCAACGATTAGCATTTTTGCCGAGCATAGATTTTTCTCGCTTAATCTCAATTGAGGAAGATCATATTTGGAATACAAAAATCATAGGAAAAGCTGACGTTGACATAGCTCACCTCATTCAGCGCTTAAATATCAATGACTGGGTCAATCAAGGCAGACTACTATTGCAGGAAGATGAAATCTGCCCACTCTGCCAGCAGCCTACGATAACTAAAGATTTTAGAAGTCAGTTGGAAAGCTATTTTGATGATGAGTTTACAAAATCCACTGCAAAAATAAAGAGTCTCTGTAACGAATACAAAACTATAAAAGAAAGCCTTAGTCATAGTTTTGACCAAGTAGAGGAGTCAGAGAAAAATAATAAGGAAACAAAGCTTGATGTTGATCTGTTTTCGTCGGAAGTGAAGGCTCTGTTAGCTCAGTTGTCAACTAATGTAGAGAGGGTGTTAAGTAAAGAAAAGGAGCCCAGTAGAAGTGTAGAAGTTATTGCTACTCAGGAGCTAGCGAGTAAGATTACAACCATCATTCGCGAAGCCAATGATATTATTCAAGTGCATAATAATATAGTAGATAATTACCAGTCTGAAAAGCGGGGATTGATTGATTCAATTTGGAGTTATGTGGTTGAAGAATATAGGGGAGAATTAAAAAAACATGAAGATAAAGTTAGTGGACTGTCAAAGGGAATAGTGAATCTAAATCAGCAGTACCATGGGAAGCGAAAGGAATACCAAACCCTTGATGCTGAGATAAAAAAGTTAAGTGATAATGTAACGAGCATTGAGCCAACAATTCATAAAATAAATGCGACTCTTAGGCAGTTTGGTTTTTTGAATTTTGAGATAGTTCCATCTGAAGATATTAAAAATCATTATCAATTGCAGCGTGAGAATGGAGAGTTGGCAGAAAGTTCTCTGAGCGAGGGCGAGATCACTTTCATCACTTTTTTGTATTTTATGCAGCTTGCTGTAGGTTCAATTAAAAGAGATGATATTGAAGATGAAAGAATTTTGGTAGTAGATGATCCAATATCAAGTTTGGATAGCACCGTACTATTTGTGGTTAGTACGCTGCTTAAGGGTGTCATAAAGAATATAAAAAGCGGTGAAGGTAACATCAGGCAATTAATTGTGCTAACCCACAATGTGTATTTTCACAAAGAAGCTTCATTCGTTAATGGTAGAGAGGAAAGAAATAATAGCACAAGCTATTGGATACTTAGAAAAGCAGATCACTATACAAAAATACAGTCTTTTGGTAATGAAAACCCGATACAGACATCTTATGAACTTTTATGGAAAGAGTTGAAGCATAGAGAGCACAACTCTGGTGTAACTGTTCAAAATACCATGAGAAGAATTATAGAGAATTATTTCAAAATACTCGGAAAATATGGAGATGATGACTTAATACAGCAGTTTTCGAGTAAAGAGGATCAAGAGATATGTAGGTCGTTGATTAGCTGGATTAATGATGGTTCTCATAGTATTACGGATGACCTTTATATAGAGCTACAAGCCGATTCTATAGATAAGTATTTAAAGGTGTTTAAAGATATATTTATTCTTACTAATCATGAAGAGCATTATAAGATGATGATGGTTTAGAGGGGTGAAAGCAATCAGAAATGCAGTTTAAAAAAGCATACACGTATTCTGCTAAAAGTGGTATAGCCTGCGTTGCGCTTTAGTCACACCCATTTTCAGCGTTAGGGCTGTAAGGATCATTTTATGACGGATGAAACTAGCTTGGAAGGTGAAGTTCCAAAAGGTAAAAGAGTCGCGAAATATTCACGTGGGGCGCTACAGGCAATCGGAGGTTCTATTCCCTTTGCCGGTGGTATGTTCTCAGCTATAGCAGGCGCATGGTCCGAAGCGGAACAGGACAGGGTAAATCGGTTTTTTGAGCACTGGGTTCGAATGCTTCAGGATGAGCTGAAGGAAAAGGAGGAGACCATTATTGAGATTATGGCTCGCCTTGATCTTCAGGATGAATCAATCGCAGAACGGGTTGAAAGTAGGGAATATCAATCGCTAGTAAAGAAGACATTCCGTGAATGGGCTGGCGCCGAAAGCGAAGAGAAACGCGTTTATATCCGTAATATTCTGTCGAATGCGGCAGCCACTACAGTTTCCAGCGATGACGTCGTGCGCATGTACATTGACTGGATCAGTCAATATTCGGAAATGCACTTCCAAGTTATTGGGGCAATTTATAACAGCGGTGGCATAACCCGCGGTGAAATTTGGCGAAAAATTGGTAAGGGAGCTGCACGCGAAGATTCAGCTGACGCAGATCTTTACAAGCTGCTTTTTCGTGATTTGAGTACGGGCAGCATCATCCGGCAGCACCGAGAAGTAGATCGGTTCGGTAATTTTGTACCAAAGCCTTCACAGCGAAGGCCCAAGGGAAGTGGCCCAAAACCGGCAGTATCGGCATTTGACGAAAACGAAGGTTATGAACTCACCGGGCTAGGTCAACAATTTGTTCATTATGCAATGAGCGAGCTACCGCCTAAAATCGAATTCCAGGCCGAGGGTGAAGAGCCCTAACAAAGCTAGGCACGACTAGAGCTTTTCTGTTGCGGCTTGGTCTCTACTAAAAAGTTGCGCGTGATGGCGGTGTTATATCCTCCAACCCACTCACCCTCATAACCTCCCTAGTCACCGCATCATTCAATATCCCGCATTTAGCTTCGATCACCATCAGCCAGTCGCGGGCGTGGGTGATGCCGGTGTAGACCAGCTCGCGGGTGAGAATCGGGTTGGGCGTTTGCGGTAGCAGCAGGGCGGTGTAAAGAAACGTAATTGATTGGATAAAAGTCAGCTAATATAAGCTTTAAGGGAGCTTGCAATGTATTTGAATCAAGCTTAAATTTTCTATTGCAATTCATTCCAGTCTTTGATAAAGATAAAAAAGTGCTGTCCAGTCAGCCTGCCGCCCGCATAGGCAAAGTAGCTCTTTTGTAGCGAAAACATCTGGATTTATTCTTGTACTATCTTCAGTCGGTCATAGTTTGGCCAAAGCGGGCTATGCCAATATTGACCATAGACTCGAGGATGGTTAAATGGGACTCCAATCTAAAACATGTACTCCCCACCATGAAGCGCTTCGTTTTATAAAAAAAACTAGAGCGGAAACTTAAACGTAAAGCACGTAGAATTCAGTCAACAAGAAACTTGTCTTATACTGATGCGGTTGCTCACGCTTGTGATGATTTTGGTTTAAAGAATCACTATCAATTTAAAATTCTCTGCAAAACATTGAGACAGCGTGCCGATTTTTTTGCTCATCAAGAAGAGCGCATTAGGTGTGCAAGTGTTGAGAAACCGATAGAAGTTAAATTTTACTATATTTTTTCTGCTGATTTGGATTTTGATGACCTTGAGTTTTCCCCAAAAGAAACCGCTTTATCGCCCCAAAGGTTTAGAACGCTGATGAGCACTTGGGTTGGTTGGGCTGATGAAGAAAGAACGGTGGAGTTTAGAATAGCCGATTTCGTTGACCCTGAAAAAGCGATTAGAAAGTACAGAGACTCTTTAAACGGCACTCTCTATGTTATCAACAATGAAGAGGATCTTTTTCTTTGGTTATTGGCTTGGGGTGGAATAGCTATTGTTAGAGAGGATTTGGTTGTAAATCATGAATATCTAGCCCGATGACACAGGCAGGGCTGTGTTATGGGCTGACCCATCACCTACACCCACCCACTGACCCTCATAAACTCCCTAGTCACCGCCTCATTCAACACCCCGCGTTTGGCTTCCACCACCGTGAGCCATTCGCGGGCGCGGGTAATGCCGGTGTACACCAGCTCGCGGGTTAGGATAGGGTTCAGCGTGGGGGGTAGCAGTAGGGCGGTGTGTAAGAACTCCGAGCCTTGGGATTTGTGTACCGTCATCGCAAACACGGTTTCTACCGCGTGTAGGCGGGAAGGCAGCGCCGGTTTTCCCGTGATCTTTCTGGCAACCCATTGCTGGCGCAGTCGCACCTTATAGCAACGGTGTTTGAGCAGCCGCTTGCCGTGCCTCCTACCGCTACGATGATAGCGATTACACATTTGGTACTTGTCGTCACTATCGGCGGAATGAGCCTCAGGCTTGTGCTGATTCGAATTAGCGGCGCTTCGACGGCATCGAGTTATCACCTTCTTAATCCGTTCTTTGGCGTACTACTCGCTTATCTAATACTAGGGGAGCCGTTGCGCATGGCGGATTTCATTGGGGCTGGGCTGATTGTTACCGGCTTAATTCTTACTACTCAGGCAAGAGCGAGAGCACGGCAGCGTTAGGGCAGTCGTAGTGAATTAGAGAGCAGTGGCAAAAACATGATACAGGTCATGGCCGTAGCCTAAAGTGTGATGAGGAGAGCATGGGATTCAACGAGTTTTGCTGCTAGGCTCATTTTACTAGAGCTAAAAAAGCCGCAGGGAACAACCGAATGCCACAGGCACCTCGCATCGAGCTTCACCCCGTTAGCCAACGCGTGCAGGTGCATGTGGGTGGCAAGTTGCTTGCCGACTCCAGCCAAGCCTTCGAACTCCGCGAAACTGGCTACCCACCACGCCACTACTTCCCAGGTGAAGACGTGCGGATGGACTTGCTTACCACCTCAGAAACGACGACCCACTGCCCGTTTAAAGGCAACACAGTGTATTTCTCGCTAGGCGAAAATAAAGATATTGCCTGGAGCTATGAACAGCCGATTGAAGGGATGGAAGCGATAGCGGGTAGGATTGCGTTTGGTGAGGAAGAGGACGAATGACGTATTTCGACCCTGAGCGGACATGCCAGGAAATGCAGTAGGCGCGCGAATTTTGGATATATAGCCTAATTAAAATCAATGTATTTAAAAATCATAGACTTAGAAGAACCTAGCAGGCTGCATTTACCGGGGAAAAGTGCAAGCACGTTCATTCAATCATAGAGCGCGCCGTCTAATACACTGTTGAACTAAACCGCTTCGCGGTAGCTGTCGACGAACCACGTTTTTCGCCTCATCGGGCCACACTGTTGATTGACCCACGTGGGTCATACAACAGGAGTGACGACGATGACTGCCTTGCGACAGA